>JAEZCJ010000034.1 GCA_023433615.1 Bacillota bacterium | reverse complement strand
GAGTGCGAAAAACCGCATTCGTTGGGCTGACCGGGCCGTCGCGAGGAAACGAGTGCGAAAAACCGCATTCGTTGGGCTGACCGGGCGTCTTTCGTTCAAACCGCCCAGCGACGCAGGGTTCGCAATTGCCACAATCGCAGAAGGCCGCCTCTCAGTCATCTGCGATGAGTGAGGGGCGGCCTCCTATTTCACGAACGCACTTTCAATCTGCTGCTACAAAAGCTTACCCGTGCCGAAGCCGTTCAGAGCGAGCCACGACGTGCAGGCGGCGGACCATCCATGTGCATGCGGCTGCTGATCGGCCAGTCCGAGCCCGTGTCCCCCAGGCTGGTAGACGTGCAGGTCGAACGGCACTTTATGGCGGCTTAGCGCAGCGGCGAACTGCAGCGAGTTCTCGACGGGAACCGCGCTGTCTTCCGCCGTATGCCACAAGAAGGTCGGCGGCGTGTCAGGCGTCACTTGCTCGTCGTTGCACAAGGAGTCCAGCAATTGCTCGTCCGGCGAAGGTCCGAGCAAGTTGTTCCGCGAGCCTAGATGCGCGAACGGTTCCTTGAGCGTAATGACAGGATAGCACAGGATGAGCGCATCCGGTCTGCAGGATGCCCGTTCGATCGGGTCTGCGGCCGTTGCATCGCCGCGATCGTAGTGCGTGCCGGCCGTCGAAGCCAGATGGCCGCCTGCCGAGAATCCAAGGATGCCGACGCGGCCCGGGTCGACGCCGAAGCGATCGGCTTGCGCACGCACCGATCGGATCGCGCGCTGCGCGTCCAGCAGCGCGCAAGGGTATCGATACGGTGCTACGCGATACCGCAGCACGAATGCCGAGATGCCGCTGGCATTCAGCATCTGCGCGATCGGCTCGCCTTCATGCCAAGCGCGGCCTACATAGCCGCCGCCCGGGCATACGACAATCGCGGGATTGCCGCTGCCCTCCACCAGATAAGGCGTAATCGCAGGTTGATCCTCTTCGCCGGTGCCCGCAGCATGCGGCGCCCCTTCAGGCCATAACAATAACGGTTCCATTCCGCAACTCTCCTCCATGCCTCAATTATCCGATCAATTTCTCCCGTTGCACCCGCAGTATTAGCGATGCAAGCTCCGTATAGTCCGATACGATGAGATGCGGTGTCGGCCCTTCCTGCGCCGCGTTGCCGCGGCTGTTGAACCAGATGCTGTACCAACCCGCGCCAAGCGCGCCTTCCACGTCGTTCGCCCACGAATCGCCGATATACGCGCTGTATGCAGGAAGGGTCCCTGTCTCTCGGTTCACGTGCTTGAACAACGCAGGATCCGGCTTCGCGAGCCCGATCGCTCCCGAGATGAACCAGCGCTCGCGCGGGATGTAAGCTTCGATACCCAGCGCCTCCAGCTTGCGCAGCTGGTGCTCCTTCGGTCCGTTCGTGATAATGCCCAGCAGGCAGCCGCTCTCGGAGAGCTCCGCTAAGCACGCTTCGACGCCAGGCCAGTAGCGGACGCGCCCCTGCCCCTCGAGGTACGCATCCTGCACGCGGCGGCATAGCTGCTCATCCGCCTCGATCCCGATCTCTGCCAGCGCCAGCGCCATGCGCTGCATCCGCATCTTCTCGAGCGGCAGCTCTCCGCGGCAATAGGGCTCCCACAATACATCGCTATGATGGCGAAAGCGATAGAACAACGCCGAGTAATCCACGTTCTCCAGCAGCTCCGGCGCAACCCATGCCTTCACGCTATCGCGAAAAGGCGCAAGCTGGTCATACAACGTATCGTCCAGGTCAAAAAATACCGCATGCTGTCTCCCATCCATTCGATTCACGGCAGGCTACATCCTCTCTCCCCGGCCGCATCATGGCGGCTCTCTATCCCCTATTATACCTGTCCGGCAACAGCTTGCCTAAGGAAGGGATTGGGAATAGATAAGTTCTATTCCCATTCTACAGGGTCGCTTGTCAGCATCGAGAAGGTTGAACGATAGTAGAATTTGAGGAGCGCAGTGTAGTCTAAGCTACATGAGCACCGGAAAATTCGCTAGCGTTCAAGATTCGACGTCGAGTAAGCTTCGGAGCATTTCATCATGATCACAAGCGACCTATAGGATGACGCCGTCTTTGAAGATGGCTATTTCGCGAAAGCCATTCCGCTCCCCGAGCGTCTGCCGTTCGCCCGACGCGAGCGCCACAATCTGCTCCCACAGCTCGTCGGTAAGCTGCTCCATGCTCTGATCCTCCAGCAGCCGCCCGGCGTTGAAGTCGATCCAATTCTTCTTGCGCGCGGCTAGATCGCTGTTCGTCGCGAGCTTGACCGTCGGCACCGGCCCGCCGAACGGCGTGCCGCGGCCGGTCGTGAACAGCACGATATGCGCGCCGCCTGCCGCCAGCGCCGTCACGGATACAAGGTCGTTGCCCGGCGCTTCCAGCAGATTCAGTCCCGCCTTCGTCACGCGCTCGCCGTAAGGCACGACATCGGTCACGATCGACCGGCCGCCCTTCTGCGTGCAGCCGAGCGATTTTTCCTCCAGCGTCGTGATCCCCCCAGCCTTATTGCCCGGCGACGGATTCTCGTAGATCTCTTGGTCGTGGCGGATGAAGTAGCGCTTGAAGTCGTTGATCAAGTCGACGATCTGCTCGAAGATGCGTTCGTCCGCCGCGCGGTTCATCAGAATCGTCTCGGCTCCGAACATCTCCGGCACCTCGGTCAGAATCGCCGTTCCGCCTGCCGATACGAGCCGGTCCGCCACCTGGCCGACGAGCGGATTCGCTGTAATTCCGGACAGGCCGTCCGAGCCGCCGCACTTCAATCCCAGCTTCAGCTTGGACACCGGGACAGGCTCTCGCTTGAAGCCCTCCGCATAGACGACGAGCTCCTCGAGCAGCTCAAGGCCGGTCTCGAGCTCATCGTCTACCTCCTGCGACTTCATGAATTTGACGCGTGCGGGATTGTAATCGCCGATCGCCTGCTGGAACAGCTCGACCTGATTGTTCTCGCACCCGAGTCCGACGACGAGCACGCCCGCCGCATTCGGATGGTTCACGAGCGAAGCCAGCAATTTCTGCGTGTACTTCAGATCGTCGCCGAGCTGCGAGCAGCCGAACGGATGCGAGAAGTGGTAGACGCCGTCGACGCGGCCGCCGAACATCGCATCGCCGCGCTTCGCCAAGATCTCGCAGGTCTTGTTAATGCAGCCGACCGTGTTGATGATCCAGATCTCATTGCGGATGCCGGCCTCTCCGTTCTCGCGCAGATAGCCTTGGAACGTCCTGTCCGCTGCTGCCGAGGACCGAGCAGATGCTCCCATCGGCTGTCGAGCCTCTTCGACTGGCTGGTACGCATACTCGAGGAATCCGCTTAGCCCGGTTCCCATATTATGCGTGTGTATCCACTGGCCGGCTTCGATATCCGACTTGGCCTTGCCGATCGAATAGCCGAACTTCAGCACGTCGTCGCCTTGCTTGACCGGCCGCAGCGCGATTTTGTGCTCGGAGGGCACGTCGTCCCGCAACTGGAGCGTGCCAAGTTCCTCCCCGAGATCCAATACGTCGCCCTTCACCAATGCTTGCAGCGCAATAATGACATGATCGTCTTGATGCAGCCTCACCCAACGATTCATCCGTTCGCTCGCTCCCATCCTGTTAGATAACGCTCGACCTTCTCCGCTAGGCCAGGCAGCTTCGTCAAGTCTTCGCCCCACAGCTCCTCACGGCCCAGCAGTCGGGCTGCGGCCGACGATCCGTCGTCCGCATGCCATTCCTCCTCGAGCATTGCCAGCATTGCGGCATCGTCGCGCACTTGATACGTCTCGCCGTCGAGACGCTGTCCCTCGTAGTCTCCGCTGTCCGTCCGCTTCACGCGATAATAGCGAAGCAGACCCGCAACCGCGTAGGCCAGTCTGTCTGGCACCTCTTCGCCGCGCGCGCCATAGGCCTCGATCGTCGGCAACAGACGCGTGCGGAATTTGCTGACCGTATTCATCGCGATATCGGCAAGCCGATGATGGATGAACGGATTCAGGAACCGTTCGAACACGCTGTCCGCGTAAGCATGAAGCTCCTCCTCAGCCATCGGCAGCACAGGAATGATATTCTCCCGTACGGCCGCGCGAACGAATTCGCTCAGCTCCGCGTGGTTCATCGTCTCGCGGACCGATTCGAGGCCATGCAAGAGCGCAAGCGGCGTCATCAGCGTGTGCGCGCCGTTCAGTATGCGCACTTTGCGCGTCTGATAAGGCTTCAGATCCTCCGTCCAGACGACGTTCATGCCAGCCGCGCGCAGCGGCAGCAGGCCGCCGAGCTCGTCCTCGGCCTCGATTGCCCAGAAGTGATACGGCTCCGCCGTGTTCACCATGCTGTCGCGATAGCCCCAATCGGCGAACCATGCCTCAGCTTGCTGCTCGCCCGGATGCCCGGTCACGATGCGATCGACCAAGGAATTAATGAAACGGTTATGCTGCTTAACCCAGTCCCGGAACGCATCCGGCAACCCCCAAGCCTCGCTGTGCTGCAGCACGCACCGCAGCAGCTCGTCTCCGTTGCGCTCGAGCAGCTCGCAGGGCAGGAAGACGAGCCCGCGGTCAGGCGCGCCTGCATAACGTTCGAAGCGGCGATACAGCAGGTATGCGGCCTTCGCCGGGTAGCTGGCGAGCGGCTGGCCTTCCACAAGCGCCTCCGCCATATAGCGCAATCCGGCTTCCGTCGTATTCGATACGACGAGCTGTAGTTCCGGCGACACGGCAATTGCAAGGAACCGCTCCCACTCCGCATAGGGATCGATCGCTTCCCGGAAGCTTGATATGACCGCCTTGCTCTCCGTCGGCTCGCCGTTCACGAGCCCCCGCGTCACGAGCGTATATAAGCCGTCCTGTCGTGTAAGCGCTTCGATCTTAGGCCTGCCTGACGGTCTTGGCTGGGTAACGGCGATGCTCCCGGCATAGCGTCCCTGCTTGCGGCACTCGTGCAGCATCCAATCGATGAAGCCGCGCAGAAAATTGCCTTCGCCGATCTGAAGCACAGTAATCGGGCTGTTCCCTGCAGCGTCAGCCAGCGCCCGGTCTTCGCCCTGCAGCAGCGTGCGGTTCAAGGTTGGCAACTGTTGCATCTCCACTCACTCCTTGTGTTCTCCTAGTCACCCCCATTATAAACGGTATTTAACGTAACATAATAACGGATTCGCTCCATTATATACTCGATTTTGATATACTATAAGGCAAGACCCTACTAGAGAGGCGGCGGGATGAAGATGGAATCCCCTTTCCGCAAAATTTTCGACAATGACACCCCGTTCCCATTCGATATGCGCTACCGGTCAACGCGGCTTCGGCAGACCGAGCTGCCCGACCACCTGCATGATTGGTACGAGCTTGTCTATGTGTATGAAGGCCATGGCACATTCTTCGTCGATCAGACGTTCTATACGAAGGAAGCAGGCTGCCTCTTCCTCCTGCCGGCCAATACGATTCACCGCGCATTCCCGGATGAACAGGACCCGTTCACGACGACCGCCGTCTTCTTCAGCGGAACGCTGCTGGATGAGCAGCCGCTCGGCGAATCCTTCTCCTACTTGAACGGATTCGAGGTAGCGCGCAAACAGGCCCGCTACCGGATCGTCCTTGACGAGAACCGGCGAACGGAAGTCGAGGAACTGCTTAGCCGCATGCAGCAGGAATTGGCGTACGGCAAGACCGGGCATCGGCACGCCGTCTCCCTGCTGCTCAGACAGCTCCTCGTCGCGGTTGCCCGTTACTGGGATGATGCAGAGAGTCGGATGACGCGCGATTCTTCGCTCAGCGTAGGACCGCAATGGATGCGTACGATCCTTCGCCATATCGACTCTCGCCCGGAGGAACCGCTGACATTGTCCGCGCTGGCGGCGCGGGCAGCCGTATCGCCTGCGCACTTCTCCCGCGTGTTCAAGCAGCTCACAGGCATGAACGTCACGGCTTATGTCACGATCAAGCGCGTCGCCCGTGCCAAAGAGCTGCTCGCAACGACAGACGACAATGTCGAGTCGGCTGCAGAGCGGTGTGGCTTCGAGAGCCTGCCGCATTTTCACCGCATGTTCAAAAGATATGCGGGCATGACGCCTGCCGCTTATCGGCGCATGCGCATGTTTCGCCGCTAACCGTATCCAACTGGACGAATACATGATCAACGACAATAATTTATTGCATTACGATAAATGGTGTGCTAAAGTGTCGTTAAATCCAACCATAAGCGAGGGAGTTTAGATGGAGCGAGGCACGACATTGTTTTTGAAGGCAGCCGTCATTCTAATGGGCATTCCGGTGCTTGCACTTTGTATCTTCGCAGTGCCGAACATTGCGGATTTTGCGGCAGAGCTGTATCCCGAACATCCGTATCTGCGGTATCTCGTGTATCTCGATCTGTATGCGACGGCAATCCCCTTTTACTATGCGCTGTATCTGTCCTTCCAGTTGCTAACCTATATCGATAAGAAACAGGCATTCTCGGAACTGTCCGTGCTGGCGTTGAAGCGAATCAAATATTGCGCCGTCTTCTTCAGCGGCTTGTATGCGGTAGGGATGCCGCTCTTCTATCTCATGGCGGAGAAGGACGACGCTCCCGGGATTATCGTCGTCGGCATGGCCATGGTCTTCGCTTCCATGGTGGTCGCCGTGTTCGCCGCCGTGCTCCAGAGGCTGCTTAAGGAAGCGATCGATATTAAATCCGAGAACGATCTAACGGTCTGAGGTGAAATGACATGGCGATCATCATCAATATCGATGTGATGTTGGCGAAGCGAAAAATGAGCGTAACGGAGCTCTCGGAGCGGGTTGGCATCACGATGGCTAACTTATCCATCCTGAAGAACGGCAAGGCGAAGGCGATTCGATTGTCGACGCTGGAGGCGATCTGCCGAGCGCTGGATTGCCAGCCTGGGGATGTGCTGGAGTATCGAAGCGAGGAAGACGAAGACTAGGACGCTCAATCGAGCGTCCTAGTCTTTTCCCTTTACAGGGCTATATTCAGCTCGGCCGCCGTCTTGCGAACGAATGAGGCAGCTAATGCGTAGTCCTCGTCGGTCTGCAGATGCTCGATGATGATCGGAATGTTCGGATCCAGCTTATTCAGCTCGGTCAGGAACGTCCTGTAATCGAGCGCGCCAGTGCCTGGCAGCACTTCATCCAGATGGACGGTCAGCTTGCTCGCGATGCGGATGTCCTTGGCATGGCAGTTCGTGATGTACGGGCCGAGCTTGGCAATAAAGTCGCGAATCATGTCGCCGTTCTTATAGTAAATGCGAGGGCTCGAGATCATGTTCACCGGGTCAAAATGCACCGAGATCCCCTTCCGGTCGATCGCCTTGACCAGCGCTAGATAGGAATCCGCCGTATCGGGGAACACCCAAGGCATCGTCTCCAGCGCGAACGTCGTGCGCTGCGGCTTCACCGCGTCGATGATGTGCCGCGTCGTCTCCACGATCATCTCGAACGTCTCGTCCGAGAAATTATCCGCGTCCGGACCGTCCCAGATCTCGCCGCGCGAGCCGGCAATGTTGACGCAGCACCGTGCGCCGAGCTTCTCGGACAGCTCGAGCTGCCGGATGCAATGCGCGATGGCAGCTTCGCGGACATCTGCCTTCGGACTGATCGGATTGCTCCAAGCGCCTACCTCCGCAATGACGATATCATGCGCGGCGGCCGCGCGGACGTAGTCCTCGATCACGCCGTCGGAAGCGTCGTTCTTCACCGGGCTGACCGCTGCGCGATAGCCCGCCCCGCTATACGCCCTAGCCCAGCTCTCCGGATCCTGATGCACGGGATTCCTGGCAATTCCTAGTCTCATCTTCGGTATCCTCCCCTAAGTTCAGTTCACTACAATCGCCTTGATCAATCCGTCGTTCGCCGCGATCACGTCGCCGAAGCGGATCGGAATGTCAGCCATCGGGAAACGATGCGTCACGAATGCCAGCGCATCGATCGAACCGTCGAGCATCAACTCTTGCACGGCAGCCCCGTCCGCGATCGTCGAATAGAGCGTGCCTACGATCGTCAGATGCTTATGGATAATCGTGCTGGAGTTGAATGCGAACTTTGCGCCTTCTCCGATGGCCACGATCGTGCCGCCTACCCGTATAACCTGCAGGCCGAGCTCGTACGATGCCGCTTTGCCGGAGCATTCCACGATATAGTCCGCCCCGTCTCTCCCGCTCTCCCGCGCGAAGCGCAGCAGCACGTCGACCGCAGCGTCGTTCGGCTCAGTCACGACGACTGCGCCCATCCGCTTCGCTGCTTCAAGCCGAGACGATAGCGGATCGACCGCAGCGACTAGCGCGCCTCGCGCTACCGCTAGGCCGATCGCTGCCAGTCCGATCGGTCCGCAGCCGATGACGACGACGCGGTCGCCGCTTCCCATCGCGGTCCGCTTCAACGAAGAATACGGCGTGCCCCAGTTATCGAAGATCAAGCTGCCTTCTTCATATCCGATCTTCTCATGCAGCTTCAAGCAATTCCGCACCGGTACGACGATGCGCTCGCTGAAGCCGAAGCCCATATGCTCGACCTTGTTCGCGCACCGCACGTACGCCCCTTCCTTGCAAGCCGGACAATCGCCGCAGCCCTTCACATTGTTGACGGCTACCTTATCGCCGATCTGCAGTGCCTCGACGCCGGGGCCGACCGCGATGACCAGGCCGGCAACCTCGTGCCCCGCTACATATTCGGTCGGCTCTTCCACGTGCCAGAACCACTTATCCGATCCGCAAATTCCGCACGCTCTCACGTCTACGAGAACTTCCCCCGCGCCGGGGTTCGGCTCTCCGACGATCACCATCCGGAGGTCTTGCGGACCGTAGGCTCTAATCTGTCTCATGCTGTTCGATCGCCTCCAACCGTTGTCCTGCCAACCTAATGCCTGCATGTACCTCGTATCATCGCCTAGTATAGCAGAATAAACGCGCGTTTGCACGAACAAACAGAGGGCCGCCGCCCATTGATTCGATCCCTCCGCTCACGCTTCAGACGAGCCTGAGATCGCCTGTCCCCTGCGCTTTCGCTCCAGACGGCGCAGCAGGATAACCAGCACAGCCAATTCGCCCGCAATGCCGATCGACTGGGCCAGCGCCCCGACCATCCCGTTCCAGGCAGGCACCAGCGCGACCGTCACGATCAGCGCCAATATCGTCGCCGCCACGTTGCCGAGCTGCGAGAACGCCATCAGCTTCGTCTGCTTGCCCAGCAGCACGAGCCCGTTGCCGAAGTCGACCCAAGGGAATATCAACGCGAACAGCACGAAGACGCGCAGCACCCTAAGGCTCTCGTCGAGCAGTTGCCCTTCGCTGCCGACAATCGCTCGCACGACCCACTCACCTACCGCCGTATACGCGAGCATGGCGATAATGGCGGCGGGAAGCAGATTGAATACGTAAGCGAACCGCCTCACCAGCTTCGCGTCCTTCGCATAGAAGTTCAGCACGATCTGATGCACGTACGTGAAGAAGCTGGTGACGATATTCGTGATGCTGAGCGCAATCGCGTAAGAAGCGATCGCGAGCACGATATCGCTCGTCTTGCCCAGCATCGCGTTAATGGACGGGCCGAGGATGACGGACAAGAACGAGGTGACGAGCAGCGGACGATAGAACGGGAACACGTCGCGCGCGCTCTTGATCGTGGAGTCGGGCAGCGACCGCGGCATGCGCCGCAAGATCGAACGGCCTTCCCATGCGCTGACCAGCGCCTCCACGAGCATGCCCGATAAGAAGATGACCGCTCCCGCGCGGCCGTCGATCGCATAATCCGAATGAATGATGACCTGCGACACGCCGTACATCACCGCCAGCCGCACGACCATGCCGATCGTCAGCCATTTGGTCTGCATATTGCGAATGATGATGCCGTGGAACAAGCAGCGAATCGCGGAGAATACCGTCACGTAGATCAAGATGCGGTAGCTGGCAAGGACGCTGTTCAGCAGATCGTCGCCCGCATTGAATAACGTCTGGAACAACCAATCGCCGGCAGGCGTGAATGACAGGAAAGTACCGAAGCCAAGCGTGAACAGCAGGACATAGACAGTCACCATCGCCACTGCCCGGAACGCGGCTCGATCGCCGGCCAGAGCGGAGCAGGTCTGCCGCAGGAATACCGCCGGACGTTCGGTGATGATGAACACGCTCATCGCGATCGAATACGCCGCGATCGTGGCTTCGGGGTGCAAGGCACGCGCCAGCGTGCCGTTAATGATGACATGCGAGAGCGACACCAGGCTCGCGGACAGTCCCAGCGGGAGGAAGAACGCCAGGATGCGTCCTAGCGTCACCGCCTCGCTAACGGCTCCGCTGCCGCGGCTCCCTGCATCTTTTTCGTTACGCATGCTGCATCAGACCCTTCTCATGTTGTACTGCCTCGCCGCTTTCCGCCAAGTATAAGCTCAATCGCTCGCACGAAGCCGAGCAGCAGCAGGCATAGCAGAGCGGCGATGACTTCGAGCTGCAGCAGATACCATGGCCAAGGCGCAAGCAGATCGAGCAGCGAGGCGGTATCCGGCTTGCGTGCGAGGAACATGAAATTGCTGCCCGATATCCAATTGGCAATCGCTCCAGGGATCGCCAAGACATGCAGCCAGAGCAGCGCCTTGCCCGCGGAACGAAGCGTCGGCCGGTATCGCTCCACCGCGACGATGAATACGCCGACCGCGATAATGCCGATATGGGCTAAGAAGAAATGATAGTACCGGAAATGCGGGAACGTATAATCCAGATTCGGCGTCAGCATGGCCTGCAAGGCGCCGAGCAGACCGAGGAAGAATACGATATCATGAAGCTTGCTCCCCCGGCTGCCCAGCAGCATGACCGCGGCCGACAGCCACACCGTGATGCTGCACAGTTGAAAAGGAAGCGAGTGAATCCCCCAGTTATCCGTCATGCCGTACCATGCATGCAGGCTGACCTCGCAGCCGATCAGCAGCGTCGCCAGCATAATCTTGGCCGCTCGGTTAGCCGGTTCCTTCCGCAGCTGCCTGCGGCCTGAGAGAAGGGCTGCGATCAGTACGACCGCAGCCGCCAGCGCCGCCAGATGCGCTAGCGAGAACATCACGAACATGTGCCCCATCCCCCCGCTTCGTATTGGATACGTCTAGTCCGTCAGCTTCGCGACGATCTTGCCTCGCACGTGCCGCTCCGACAGACGGGTCAACGCGCTCGGAATGTCCTCGAGACCGATAATCTCGGACACCATCGGATCGATCTTGCCATCCAGCATCAGCTGCATGAACTCCTCCGCCATGCGGGCCAGATCTTCCTGCGCCGCGCGGTGACGGAAAGCATGCGCGCCGCCGAGCAGCAGCTTCGTGACCGTGAACGTCTTGTTGCCCGGCTGGAAGTCAGCCACGACCTCCGGCGCACCCGCGATACAGACGAGATGCCCGCCGAACGCCAGCGCGGACAGGTCTGCCTGAGCCGTCACGCGATTGATCGAATTCAAAATCAAGTCCGTGCCGAGCCCGTCGGTCAGCTCCATCATCCGGGTATGTACATCCTCGCTGTTATAGTCGATGACAGCATCCGCGCCAAGCGCACGCACATGATCGAAGCTGGAAGGCGACGCGCTTGTCATAATACGTGAAGCCCCTATCGCGCGCGCTAATTGGATCGCATATCCTCCGACACCGCCGGCTCCGGCATGTATGAAGACCGACTGGCCCGGACGGAGTGCCATCACGCGCACCAGCGCTTGATAGGCCGTTAACCCTGCGCACGGGAACGCTGCGGCATCCGTATACGAGATGCCGTCAGGTATCGCTGCAGCCGTATGCGCCGTCGTCACCGCATATTCCGCGAACGTGCCGGGCTTCGTCATGTCGCCGTGGTAGACGACGCGATCTCCCCGCCTCCACAACGTAACGCCTTCTCCGACCGCATCGACGATTCCCGCTCCGTCTACGCCGGGTACATAGGGATACGTCCAGGCCGGATGGCCGTTCATCGCGACTTTATAATCGACCGGATTCAGCGAGCAGGCGTGAACCCGCACGCGGATTTCGCCTGGACCGGGTACGGGCATCGGCAGTTCCCCTACTTGGAAGGAATCCGGCTTCCCTGGGCCTTGAAGCATAATCGCTCTCATGCTAGTCCCTCCTCCTCATCCGATCTGTCGTATTCGATGCTGAAAATAATGGAGGCAGGACGCATGCCGGTCTCCGAGAACGTCTGCTCAAGCTCCTGCTTGTCCATGACGGCATACTCGTCCGCGGACAGCTGAACGACGTAGTAGGATTTGCGTTTCTCGCGATAGTACAGCTTCGCCTTGTCGATCGCATATTGCTTCGTCATTCGTCTCTCCCCTATTCTATTGATCGTCTTCATTCTGCATGGCTACATTGTACACGACATCAGAAAGGCATGCACGCAGAATGCGCACATGCCCTCCCTGTCTTGTATGGGCTAGCTCACGCGAAACGTAATCGTCTCGATCGCCGGCTTCTGTCCGTTCGTGTCGCGAATGGCGGACTCGCCGGCTTCGGAGATGGCGACGGATCCCGAATCGCCATCGTCTACCCGAGGGATTCGCAGCGTGACGACATCCCCCGAGATGCTGCCGGACGTCGGAATGATCCTGTTGCCGTCCACGCGAATGTCGAAATATTGGGTCTGATTCGTATACCCGTAGATCTTCTCGCTGAATGTCACTACGATTGTCTGTTCGCTCGCGCTTACGCTCTTGATCCGAGGCTTGGCATTCGCCGCGCTGCTGCCGGCGAAGACGAAGTCGTGTCCGTCATTGGACGTATCGAGCCGCTTCCCTTGCAGATCCACGATCTTGCCTGTGTCGCGATTATAGGTAAGCCGGTAGTCGTCTCTGTCATTCAGCGGTCCGGTCTCGCCGGCAATCAGAGATATCGTCAACGACTTACGGTCCGCGGACATCTGATAATTGGCGTGCGAGCCTTTCGATATGCGTACGTTCTTGTTATCCGTCACGTTATGCAGCGCGTACACGTTCTGATCGGCATTCTGCACCGGTTCGCTGAAGTCTACCTTGATCGTATAGCTGTCCTGCGCGCTCACCTTCGCGATGCGCGGCGCCGCGTTCGGTGAGTCGACGCCGCTGAACGTGACTTGGTAAGCATTGTTGCCGTCTTTCGTTCGGAGCGGATTCCAGTTCGCCGCATCCGTTATGCCGGTTAGGAACGTCATGCGGTACGTATTGCCGGAGCGCAGCTCTTCGCCGAGATTCAATACGACCTCCGTTACGATCTTCGTCTTATCGCCCAACTGATCGCCGGCGATTGCGATATTGTCATTGTTCGGGCCCGTAATCTTGAACGCTGATCGGCTGACATTTTTTACCGGCTCGCTGAAGGTTACCTTAACCGTCGTGCTGCTCGTCGCGACGGCTTGCGTCACGTAGGGATCCGGATTCGTCGCCGAGATGCCTGCGAACAGCGTCTCATTCGCGTCGTTCGACGTGTACAAGCCCGATAGACCGCTCACTTCAGCTTGATAGACATGACCTTGCTTGAACAAGGACGGGCTGCGGTCGTCTTCGGTGCGGAATTGCACGCGAAGCGTGTTGTCGTCTCCCGGCTTCCGCTGCGTATAGTACCGCCAGCCCGCCATCGACACCCAATTGTTGTTATCGGTCTCGATCTCGATGTTGAAATTGCTAAGACCGATATTCGTCAGCGAACGGTTGAAGTAGACGTCCAGCGTGTTCTCGTTCACCGCTTGAATCGATACCAGTTGCAGCTGGGATACCGTATCGCCGCCGGCCCCGGAAAATGTGCGCTTCGTATTGGCAGCGATCATGTTGCCCGCGAGATCACGGACCGCTATGACGTTGATCGTGTACACTTTGCCGTGAATCTGGTCATCCGTGAGAAGCGTAACCGTTCTGTCCGCATCGTTGTAGTCGGCTCTGTGCGGCAATCCGAGACCTTCAATGATATAGAAGTTCGTGTTCTCGGCGAACTCGGGGTCCAGTCTTTCATTGAACGTCAGCACAAGCTCGTTATCGTCGGCAGTCAGTTTCGTGATGGTCGGCGGGTTGTTGTCGACTACCGCGCCGAAGTAGAGATCGTCCCGCGTGTCCATCCGATTGCCGGAGCGGTCTTCGATCCCCTTGACCGTCAACCGGTATAGCAGCCCCTGCGTCTGCTTCTCCGTCGTGAGCGTGACCTTCTTGCCGTCCGAGGATACTTCGATCTTAAGAATATCCAAGCCATTGTTGAAATCATAGTTATTCACGTTCTTTGCAGTTGCCGCATTCACCGGTTCGCTGAAGATCAATTCCACGGTGGCGTTGGCGTTAATCTTCGAAGACGTGATACGCGGCTTCGTGTTATCGTCCGCTTCCGGCTCCAGGTCCAAGTACACGCCGTAGGCTGCTTCTACCAGCAGAGATCTGCGAGCATTCCGGGTGTAGTCGGATTGCTCCGGAATCCAATTCTTCCGAAGGGCAACGCCTACATCATGCTCAGCCCATGCGGACACGTCCCCGTCCACGCGGTCAGCCGCCTGGCCGGATGCGCCGTAAGCACGCACCAGCACGGCCGCCAATTGCTCGATCGTGACCTTCGCCGTCGGCGCGAACAGCCCGCCGCCCATCCCTTTCATCAATCCGGCATCCGAGACCGCTTCGATCTCGCCGAATGACCAGCGCGTCTTCAAAACGTCATTGAAGGAAGCTTTTCCCGACTCCTCTTCAAGGTCCCATAAGCGGAAGAGCACCGCCGCGAACTGCTCGCGCGACATCGATTCGTTCAATCTGGCGCTGCCGTCGTCGAAGCCCGTAAAGATGCCCTTCTTTACCAAGTAATCGTACTTCTCCTCCGTGTCGAGCTCCGCTGCGCTCGCCCAAATCGGTGGAATGCTGACGAGCAGCAGGATGGCCGATAACAGAAGCATGCGTAACTTTCTCATACCCGTTCCTCCCTTTACTAACTTTACTAGCGCATCTTGGACCGCTGGCGCGAAGAGAGACTGTCTGATGCATCGTCATACCTTTAACGCTGTATCGATACATAATGTTTCGGTGTGGAGGAGATTTTTTAGGGGGTAAATTTTACGTGCTTGTCCCATATTTACTGGGCTTGTCCGAGTTTCTTCGGGGGGGATCGCCTTTAGCTTGCTCGGCGTGAATCGAGGTGGATGATACGAATGGTATCTTTTTTTCGTAGCCGCACGGTTCATTGATTTAGCGAAGATGATTCGCTATTAACGATAGCTCAAACGCAGAAATAGCTTTATAACCCTGAATTCTCATCCTAATGTACATCATGCGCGAATTGGAGAACAAACGTTCCCTAATTAGCGCACAAGTACCGAATATTAATAATAATCACTGCACTCCCTCGGCCAATAACGAATGCGACGACTTTATTAGCGAAGTACCTTCCCTCAGTCCGTCCAAATCAACCGCCCATGAACATGAAGAACCCTTCCGAAGCGAGTCGGAAGGGTTCTCATATCGCGATCTAGCTCTCGAATGCCGCCTTATAACACCGCCTGCAGACCGGCTTATAGTCCTCGTTGCCGCCGACTTGGATCTGTTCGCCCTCGTTCACCGGCTTGCCGTCCCGATAACGGATCACCATCGTGGCTTTCCTGTCGCAGTACCAGCAGATCGTCTTGATCTCTTCGATCTTGTCCGCATAGAGGAGCAGATTATAACTGCCTTCGAAGAGCTGGTTCTGGAAGTCGTTCTTCAGCCCGAACGCCATCACCGGCACGTTCAGCTCATCCACGATGCGCGTCAGCTGCAGCACATGCTCCTTGTTCAGGAATTGCGCTTCATCGACGAGCACGCAGTAGACCTGCTTCTTCTCCGGGTTCGGCTGGCGCGCCTTCACGCTCTCGAACAGATTCGTATCGGCATCGACCGGAATCGACTGTCTCGTCATCCCGACCCGCGAACCGACGCGTTCCGCACCGTTCCTGGCATCGATCGCCGGCGAGAATATCATGACCGGCTTGTTCTGCTCTTCGTAATTATGCGCAACCTTGATAATCTCGAAGGACTTGCCGCTGTTCATCGTGCCGTACTTGTAATACAACTGAGCCAATGCTTTCCCCTCCGCGTTCTTCTCTGGCTGTGTCGAATGCTGCCGATCTCATGTCCTCTATCTTATCATAGGATAGGAGGCGAGGCGAAGGAGATTTTAGAGCATCGCCCTATCGTCGCTGCAAGTCGCGCAATGTGCGCCAGCCGATGACGCGAAGCTTCTCTTCCGCTAGGACAGCCTTCACGTCGGGGTCGCGGAACAAGTCGAACTCGTACTTGCGCACCTGCCACGTGTCCGTGATCGCCTTGAGCTCATCCGTATCGAGCGAGGGATGCGCGATAATCTCGGTTACGCCCGGCGCAAGGCCGCGCAGGATGGCGATCAACCTTTTCTTCATCTCGCGATAACCTTCCCCCGGTCCCGGCGAGAACGGGAGGCCTACCAGTTCGTTCGGGAACAAGACGCCCTTCTCGCGCGCATATTCGACAACATCGCCCTCCTGGCCGTGCAGCTTCCAGGCGAACGCATATTTCGACGCGAACCGCAGCGGAAGCCGGTAAGCTGCTGCAAGATCGACATAGATGTCGGTGAAGCTGTCCAGCGCCCCCATATGGGTATCCAGATGCGTCAGGTCGAGCCCTTGGCGCAGCGCCCATTCAATCTGAGCCGTCACCTCGGCGCGGATCTGAGCAGGGTCGGCATGCCGGACAGGCTCCACGCTTCGCGGAAAATATCCCTGCTCATCCACCAGCGTGTCCACATTGCCGTTACGACCCAGCGGCCCCCAACGATAATGCGCCCATTCGCTCGTCAGCGTCGCATGCAGTCCGATGTCGACCCCCCCGGCCTTGGCTGCACGAACGGCTTCAAGCGACCAAGGACAATTCGCCATCAGCGTCGTCGAAGACACGTCGCCTTCTTGCAGCAGCTGCGTGATGGCCGCATTCGTCGCATGGCACATGCCGTAATCGTCCGCGTGAAGGATGACATAGCGATCCTGCTGCAACGCATCGATGTTATTCATCATGATTCCGCCTTTCTTACAAATCGACTCTCAGGGTACCCAGCATCTTGACGAATTTCGGATCATGGTAGGATAAGAATAGACTATCCCGCGTATCGAGAGCGGAGATTTGCTCGATATCGTCCGCGCTTAACTCAAAATCGAAGATGTCGAAGTTTTCGACGATCCGCTCTTTGCGCACGGATTTCGGAATGGCAACGACTTCACGCTGCACCAGCCAGCGCAGCACCACCTGCGCGACGGTCTTGTTGTGTTTCTCCGCAATGGCCGTCAGCGCTTCGTTGCCGAACATGTCGTTGCGTCCTTCCGCGAACGGTGCCCAAGACTGGTGCTGCACGCCCTGCTCTTTCATGAAAGCGGCACTCTCGGTCTGCTGATAGAACGGGTGCGTTTCGACCTGATTGACTGCCGGCACGATTTCATGATGCACGATGAGGTCCATCAGACGGTCGGGCAGGAAGTTGCTGACGCCGATCGCCTTGATCTTGCCTTCGCGGTACAGGTCTTCCATCGCGCGCCAAGCACCGTAGTAATCGCCGAACGGCTGATGAATCAGATAGAGATCGAGATAGTCGAGCTGAAGCTTCTTCAGCGATTTGGCAAATGCAAGCTTAGCGCGCTCGTAGCCGGCATCCTGTACCCAGAGCTTGGTCGTGATGAAGAGTTCCTCGCGCGGTACGCCGCTGCGCTTGATCGCCCGTCCGACTGCTTCTTCATTCAAGTAGCCTGCGGCGGTATCGATCAGGCGGTAACCGGCCGTCAGCGCATCATAGACCGCATTCTCGCATTGTTCCGCATCGGGAATCTGATAGACGCCGAAACCGAGCAGCGGCATTCGCACCCCATTGTTCAAAGTTACAGTATGCATTGCATATTCCTCCTTAAGTTTACAAGTATAGTGGCGCTATCGCTAGTCCCGATAACCGGGCACCGCAGCGGAGGTTCCGCTTGCGGTCGAATTGCACTACAATGAGCTTAGAGCCTTCGTGTTACACGAAGTCAACAGGTCATTTTGTTTTTTTTGAGGAGGGTTTGTCTATGCATACAGTCAAAGAAGCCGCAATGATCACGGGACTCACCGAGCATGCCGTACGGTTCTACACCGATAAAGGGCTGGTGCCGAGCGTTCAGCGCAACGCGAATAATATCCGGTTGTTCGACGAAGAATCGGTCAACTGGCTCCACGGCATCAAGTGCCTCAAGCAATCCGGCATGCCGATTGAAGCCATCAAGCGATATGTCGACCTCTGTCTCCAAGGGGATTCGTCCATACCGGAGCGCTTCGCGCTCATGATGGAGCATCGAGAAGCGGCGCTTGCTCAACTCGAAGAAACCAAGCGGCATGTCGCCCATCTGGAAGAGAAAACCGAACTTTACCAGGCCATTCTCGAACGCCGCATGCCAGATACGACCAATCCCGGCAACTGGGAAAGACTGCGGCACTACCATAGCGACGTCTTCTATGCGCCCGCTGCCCAGAAGGCTTGAACGACGTAGAAGAAGCAGACGGCTCATTTCGACGCCGTCTGCTTCTCTATTCGTGCTTATGCATGCACCGCATACACTTTCCTATAATCGGGCCCTTGGATAACAAGCGCGTTCAACCGCTGTCCGTATGCGCAGCCGCCGTCGATGCCGATCTTGCCATCGCCGAACCACACATCCGGCTTGCCGTGCAGCTCGCTCGTTCTCGAATGCCCGAAGACGACCGTCTTCCCAGCAGCGGCCGGACGCGACAAGAACGGCTCCTTCAGGTATAGGAAATCGCGCTTCGGCTGCTCCTTCCAGTTGTTCGCGTAAGCGGGGTGAACACCCGCATGCACATAGATGAAATGCTCATCTTCGTAATAGTACGGCAGCTCTTCCAAGAAGGACAGGTGATGTGCATACCGGCTTGTGACAGCATGCCTGAATTGATCCAGCGAGGCATCCGGTCCTGCATAGCTCTCGATCGTCTGCCGCCCGCCATGGAGCATGAATTTATCCGCCGCTGCCGGGTCCCTGCCCTTCACGACCTCGACGAATCGTTCATCATGGTTGCCTTGCAGCGCAATCGCTCCGTCCTCGGTTACAAGCCGCATGACCTCCTCGACAACCTGGCAGCTGTCATACCCTCGATCCACGTAATCGCCCAACAGGATCAATCGATCTTTATGCCGTTTATAATTAACCTCATTAAGTAGATTGGCGAACGGCTGGAAGCAGCCATGGATATCGCTGATCACGATGGTCCGCATCATGGTCGGCCGAGCCTACCCTTTGCGCTTCATGAAGTCCGCCATGAAGTCTGCAAGCGCTAGACAGGCTTCTCTCGGCACGGCATTGTAGGTCGAAGCTCGCAATCCGCCTACGCTGCGATGTCCGGCGAGACCGATGAAGGTATGCTTCTTCGACTCTTCCAGGAATTCGCGCTCCAGTTCTTCGCTCGGCATGCGCCATGTGACATTCATATCCGACCGATGCTCCGGATGGATGATCCCCTTGTAGAAACCGCCGCTTCCGTCAATCTTATCGTAGAGCAGCCCCGCTTTCTCCCGATTCAGCTGTTCCATCGCTCCCAGTCCGCCCTGCTTCTTCACCCATTGCAGCATGAGATTCGTCATGTAGATGGCATGAACTGGCGGCGTGTTATAGAGCGAACGATCCTTCACGAACGTCTCGTAGCGCATGATCACCGGAATATTTTTCGTCGCTCGCTGCAGCAGTTCATCCTTGAGAATCACGGCGGTCATTCCTGCCGGACCGAGATTCTTCTGCGCGCCGGCGTAGATCAGCGAGAATCGGTCGAACGGCAGCGGACGGCTGAGAATGTCGCTCGTCATATCCGCAAATAGCGGCACGTCGCCGGTCTCAGGCAGCGCGTTGTACCGCGAACCCTCGATCGTATTGTTCGTCGTGATGTGCACGTAGGCCGCCCGCTCCGACAGTTGAATAGCCTGCATGTCCGGGATCCGTTTCCAGCTGTCAGGCTTGGAGCTCGCGGAGACATGCGTGTTGCCGATGAACTTCGCTTCTTTGCACGCTTTGTCCGAGAAGCTGCCTGTCAAGACATAGTTCGCGGTCGTATCCGGCGTCAAGAAATTCATCGGCAGCAGCGCGAACTGCGTGCTTGCCCCTCCGCCCATGAACAGGACATGATACTCGCCTTCCTGCAGTCCGAGCAGCTCCAGCAGCTGCCGCTGCGTCTCGTCGTTCATCTGCTGCACGTACTTGCTCCTGTGCGACATCTCCATGATGGAGAGTCCCATCTGCTCGTGGTCCACCAGCTGCTGCTGCGCCTCTTCCAGCACCTCCAGCGGGAGCGCTGCCGGACCGGGGTTGAATACGTACGCTCTCTTCGTCATCTCTCGTACTCCTCCTTGAATCGTATGGGTGTATAAATACAAAAAGCGCCCTCATCCGATTGGGACGAGGAGCGCTAGCTCGCGGTGCCACCCAATTTGAGCCGCCTGTTCGGACGGTCTCCAACTTGGTTCCGCGATAACGGGCGGGCCCGGTTTACTTAGAATGGCGCCATTCTTGGCGTAAACGCCTCCGAGTTGGATTCTCTTCATCGGCAAGATTGCTGGATTGATATTGATGATTATAATAGCTAAATTATGGGGGATGGTCAAGGTTTTTTATCAAGATTGGTTCCATCTCCCAATGCCGGCTTCACGCCGCAGGCCATGACATAGACCATCATCGCGTATGCGTCGCTTGAATGGCTCAGCTGTTCGGAAGCGCGGCTCAACTGCTCGAACTCCTCATCCGTGATGATCCCTCTGGCACGGAAGCCGTCGAATCGCCTGCTATCGAACTGCCATCGAAATCCCTCAATTCCGTGCAGGTCGCTGTGCTGGATGACGGCATCCATATCGATATCCGCGAACCCTGCTTGCGTTAACAGTCTGGGAAGACTCCGGCCTATCATTCGATTCCCTCCACGCGCTGCAACGCTCGCCGCAACCTTACGCAGAATCGACGGCATCGCTTCCATATCCGGATGAACCGCACCGAATATGCCGTCATCAAGATCGATAATGACGAGCTTGCCGCCCGGCTTCAGCACACGAAGAACTTCGCGGGCGGCCTCAAGCGGATGATGCATATGCAAGAACAATAACCTCGCTATCGCGAAGTCATACGTGTCGTCAGGAAGTCCTGTCTCCATGACGGAGGCTTGGACGAATTCGAGATTCGGCCGGTTCGGCAGTCTTGTCCGTGCGTAATCGAGCAGCTTACCGTCTATCTCAAGCGCGGTGATCGGGCTGTCAGGCATTGACTCGAGCAGCCGCTCGGTTACGAATCCCGGCCCGCTCCCGACCTCAAGTACCCGCATCCCATTCTGAAGCCCGAACCACTGCAAGTGTCGAAGCTCCTGCTGCCACCCCATCCTCGCCTGCAGCTTCAGACGCTCCATCTCTTCCTCGAATGAGAGAACGGCCTTGCTCACGTTATACGTGGACTGGTAGTCTTGCATCGTTTTCCTCCAATGTGCCGCAATAGTATCGATTGGCACTGAATTAATGAGCGAGTTCCTCATTGATCGTTGCCGCTTGTTCATGATTGATGCCGTGCCCTGCCATTTCGCATCTCCTGATATTGCCAATTGCGTGCATCAGTGATACATTAATAGTATGCAGAATTTGATTTTAGTTACCTAATTCAAAAGAAAGGTGAGTACATGGCAAACAACGATATTAGACTCGGTATACCCGATCAAGATGGACAGCTATCGCTCATGTTTACAAGAGGCGGGCCTCGTAGAGGTGCCGGCCGCAAAGGAATCGGCAGCACGCGCAAAGTTTCTTTAACGCTATCTGACGAGATGTGGGATGCGATCGAGGCGCATTGCCAGGAACATAATCGATCCAAATCCGAGGTCCTGCGAACGTTGATCGAATCCGGTGCTCAGATGATGCAGAATGGAGCGAAATGACGGATGCATGCAGAAGTTTCGCGCACGGCGCTCGCACATGCACTTCAGCAATTGACCCCGATCATACCGGCTAAGCCTTCCATTCCGGTTCTAACCGGCATTCGGGTGGAGGCTGATCCTTCCTGCCTGACACTCACCGCTGGAACGATTGGTTTGATGGTTATGTACAAGCTCCCGCTGATTGAATCCCCTAGAATGCTCGAACAGTGCCGCAGCCTCGTCGTGCCGGGACGGTCGCTGTATGAACTCGTTCGCCGACTAGATCTTACGAACTTGATCCTCGAAACGAGCGAAGACTATTCCATCACGATCCGTTCAGGGATATCGACCTATCGGCTGTGCGGAATGGATGCTGTCGATTATCCGGCCTTTCAGTTGGGTGAATCTGCTCGATTCACGTTCCGCATGCCGAACCGTGTACTCCAAGGAATGATCCAGCAAGTTGCCTTCGCCGTGTCCGCTTCAGAATCACGTCCTGCACTCACCGGCGTCCATTGTCAGGTAGACAGCGAATGTCTGACATTACGCGCGACTGACGGGATTCGTCTAGCCTCGACTCAAGCAACTTTCGCATACAAGTCGGATGCCAGCCAGCCAGTCGCAACCGCCATTGTTCCAGGCAAACACTTATCTGCCCTGTCACGCATGGTCAACAATGTAACAGAAGATATTGAGATTACGATCGAGAACCATCGCATATTGTTCAGAACGGACAGGATGCTGATGCAGTCCTCTCTCTTGCCTGGCAATTTCCCTTCTACCGAGAACCTCATTCCTGAGCGCTATGCAACAGAAGTACTCCTAGATACTGCGACCTTCATTCACTCTCTTGGAAAGATTATTCTTCTCGCAGGATCCAGCAACGCTGTTCGTATGCAGCCTGCGCATCATCGTACGTCTGAGCTATCGGCACAGACGGCCGACATCGGGGAAGCCGTCGAGACCTTCCCGCTGCTCGACATGATCGGCGATCTAATCTCGATTCACTATAATGGGAAGTATATGCTGGAGATACTGCATGCGATCGATTCCGCTGAGGTTTGGCTGCGAATGGCAGGTCCCGAACGTCCGATTATCGTTCAACCGCACAATTCTACGTCAGCATACTATATTCTAACGCCGATTCGATCGCGTTGATTGATATTCCTGCAAATCTACAGTTTTATATCATTTACAAGCCCCCATTTGGTAAATTCCTGCAAATATACATCTTTTCAACCGTGATACGCCACCTTGAGTGGATAGGGCATCAAATAACTGTACATTTGCAGGCATTCAGCCAAAATGGACCCTATCATCAGAAAAAACTGCACAAATGCAGGCATTGCACGCTTCCGCTTAACAACCTACTCACTTTCGTGCTCGTTTCGTCCGAATGACACTCTACTAGGTAGGTCGCTCACCTCCATCGAATGATACGCCTCTCGCAGATCGGGCACATATTGCCTTGTCAGATGGATGCCTTGGATGATTCTGTAGATGTTCCCCAGTTCAGCCGCAGTATAAGACGCCAACTCTTCCAACGTCATATTGAACTTTCTTCCGTGAATGCGAATCAATCCCTCTTCAAGCCGCCTCCGATCCGCCTTGGGCAAGCGTTCATATTCAGCTAGAACAACCCTCGGATTTATATCCATGTTTCACCGTACCTCCTAGCGCTTCTCCAAGTAGATGCGGTCCCCGGCACGGACCTCGCCTGGCTGCACGACAGAGGCATACAGGCCGAATAACATCCCCATTTCCTCATTGACGATCCTCAGCATTCGCGCGTTTCGTTCCAGCGTATCCGGGTCGAGCGTAATCATCATACAGCGCTCGCAAGCCTCCGTAATCTCGACCACGGCATCGCCGATCCGCAGCTTGCAGCCAATCAGTGCGGCGTCCTCCATGATCTCCCCTTCTTCCAACTCGACCACCAAGTTCGCGCGAAAACGCCTGCGATCAACGAATCGTCCCAACAACTGCTCCAGCCTGCGCAGCGTACGGTCCGTAATGATGAGAATTCCGCCGGCATCCACGGCCATGAGCGACTCCTCATCCGGTTGACACCGCAGCAAGGAGATCGAACGCTTCGTCTGCGGCCGGATCTCCGCGAGCAATTGCTCATCCCATTCGAAACGCCTCCCATCCGGAGAGGTCACTCGCAAGCGCGGGAATCCCGTCTCATCTGAATCCCCGCCGATCTCGTAAGCTGCACGGTAAGTCAATAAGTTCGGCACTTCTCTCGCTGTCAGATAACGATCCCAGCCCTCGATGCCGTCTTCGATGAATGCATGGCTGCGGTCACCGCGCACACCGTAAGGTTCAACACGAACGTGCTGAAGCTCCTCGCCTGCCATCGATTTCACCGGATACCTCGCAATCCCCACGAGCTTGCCGATCATCCGCCGTTCCACTCCATCCCTCCTCTCCTAGGGCGACGCTCTCGCTGTCACCAGGTAATAACAATTCGTCACTTGTAGCCCTAGAGGAGATGCATATCGGTCGAAAATCTTTTCCACGTCCCGCAAACATGCCTCCCACACAGCATCATGCAGGCGCTCATTCTGACCGAAGCATTTCTTAATTAAGACATCCTCCGCGGAAGCCAAGTACTCCGTCTCTTCCAATAACTCGGATCTTACTTCCGTAAGCCCCGAGTGCACTAATCCGAGTTCGGGCAGGATGTCGCTAGCAATCGGGTACGGTGCAGGATGATAAAGGCCCGGAAAAACCTCACGGATAAGGCCGTGGCTGCCGGCATGATACAAGGCCGCGACCGCTCCGTCAGCCTTGACGACTCGATTCGCTTCCCGGAACCATTGCGTCGGTCCTTTCTTCGCATAGGCGAGATCGAAGCTACCATCTGTGAATGGCAATTCCCCATTGCCGTCGACAACCATGAAACGCATATGTGGCGCGGCATAGTTGGCTTTTGCGGCGGCAATGAAGGTCTCAGACGTGTCGATTCCGGTCACTTCCGCCGCTACCGATGCTAGCGAATGCGCAAACTCTCCATGTCCGCATCCAATCTCGAGAACCGTTCCGTTCCGGGCATACTCAGACAGCTTGTCCGAGAATATCGACTCGGCAGTCGGTCCATCGAACCGCGACTTCCAGGGGTATCGATAGACCCCTGATTCGCTGCCCAACTGCGCATACCACGCATCGCTATGCGGACTCACCCACTCCGGATGCGTCATCGGATCGAACAATCGATACCCCCCCGTCAACCCAAGAACCTGACATCGTTCACTATGCCGGAAGGCAAGAACCCGACGTTCCGGTAGACGCGGTTCGAATCGGGATTCTGCTGATCCGCATACAGCATCGGGATCAGCTTCTCGCTGTGCAAGATGCTGCATAACGCAGACACGATCGCGCTGGCGTACCCTTTTTTTCGATGCGGGCGCGGGGTGTAGACCGAGTTGATCCTGCCGTATCTTCGCGATCGATGCGCGAGATTCGCCATCGACACGATCTCATCATCGGTGACCCATACATGCAGCTTGCCGCTCGAGGACATCCATTCCGCTGCGGCTAGATGGCTCTCTGCATCCGACGGTGTTCCGTAAGCATCTGCTTGGAATCCGGCCAGGAACTCCGCAATGACCGGAGCATCCTTACGATTCGAGACCCGCAGTCGTCCGGCTACATTCGGTCGGTAGGGTTCATTCGGACAGCTGTACGACTCCATGCCCATATGCGTCTCATAGGCGAGTCGACGTGCCGCAGCATACCGCTCCGCAAAAAGCTCCACCGTCCGCGCAGATCCCGTCACCCCAGGCAGGACGATATCGCGTTTCGCTAGATAGTCGACTAGCTGATGGATCAGCCGATGGCGTTCGCTGTCGTTTGCCTGCTCCGCAAGCCACAGCCACGCGTTATGTCCCGGCGTCTGCGCGAAAATGATTTTTCTTCCTCTGCTCGTCAAGCGTAACGCTAGCTTCGACTCGGTAATGAGGTGGAGAAGATTGTAGGCTGCCTCATCTTTCAAATAAGCAGGCTGCTCCAGAACGCCATCCTCCATGGTAAATTCAACGATCATGCGTACCTCCGCCTTCTGCTTTTGTCGCCAGGATGAAGAATCGATGCTCCCTGCTCTCGACATAGCCCATGTTCTCGACATCTTCTTGCATCTCGCAGAGTCGATCATAGCAGCGCTCTACCGAGAATCCCGGAAACTCCCATTCGATGATTGTCGCATAATAGACCAACGCTCCGACATCGTAGAATCGGAGGATCGGGTAACATTCCTTCCCTTCCTGGATCGCGAAACCGGCATCAAGAAGCTGGCGAGACGCAGACTTCAAGCTGAACGCCGGATCTGTCGTTCGTGACGCTTCTTCGCCTAGCAATCGATGCGTGAGCGCGAGATTGTTCTGTCCGCCTACTTGCTGCGTGATGAACAAGCCTCCCGGCTTCAGTACGCGGTAGACTTCTTGTGCGTCGAAGGATGCTTGGCGGTTAATCACGAGATCAAAGCATGTATCCGCGAAAGGCAAGTTGTCATCGTCCGTTACATGCCGTACCGTAATGCCGTGCATGGGCAACCGCTCCAGGCACAGCTCGTAATTAGGCAGATACGATTCGGTTGCATAGGTGCGCCCGCTTGGCGGCGATAGCGACAGCAGCAATTCGCCGCCGCCGGTCCCCATATCCAGCATAGTGTTCTCCGGCTTCAGATGCGATTGAACAATGCCGCGATAATCCCAGTCCAAGCCTTGTTCCGAAGTGCGATTCTCGAGACGGGAAAAATCCCAGCCTGCAAATGTCCTTCGCTCCTCTTTCAGCCATAGTTCTTTCATCATTTGTCCGTTCATGTTCATCCACCTCTCCACATGTTCGTTAAGCGCTATGCATGCGAATCGGTGCAGCGTACTGATAACTCGTATAGAGCCCGATGCAATCCGTTATCAGATCGACTGCACCGGGCAGATACCGAAGGTCATCGTTGGTTTCATCCTGCGTCTCCTCCGTATTATCGAGTTAGTTCCATTCTGCTTGATGCTCTCGAATGAATCGAATATCGCGTCGATAGTGTTCAAGATGACCCTCGTCGATCATCTTCTGGAAAGCGGCATCACCTTCGCTGCTTTTTCTAATCATCGTGCGACATAGAGCTTCTAACCGCAGCAGCACCATATCCGCAACATGATCAGCCGTTTCTAAACCGTAAGATTCGATGAATAATGCGACTCTGCGCTTCATGCGGTCGGCATGCTGCAATGGATCATAGTCGACGACTTCACCTGCTTCTGAGAGGTACAGTCTGCTTAAGGGGGCACAGGTATACAGCGCATAAGCAATGTCCCATATTCTTGGCCCCGGTCCGGCCACGTCGTAATCGATGATGCCAACCGGTCTTTCATCGCGAAAAATGATGTTATATATCGCAAAATCATTGTGGCATAGCACTTCGAACGGCTGAGGGGTGTTATCGATCGGTTCCCAGCTCTCGTCCATTGCAAAATCTTGCACGGAATCATGATACTGTCGGAGCATCTTCGCGATTTCGATTAAGGCCTCATCCGACCACATGTATTTCTTAAGAGGATAATGGCCCGCTTCACCCTCGATGTAGGATAAAACCTCTCTTCCTCTTTCATCGATGCCCAGAAATCTCGGTGCGTAGCTGAATCCCTTTTTCTCTAGATGGTTGAGTAATTTATGGATCTTTTCGCTGCCCGGTTTGATGTCGCGCCGCACGGTATCGCCCGCACGATATACGTTAGAGACATTGCCCCCGGTTAATTTTTCTTCGTTCTCATGGTTATACATGAGCGATCCCTCCAAGCATGACTCTATGTAAGAGATTCTATTGTACATCCAGTATAGCCACTTGGCCTTCTCCATAAGTCACGACATAACTACGAATGATCGGGATAATGGACGTTATTTCATCCGCTGTGAATGCGCTTGTGTCGATAACGAACTGGGAATAATAACTCAATTCTTTGTTCTTCCCGATCCGATCATTGACCGTAATGAGCTGGGGGTCTACGCGAATAAGAGAAGCGGCTTGATCCGATACGATCGGTACGATTTTTTCAATCGCATAAGCCTTATCTCCCGGATTATGCAGCGTAATCGAAAATTGCACAATCGACTGCTCATTCGGCTCGCCGGCTATCTCTTCACTATATCCGCTTAAGTATAGTGGCTTGGCTTCACGCCGATTCTCGTTTCCGATAACGGCCATCAGGATGAAGATCCCTACAGCGATAAGCAGGATCCCTATCGTCTTCTGCATAGTCCAAGATTGGTTCCGATTCATGTCTCACCTCTATCCCGTTAGATCGGTTGCGGAACGATTGCCCTCCATGTCGCCACCAACCTTTAACTGCCGTATTTCTTCTTCCACTTATCTGACCACTCTTGATAAGTCAATCCCGTTACTTCCTCCAATGTTTGGCCATCGAGTGAATAAGGCCAACCCATCAACAACTCATCCTGTTGCGCCGGGAATGAGGTTCCGCCGATCACCTTGCCTTCACAGACCATAACGGCGATGTCGGTCTCGCGGTTATAGATCGTTTCGAGCGGATGGTTTCTCACGGTGAAGCCGTAGACGGCTATTTCCTTCCCGATATACGGATCCGGTTCTACCTTCTGCACGCCCCATGTCTGTTGATACAGCATGGAATCCTCGCTTCCGAACAGTTTGCTCTTAACCAGAACGTATGTTTGAACGTTGGCGCTTCGAGAAGTGACCATATAACCTTGCTCCTCAACATACTGCTCCGCAATTTTCTCGTTGCTAATCGTTTCGTTGCCGCATCCCGTAACGATCGCTAATGCTGCAACGATGATTATCGTTAGAATAGAACTCTTCATTTACACTTTCGACTCCTCTTCCGATCCGCGCCATTGGAAGGCACCTACTCGGGTACCTTCACGCCAACAATCGATCCAATCCGATTGCGCTGATCAATAGACGTTCTTTTTTGGCTCCGAGCATTTTTTCTGTCCAATCTACGAAGCCTCCGTCACCGATGTAATGCTCCTTGTCATCGATTACCGTTTTTATGGTGAATTGCAGCCCCTTATAGTACAAATTTTCCGTCTGTGAATCGCCTGCGCGAATGACCACGTCTGGTAGTTTCAAGCTACGCCCGTATTCGATCACTCTCGATACCAGACCGGCGCTGTCTTTATAGCCGCCCCGCTCGCTAATGATCACTTCGATAGTCGAACCGAAAAGCGAATCGAAAATCGTCCGGTAAACTTCGATGTTGTCCCACAGCGATCTTCGCTCAAAGTCGTAGGATCCTTGGTCGACTCCGGAAGTGACCATACAGAAGAGGTGGAAATGTGCGAGCATCCCTGGCGTATCGCCAAAATACTGTGCACGGACATGCCTGTGGGTCGTACAGAATCGCAAAAAATCCTCTCTTGGCGATTTATCGTATTTTATCAGTTCCGCGATGTGCAGCGCGATTAGGTTCGTCGCATCGGATACAACCTCCGTTCCCCGTAGTGCGGAGATGACTTTATTTTGATCGACCGTTCCCACGATCGAGGCACAGCCCAGAGGGGCAACGGGTGACAATTCGAGCGGTGATACTCCCTGACTCACAGCAATCTTCAACATTGCCATCTCTAGTTGTTTTAGCCGGACGGGTTCAACATTTGCCGGATGAACAAATCGGTTTTCTGTGTACCGCTTGAGCAAGTTATTTGGAGTGGACCGCGCGACCTTCTCATGAAACACTTTTAATAGGAGCGTATTCAGGTCGCTGCCCGAGATATGCTCTGTCAGTAGACGAATCAAATCAGGCTTATCTAGTCTTTTCAGTATTCTTTCGATGTCTGCTGTGTGCGTAGATTTCACATCTTTCACTCCCTCTTCTCACGAGAGAATCCTTACCGGGTATCGTGATCTTCCATACCAATTCGCGGCATTGCTAGCGTTTTCCTTTATTTAACTATAATTATAAAACTTATATGCCGAAAAACCTCTGCCGCTGTAGTCCGACAGAGGTTTCCTATGTATGATTCATAATTGCTACTCCACGACGACGCCTTAGTCAGACACTCTATTGCAGCTGTCGATAGCGAGCGTAGGCCGCAACCCATGATTCGTGACTCTCAGGTTCATAGACGTCTACCGGGAACGAAGACGCAGAGAGCCTGCGCGCTTCCTGCAAGTCTGCGCATTCGCCAAGCGCGATCAACTGCAGCAGCATATTGCCGATTGCGCTGGCCTCCACGGGGCCTGCCCAGACCGGGCGTCCCAGCGCATTCGCCGTGAATCGGCACAGCAGCCGGTTCTGGATGCCGCCGCCGACCATATGCAGTCCGCCGAAACGTTCTGCTGTCAGCCCCTCCGCTTGCTCCAGCGCTTCGCGATAGCGGAGCGCCAAGCTCTCCATAATGCATCTGACGACCTCTCCTTGCGTCTCCGGCGCAGGCTGGCCGGTCTCTCGACAGTAGCCCGCTACCTTCTGAAGCATGCCGCCCGGCGCATAGAAGCGCGGATCGTCAGGCGAGATGAAGCAGCGGAAGGGCGCAGCAGCCTCGGCAGCTTCTACTAATGCCGCATACGAATTCGAATCGCGTCCCTCCTCATCCCACTCCCGTTTGCATTCCTGAAGGATCCACAGCCCCATTATGTTCTTGAGCAGTTGATATTTACCGCCTACGCCGCCTTCATTGGACCAATCCATGGCTTGTGCCTCCGGCGTAACGATCGGCTCCTCACGCTCGGTCCCCAGCAGCGACCAGGTGCCGCATACAAGGTAAGCAAATGAGCTTGCTCCCGCAGGAATGGCCGCAACGGCCGATTCCGTATCATGCGTGCCTACCGCCACGGCCTTAATCGCGGGCACGCCGAGCTCTGCGCGTACTTCTCGCGACAACGAACCGACGATGGTTCCGGGCTCGACCGGATTCAAGAACAACCGAGACGGTATGCCTACCCGCTCCATCAGTTCGACGTTCCAAGCGCGCGTCCCCGGCAGCATCAGCTGCGTCGTCGTCGCCATCGTATACTCGCATGTTCGTACGCCAGTCAGGAAATAGACGAGCAGGTCGGGCGTCATGAGCAGCGTCTCGGCGCGGTCCAGCTTCGGCGAACCCGCAAGGCGCATGGCATACAGCTGATAGATCGTGTTGAAGGGCATGAATTGAATGCCGCTCTCTCTGTACAGCAAGTCCTTGCCTTCCAGCTTGCTGATCGCCTCGATCAAGCCCTCCGTCTGCGGGTCGCGGTAATGATAAGGATTGCCGAGCAATTCGCCGTCCGCATCGAGCAGCCCGAAGTCGACGCCCCATGTATCGATGCCGAAAGTGCGTGGAATATCGTCAGTCCGGGAGGCAATCCGAATACCCTGCTTTACCTCATGCAGCAGCCGAAGAATGTCCCAATGCAGATGGTCGCCTACTTGGATCGGATGATTCTGAAAACGATGCAGCTCGCGGACTTCAAGCATTCGGCCCTTCTCTCCTGCCTGAAGCCTGCCGATTAGCGCGCGTCCGCTGCTCGCGCCAAGATCGAAGGCAAGAACAGTCACAGGCTTGTTCTGATCCAAGACCATGCCAGAGCCCTCCTCTCCGGTGTATCGCCGCTATTTCATCTTCTGAAGCAGCTCAATCCGATACGCTTCGCTCTCTAGCGAAGCGATCTCTTCGAACTCTTCTTTCGTGAGCACCTTCGGCTCGCGGATCGCCTTGGCGATCAGGTAGATCTTCGCGCTCTCTTCCACAACCTCGGTCCGATAATACGCTTCGCGCAGATTGCGGCCGGTCGTCACGAGACCATGATTGCCGAGCAGCACAGTGCTGGCATTATTGACGGTCTCCACGTACGCGTCAGCCAGCTTATCGGTTGTCGGCAGCACATAAGGCACGTACAGCGTCTTCCCTACGAGCGCCGCTTGATCCGGGAACATGATCGGCAGCTCTTGCTCGACAAGCGTGAACGCGATGCAGTAAGGCGGATGCGTGTGAACGATGGCGCCGATATTCGGATTGGCGCGGTACGCATACAGATGCATAAGCACCTCGGACGACGGCCGCAGGCCGATATCCGTTATCTCGCCCGTTGCGATATCCACCTCTACCCACTGTTCCGGCTCGATCTCGTCCAACGCGAAGCCGCTCGGAGACAGGTACATTCTGCCCTCATGCTTCGCGCTGATATTGCCCCCCGGGCCGACGACGAGCTTGTTCAGGACGGTCTTGCGGGCGTACTTGCACAATTCCTCTCGAATGGCAGTGCTGCTGCTCGTCGGCATGGTTCTGCTCCTCCTCTATTTATACAGCGGTCCAAAATTATGGCATGCACGATAATCGGCGCTTTCCATGTCCGCCGTGCCGAACAGCCCCCATGCCCGCGGTCGGAAAATCCGTTCTTCGGCGACGTTATGCATATTGACCGGGATGCGAAGCATGGCGGCCAGCGTGATCAGTTCTGCGCCGATATGTCCATAGCTAACCGAACCGTGGTTCGCGCCCCAATTATCCATAACGTCGAAGACGGTGCGGAACGCGCCCTGCCCGGTAAGGATCGGCGCGAACCAAGTCGTCGGCCAAGTCGGATCCGTCCGGCGGTCCAGAACGTCATGCACGTTCTCAGGCAGATCGACCGAGTAGCCTTCCGCGATCTGCAGCACAGGCCCGATGCCCTTCACAATGTTAAGGCGAGACATCGTCATCGGCATGCCGCCGCGCGTCAGGAAATCGGAGGAATAGCCGCCCCCGCGGAAATATTCGGCCGAAGCCGGCCGCCACGAGGTTGCATCCAGACACTTGTTCGCCTCCGCTTCGCTGATCTCCCAATGCGGCTTCATTACGGGCTTGCCGTCCCTTTGCTGTTCGCCTGTCCCGTCAAGCGCGGCTGAGCCGGAATTGATCAGGTGGATAATGCCGCTCGCCGCCTGACCGATCAGCTGATGTCCTGTCACGCGCGCCACCGATTCAGGACTCCAATACGTCCGAACGTCTGCAAAAATCTGTGCCGTGTTCGTCAGCAAATGACCGAATAGCATGACCACTCCGTTCAAGCTGTCATTCTCGGTTGCGACGAGGTATGGCGCGCGAATGCCGTTCCAATCGAACGAGGAATTCAAGATCGCTTCCAGGAAATCGCCGTTCGGGAAGTGGTCCGTCCACTGCCGTTGCCCTTGGAAGCCAGAGAGAATCGCATGGTGGCCTAGCGCTTCCTCGCCGAAGCCAAGCTCAGCCAGACGCGGATTACCGACCATCAGGTCGCGGGCAATCATCGTCATCTTCACGACAGTCTCCCAGTCCTTATCCTTCTGCTCGCGGCTCTTCTGCAGCTCGGCCGGATTATTGTCCGGACCTTCGACGCAATGCTCGCGCACCCACGTAAGCGCTTTCCCGAATTCCGCGGGATCGTAAATGCTTTCGTCCATGCGACGCACGAATTCCGTCATGTCGACGTATTCCGTCCGCATGCCTAGATAGTCTTGGAAGAATGCGTCATTGACGATCGAACCCGCGATGCCCATCGATACGGAGCCCATCGACAGATAGGCTTTGCCTCGCATGTATGCAACGGCGAGTCCGGCGCGCGCGAATGCGAGCAGCTTGCCCTTCACGTCGGCAGGCACATCGGTCGCGCCTGCGTCTTGTACCTCTTCGCCGTAGATGCCGAATGCCGGCAGACCCTTCTGCGCGTAGCCGGATAACACGGCGGCCAGGTAGACTGCGCCTGGGCGCTCCGTACCGTTGAAGCCCCATACTGCCTTCGGAATCGTCGGATCCATATCCATCGTCTCCGTGCCGTAGCACCAGCACGGGGTCACCGTGATCGACACGCCGACGCCGGCCTTCGCGAACTTGTCTGCGCATGCTGCCGATTCCGCCACGCCGCCGATGCACGTATCCGCGATGACGCACTCGACCGGCTCGCCGTTCGGATAGCGCAAGTTCGCGGACAGCAGCGCCGCCGTCGCCTTGGCCATGTTCATCGTTTGCTCTTCGAGCGATTCGCGGACCCCCTTGCGACGGCCGTCGATGGTTGGACGAATGCCGATCTTAGGAAATCCTTGCGGATAACGATTTAATTGCGCTACCATTGTACATCCCTCCAAGTAATGGATAATGTTATCGATAACACTAACCTATCAACTTAAGTGGTTGCTGTCAACGGCTTTATGCAGGTAAGATGAAAATAGCAGAAATCGACAAGGAGCAAGCAATCATGGCTACCATTTACGATATCGCTGCCAAGGCGAATGTGTCCGCGATGACGGTCTCGAGAGTCATCAACGACACGGGCAAGGTCAGCGAGAAAACCAGGGCGAAAGTCCGCAAGGTGATGGAGGATCTCAACTACGTGCCGAATCAGACGGCGCGCAGTCTCGTGCTGCAGCAGACCCGAACTTTATTCCTCTTGATCGCCGATATCATGAATCCCTTCTACACGACGCTCGCGCGCGGTGCCGAGGATGCCGCACGTACGAACGGCTACCGCCTGCTGTTCGGCAACAGCGACGAGAACTTGGATAAAGAATCGGAATATATCGATACGATTCTCACGACGCGAGCTGACGGCGCGCTTGTCGCGCCGGCAGGAGATCCCTCCCTCCCGCATATGGAGAAGCTGCGGACGCACAACGTGCCGGTCGTCTTGCTTGACCGCGAAGTACCCGGCATGGCATGCGATATCGTGCTCGGCGACAGCGAGGAAGGCAGTCGGCTGCTCGTGCAGCATCTGGTCGATCAAGGCCATCGCAGCATCGCCATGGTCAATGGTTCGGCATCCATCTCCAGCGCGCGCGACCGTCTCGCCGGTTATATGGAGGCGATGAAGCAGAACGATCTGCCCGTCGCGGCGAGCCGCATTCACGAGACGAGCTTCGGTCCGATCAACGACCTAACCGAGATGGAGGACTGGTTCGTTCGCCTTGATCCGCAGCCGACGGCTATCGTCGCCGGCAACAATGTCCTGGCTGCCGAGCTGCTGCGGCTCCTGCACGCGCGCGGCCTCAGCGTGCCTCGAGACATATCCCTCGTGTGCTTCGACGACTTCGGACCGTTCTCCGAGCCGGAGCCGTTCATGACGGTAGCGCGCCAGCAAGCCTATCAATTCGGCTATATGGGAACGCAGCTGCTCTGCGAGCGCATCGAGGATCGCGAAGGCAAGCTGCCTAACCGCCGCATCGTGCTGCCGGCCGATCTCGTCGTACGGCGCTCGGTTCGGTTGATCAAATAGCATCTCGCAGAGTCGCAGGGCCGGGCCGCCGGCACGTACCGACACATGATCCGCCATACTGGCCAAGCGTCGAATCAGGTCGGGCGCAGCTTCGGCCGATCCCTTCCATTCGTCAATGTCTGCCAGATCCGCTTGAACAGCAAGGAACACGTTTAGGCAACCCTAGCAAATAGTCCGCATGACGGCGAACCTCATTCGCCCCTATCGGGCCTCCGTGGCCCAAATGAAAAGTGTCGTGGCCGAAAGAAAGCAGACGCAGCAGCTCTTCGGCTACCCGATGCGGATCGTCCTCGAAGGGCGGACGCATGGCGCGGCCTTTTCTCATAATCCCGCCGAGCAGAATTCCGGAAGCTATAAGATCGCCCACCATCGCCTCTCTCGATTCCAGTTCTACCGAGATCGATCCCGCGGTATGCCCAGGCGTATGGGTTACCGTTCCGGGTACTCCATAAGGCCGCAGATCAATGGACTGATGGCCGGAAACCAGTAGATCAGGCGTAAAGCCTTCATACGGCTTCAGGATGAAGCCCGTTCTGTAGAACAGCCGGGCAAACCGTCCGGTCGGGCAGAACGTCATCTCCTCTGCCCGGCTGTAATGCTTGGCATCCCCTTCATGGGCGAGAATCGGCGCCCCCGTAAGTTCGCGCAACCGTGCCGCGCCTCCGGCATGATCGACATGTGCATGCGTGATGATGATGAGCTTGATGTCCTTGAAGGTCAGTTTCTCATTCCGCAGCGCTCGCTCAACTTTCTGCTCGGATCCCGGTATCCCGGCGTCGATCAAGATGCAGCCATCCGTCCCGATCAGCAGATGAGCGTTCACCATATGCATCGGAAGTATGGGGACACGGACAATTTTCATTTTAGTCATTATTATTTCGCCTCCTAAAAAAATACCGAACGGTTCGGTTTTTTATAGGATAGCAATAATTTCGCGAAAATACCAGAGCAATGTTAAAATAGTGACAACGATCTGATTGCAAGTACGGAGGTTGCTATCATGCGCAAGGGTGAGAGAACGCGCCAGCATATCATTGAGAAATCGGCCGGACTGTTTAACCAGAAGGGGTATGCCGGCTCTTCGATCCAAGACATCATGCAAGTTACCGGATTGACCAAAGGCGGCGTCTACCGGACATTTTCCGGAAAGGATGAAATCGCTCTCGAAGCGTTCGATTATGCCTCGAGGGTTCTTATCGCGCGTTTCTTGCAGGCTGCCGAACAAGCCGAGACGTCGATCGGCAAGATCATGGCGGTATGCGCGGTATACGAAGATCCCGTCGGCCATCCACCGATCGAAGGGGGCTGCCCCTTGCTGAATACGGCGGTGGAGGCGGATGACGGTTATCTCCCGCTGAGAGAGAAAGCAGTAGATGCCCATGGGCAATTCACGGCATTTATTCAAAGCCTGCTGCGCAATGGTGTCAGAAGCGGTGAACTGTCCCCCGAACTGAACACGGAAGCCCTCGCGTCGTTCGTGGTTTCTTCGCTCGAAGGCGGGGTCATGGCAAGCCGGTTAACCCGGGACAACAAGCACATCGGGTTCGTTATTCAGCAGATTAAGCTTGTTCTATCGTCTCACCTGAATAAATAGAACGGCTTTCAAACAAAAAGAGAGTCCACGAATCAACCGATCCGCGGACTCTCTCTCCCTACCATCTGCAGCGGGGAACTAATATTTGCGATTCGGCGCCTCTTGAGCGGCGGTCGTCTCGGTGTAGACGCTCTCCGGCGTGACGATATGCTTCGGCAGCGTGCGCCCTTCCATCGTCTCCTTCACTGCCTGCATCAAGATCGGACCGAGCAACGGATTACATTCGACCACGCAGTTGATCTTGCCGAGCGCCATCATCTCGAACGCCTTGCGCGTCCCGTCGACCGAAATGATGATGATGTCCTTGCCCGGCCGCAGTCCGTATGCCTCAATGGCTTCGATCGCGCCGAGCGCCATGTCGTCGTTATGCGCGAACAGCACTTGAATCGCGCTGCCGTGCTCCTCGAGAAAACCGCGCATCACCTCGCGCCCCTTCTCAAGCGTAAAATCCGCCGCCTCGCTGCTCAGCACCTTAAGATCGCCGCGCTGCTTCATCTCGTCATGGAAGCCTCGTCCTCGGTCGATCGAGGGCGTTGAGCCCTCCGTCCCCCTCAATTCGACGATGCCGACCGGCCCGGGCCGATCGCTGAGCTTATCCAGCATATATTTCGCTGCCTTCTGCCCCTCGTCGTAGAAATCCGAACCGATGAAGGTGACATAGAGCGATTCGTCCTCGACATCCGCCTTGCGGTCGGTGACGATGACCGGGATGCCGGCCAGCTTGGCCTCCATCAGCACTGGCTCCCATCCCGTCTCGATGACAGGCGCCAGCGCGATGACGTCGACCTGCTCGCGAATGAAGGCGCGTATGGCTTCGACCTGCTTGGCCTGGGATTGATCCGCATTGGCGAAACGCAGCTCGATGCCGGCTTCGACCGCCGCCTCCTGGATGGATGCGCTATTCGCTCGACGCCAGTCGCTCTCGGAGCCGAGCTGCGAGAAGCCGAGCACGATCGGCTGCTCCGGCTCGGACGAATCGATTCCGCTTACTTCCGGGGCGGTATCGATAATAACCTCCCACACTTCGCTAAGCGTCTTCGGCTCAGCAGCCGGCTCTCCCGAGCTGCACCCCGCCACGAGCATCAGGGCGACGCCTGACAGCAGGATGATGATCGATCTGAAGACTGAATGGTTCTGCATGCGGCCGTATCCCTCCGCTTCTGAACATGTTGCATGTCATGCGGCCTACTAACGCTCGACTGCTCCTCTATAACGTTCGCCGCTTGGCCGTTTATTCCTGCGTGCAGACGCAGCCAATCCGATCATGTCAGCCGATTGACCGTCCGCCTGCCGCTGAGCAGCCGCTGCAGCAGAATGAAGACCAGCAGCAGGAGACCGATCACGATCTTCGTCCACCACGAGCTGAGCGTGCCCTCGAAGCTGATGATCGTCTGGATGACGCCTTGGATCAGGACGCCGAAGAACGTGCCGGCGACGAACCCGACGCCGCCCGTCAGCAGCGTGCCGCCGATGACGACCGCCGCGATCGCGTCCAGCTCCAGACCGACGGCATGCAGGCCGTAGCCGGACAGCATGTAGAACGTGAACACGACGCCGGCCAGCGCCGAGCAGAATCCGCTGAACGTGTAGACCAAGATTTTCGTCCGAGCGACCGGCAATCCCATGAGCATGGCGGACTGTTCGCTGCCGCCGATGGCATAGCTGTTGCGTCCGAAGCGCGTATAATGGGCGAGATAGATCGCTCCGATCAGCACCACGAGCGCGATAATGACGCTGATCGAGACGAAGGTTCCGCCGAACAGACGCACCTTGGTCTGCGCCATCGAGACAAAGAACGCGTTATTGATCGTTATCGTCTGAATGTCGATTACGTAGCACAGTCCGCGTGCCAGGAACATGCCCGCCAGCGTGACGATGAAGGGCTGTATCTGAAAATAATGAATGATCGCCCCCATGAAAGACCCGAAGACGGCGCCGATGACGAGCACGAGCGGAATGACGACGGCCGGCGGCCACCCGTGCACCTGCAGCAGGCTGGCGGATATCATGGTCGTCAGCGCGACCATCGATCCCACCGACAAGTCGATGCCGCCGGATACGATGACGAAGGTCATGCCGATCGCGACGATTAACAGAAAAGCATTGTCGATCAAGAGATTGTTCAATACCTGCAGCGAGAAGAAGCCGGTATAGCGGAACGAGCCCGCCATGAACATGAGCGCGAAGAGCGCAACCGTGACGTATACAGATAGATGCCGGCGACTAAGCATGGCGCGTTACCTCTCTCTCCGCTGGATAATGGCGAGTCTTCCAACGCTTCACCAGCGTCTTGCGGAAGGTTTCGGATTGGATCAAGCATACGACGAGTACGACAAAAGCTTTCACGACAAGCGTAATCTCAGGCGATACGCCGATCATGTAGATCGTGGTGGTCAATGTCTGGATGATAAGCGCGCCGACGAGCGTGCCCGTCAGGTAGAAGCGTCCTCCGGTGAGCGAAGTGCCCCCGATGACGACGGCCAGAATCGCATCCAGCTCGATCCACAGTCCCGCGTTATTGCCGTCCGCGCTGGACACGTTGCCGCTTAAGATCAGTCCCGCGATGCCCGCGCACAGTCCGCAGAACACGTACACCGCCAGCAGCACCGACTTGGCACTAATGCCTGCCAGACGGCTTGCGCTCGGGTTGCATCCGACCGATTCTATGAACAAGCCAAGCGCCGTCTTACGCGTCAACAGGGACACGATTACGAACACGGCGGCCACAATGAAGATCGAGAAAGGCAGCGTGGCAAGCGAGCCTGCGCCGATATACTCGTACGGGTCGCTGTTGACCGTAATGATCTGTCCGCCCGTCACGAGCTGGGCGACGCCTCTTCCCGCAACCATGAGGATGAGTGTCGCGATGATCGGCTGGATCCCCGTGAACGAGACGAGCAGGCCGTTCCAGAGCCCCAGCGCCAGCGAGAGACCGACGGCTGTCAGAACTGCCAGTCCCACGACGGCCAGCGACCCTTGGTCCGCGCTCTTGCTGATGCCGAGGCACGCGACTGCTCCGGCGATCGCGACGATCGAGCCGACCGACAGGTCGATCCCTTTCGTCGCGATCACGAGCGTCATCCCGAGCGATACCAAGATGAGCGGCGCCCCGAAGTTCAGAATATCGATCAGGCTGCCGTACAGATGCCCTTCCCGCATGACGATGGAGAAGAAGCTCGGCGAATACGCGAAATTGAACAGCAGCAGCGCCCCCAGGACGACGAGCGGCCAGAATAGATGGTGCTTATGCATCCTGCTCATGACGAATGACCTCCTGCTATTGCTTGCATGACTTGCTGCTGACTCATCTCGGTGCCGCTCATTTCCTTGACGATCTTGCGGTCCCGCAGCACGGCGATCCGGCTGCTTACCCGCAGCACCTCTTCCAGTTCGGAGGAGATGAAGAGCACGGACATGCCCTTGCCTGCCAGCGTGAGGACGAGCTTCTGAATCTCGGCCTTCGCGCCGACATCGATGCCGCGCGTCGGCTCATCCAGGATGAGCAGCTTCGGCTGCGTGAGCAGCCAGCGTCCGAGGATGACCTTCTGCTGGTTGCCTCCGCTCAAATTCTTGATCAGATGCTCGGGATTGGGCGGATTGATGTTCAACGCTTGAATATATTCGTCGGCATATTCCTCTTGCCGCTTGCGCGGAACGGTACGGAACCAGCCTCTCGTAGCCTGAAGCGCAACGATAATGTTCTCCCGCACGGTCAGATCGTCGATAATCCCTTCCGTCTTGCGATTCTCCGGACAGAAGGCAATGCCGCGGTCGATCGCATGGCGAGGCGAATGGAGCTCCGCCCGTTCTCCCTCGATCGACAGCCTGCCTTGCTCCGCGCGATCGGCCCCGAACAGCAGCCTTGCCGCCTCCGTGCGGCCGGAACCGAGCAGGCCCGCCAGCCCGACAATCTCTCCCTTGCGAATTTGAAGATCGAAAGGCTCGATGCTGCCCGATTTGCCGAGTCCGGTGGCGCCGAGCAGCAGCTCGCCGCCGTCTGCGTCCGTATCGCCCGCAGCCTTCGGCAGCTCCTCCAGAAGATGCAGCTCGCGGCCGATCATCAGCGATACCAGCTCGAGGCGCGGCAGTCGGTCCGCCTCATATTCGCCGACGAATTCGCCCCCGCGCAGCACGGTGATGCGGTCCGAAATCTCGTACACTTGGTCGAGGAAGTGCGTGACGAACAGAATCGCCAGTCCGTCGGCTTTGAGCTTCCGCATGACGGCGAACAGCTTGGCCACTTCGTCCTGGGCGAGGCTGGATGTCGGCTCATCGAGGATAAGCACTTTCGCCGACACATTCAAGGCGCGAGCGATCGCGACGAGCTGTTGGACCGCTACCGAATATTCCGACAGCGGCTTCGTCACGTCAAGGTTCACGTTCAGCCTTTCCTTCAGAAGCCGATCTGCCTCCCGATTCATAATCTTCCATTGGACGCGGCCGAAGCGCCGCGGCTCACGGCCGATGAAGATGTTCTCCGCGACGGTCAAATTCGTGCACAGGTTTACCTCTTGGTAGACGGTGCTGATGCCCGCTGCCTGTGCCTCAAGCGGACTCTTCGCGGCTAGTGCCTTGTCCTCCATCCGTATCGTGCCTTGATCAATCGAATAGACGCCTGTCAATACCTTGATCAGCGTCGACTTGCCGGCGCCGTTCTCGCCCATGAGGGCATGGACCTCGCCCGGGAACAAGCGAAAATCGACGCCCTTGAGCGCCTTAACGCCCGGGAATTCCTTCTGAATGCCGCTCAATTGCAGCACCGGCTTGCGCTGCATCGTTGTTCCTACGTCTGCCACTATGCCTCTCTCCTTCCTGCCTTCAGCACGCTATAGAGGTTGTTCAAAAAGTCCACTTGTGATCGCGAAGCATCCCTAGAAGCGTATTCGACGTCGAATCTTGAACGCTGGCGCGATGAAGCATATGCTTCCGATGCTGTGTTTCCTTCGGAAACGCTTGAGGCGCTGACAATCGGACTTTTTGAACACTCACTTATAAGAAGAACAAGCCGCTTCACCGGACGGAACCCCGACGGCCGAAGCGGCTTACTCTCGTTCTTCATGGCGAAGCCTGTATGTCTAGTCTTGTCTAGTATTTCCGGTTAGGCAGCTCGCGCTTCGCGTCCTCGGAGGTGAATACGCCCTCTTCCGTCACGATCCGCTTCGCGATTTCCTTGCCGGCGAGCACGTCGTTCACGGCTTGCATCAGCTGCGGCCCGAGGAGCGGGTTACACTCGACGATGAAGTTGATCTTGCCTTCGCTAGCCGCGACGAAGCCGTCCTTCACGCCGTCGACCGAGATGATGATGATGTCCTTGCCCGGCACGAGGCCCGCAGCTTCGATTGCTTGAATTGCGCCGAGCGCCATATCGTCGTTATGCGCATACAGCACATCGATGTCTGCGTGCGCTTTCAGGAACGCCTGCATAACCTCTTTGCCCTTCGCACGGGTAAAGTCGCCAGTCTGCGAAGCGATGACCTTCAGGTTCGCCTTGTCCTTGATCACTTCCTCGAAGCCTTGCTTGCGGTCGATCGCAGGCGCGGAGCCCGTCGTGCCTTGCAGCTCGACAATGTTCACGTCGCCTGTCTCGTCCTTGAATTGATCGACCAGCCATTGGCCTGCGCGGCGGCCTTCTTCGACGAAGTCCGAGCCGATGAACGTGACGTACAGCGAATCGTCTTCCGAATCGACTGCGCGGTCCGTCAGAATGACCGGGATGCCGGCGTCCTTCGCTTCTTTAAGCACGGTATCCCAGCCGGACTCGACGACCGGCGAGAATGCGATAACGTCAACCTTCTGCTGAATATAAGAGCGGATCGCCTTGATTTGGTTCTCCTGCTTCTGCTGCGCGTCGGAGAATTTCAGGTCGAAGCCAGCTTCCTCTGCCGATTGCTTAATGGAATCCGTATTGGCCGTCCGCCAGCCGCTCTCTGCGCCGACCTGCGCGAAGCCGAGCGTAACCTTCTTGCCGGCTGCTGCCGGTTTGGCTTCATCGCTCTTTGCTGCGCTGCTCGAGCCTTCATTGCTCTTCATGCCGCTGTTGCCGCCGCTGCCGCATGCTGCCGTTACCAGCATGACTGCCGCTAGCAGCGTCATCCCCCAGATTCTGCTTCTCTTGAACATGTTCGTTTCAACCTCCCCGTGATTTACACCTCATCGTTCTGGGTGTGAGGTTAGTATAGAACGCTTACAATGCCCCTTGATACGGAGATTCAAGGGAGTTCGATGTAGTTTTTTGGGAACATGAAGCAAGGGCTGCCGGTTTGTTAAGTTATTTTGTTCGATTCATGGATTTTCTTGCGAATGATGGCGTTTACATAGCCGCAGCAAGCCATAATTTGCTATAGTGATATCACTAGAGAGAGTCCCGACGAAAGGTCGCTGCACAACATGAAGCTGACGCGATGGTTGTTCTCCAGCTTGCGGGCCAAGCTGCTCGCAATGTTCATTATTCTGATCTCCGTGCCCTTAATCACGGTCGGCATCATCTCTTATCAGAAGTCATTCGACACGATCTCCGGCCATAACAAGGCATCCTCCCTGCTGGCCGCCGATCAGCTCGTACGCGATATCGAAGTGCTGTTCCAGGATACCGGGAAGCTGCTCGAGCTGGATAAGAATCCGCGCGTGCTGCACTTCCTGTTCACCCAGACCGATACGTACGAGGATGCCAAGGAAATTCTACGTACCTTCGAGCTCTATCGTACGACTTATACGTACGAGAGCGTGCTCAATATCTCGATGGTAAACCTGTACGGCCGCGGCATCAGCGAACGCAGAGGCGTCTTCCAACTGGACCGCAACCCGCTCCGCAATCCGCATCTGGTGCACCTGCTCAACAATCCGAACGACGTGCTGAACGTTACGCCTGTGAGCGGACTGCCGGCCGATCGGCTGGACGGCTTTCAATACCCGGACAAGAACGTCATCTCGATCATGGCCGCCGTCAAGCAGCGGATCACGCAAGAGGTCATCGGCTTCATGGTTATCGATCTGGACGATGCCATCGTCGAGCGTTTCCTCGATTCCACCGTTATCGGGAAGAGCGGTTACTTCTATGTAGCGGATCAGACCGGCGCCCCCCTCTTCGTCCCTTCCCGAATGGCGGATGGGAGCGGCCGATCGCCGCTGGTGCCGGTCGATCTGTCTTCGCATGCCGCGTCGGAACGCGACAGCTTCGTGGAGCATACCGACGGCAAGCCGAATTATGTCCTGTTCACGACGTCGGCGATGACCGGATGGCGCATCGTCGGCCGTGTTCCGCTTCAGGAGATCGTGAAGGAAGCGAACGATATCCGCCAGCTGATCATTGTCAGTGTCTCGCTCAGCATCCTGTTCGCGATCACGCTGTATTTTTTCATCACGACGCGCCTTACGCGACCTGTCCAAGTGCTCATGAACAAGATGCGGCAAGCGGCAGCGGGCTACTTCGAGGCGAAGGTGCGTCCGACCGGCCAGGACGAAATCGCCGACCTCGGGAACAGCTTCAATATTATGTTAGGCAAAATCAAAGCGCTGCTCGACCAGAGCATTCAGGAACAGGAGCAGATCCAGAAGGCGGAGCTGCGAACGCTGCAGGCGCAGATCAACCCGCATTTTCTATACAACACGCTGGACTCGATCGTCTGGATGGCCGAAGCCGGCAAGAACGCGGAAGTCATCCATCTGGTGCAGGCGTTGTCGCGTTTTTTTCGCATCAGCTTGAATAGAGGCATGGATTGGGTGTCGCTGAAGGAAGAGCTGGAGCACGTACGCAGCTACTTGGTCATTCAGCAGATGCGCTACCGCGATATTCTGTCCTACGAGATTGACGTGGAGGAAGAACTGCTGCAGGCGCCCATCCTGAAGATGACGCTGCAGCCGATCGTCGAGAATGCGCTGTACCACGGCATCAAGAACAAGCGAGGCATGGGGCTGATTCGCGTCACGGCCGATTCGCCGAACAAGCAGGAGATCGTGCTGACGATCTCGGACAACGGCATCGGCATGCGTCCCGAACGGCTGGCGCAGCTCCGCGATCAGCTCAGCAAGCAGAGACTCCCCGAAGTGACCGGTGAAGAAGTATCCGGCGGCTACGGTCTCCATAATGTGCATCAGCGCATCAGGCTGTACTATGGAGAACGGTTCGGGGTCGAGCTTGCGAGCGAAGACGGACTCGGCACCGATGTCGCCATTCGAATTCCGATACAAACGGGAGGTGCAGGCAGATGAAGAAGGTTATGCTCGTCGATGACGAGATTCTCGTGCGGGAAAGCATTCGCGACTGCGTGAATTGGACGCGGGAAGGCTTCGAATATTGTGCCGACGCATCGGACGGCGAGCTTGCCCTCCCGCTCTTGGAAGCGCATCGGCCGGACATCCTGATTACGGATATCAAGATGCCGTTCATGAACGGTCTGGAGCTCTGCAGCGTCGTGCGCGAGCGTTACCCCGAAACGAAGATCATTATTCTGAGCGGTCATGACGAATTCGAATACGCGCGCAGCGCGCTGCGCATCGGAGTCGAGGAATATTGCCTGAAGCCGGTCAGCGCCTCGGATATCGTGGAGCTTCTGCGCGAGATGAGCGCCAGGATCGACCGCGAACGGGAAGCCAAGGCCAAGCTGGAGAAGCAGCTGCGAAGAGACTCCGAGCAGTCCGCGTGGTCCGTCGACAAGCTGCTGCGCGATCTGTGCGGCGGCTTCGTCTCGACTGCGGACGCGATACGGATCGCGGCGAAGCTCGGCATCGAATTGAGCGCGCGGCACTATGCGGTCGTCATGACGGACATTCGCAGCCGGGACGGGGAGATTGCCGGCAGCGCAGAAGCAGCCGCGAATGCAGCTGCGGGTGCGGTTACGAGTGAAATCTCAGGCTCGCTCTCTGCGATGATCGCTTCCCTGCAGGCAAGCATGAGCGAGCTCACCGATCTGATGTATCCGAAGAGCCGGACCGAGCAAGTCTGGATCCTGAAGAGCGCTACGCAGGAGCAGCTTCAGCTCGATCTGAGCCGCTTCAAGGACACGGTGAAGACCGCCGCATCGCACGCGCCTGAATGGTCGATTGCCGCGGGCGCAGGCTCCGTGCAGGATCGACTGCAAGGACTGCACGCCTCCTATCTCGATGCCGAAGAGGATAAGTATTGGCAGCGGTTGGCCATGCAGAACCGCCGCATGTTGTGGGACGTAACGGGCGGCACGCTGGATACTGCCGCGCAGCTCGATCGGTCTCGCTACCTGGAATTCCTGAAGGTCGGATCGCCCGCGCAGACCGAGACGTTCGTGCGGCAATTCTGCGACGGACTGCGCGGCCTCGACTGGCAGACGACCGTACACGGCTGCTACATGCTGAACGACCTTACGATCGAGGTCTGCCAGGCTGCTAAGGCCGCCTTCCAGAACGTCGAGGACCTCGAAGAGACGCTGCAGCGGCTGCAGCGCTCGATCGACGCGATTCGCGCCTGGGAAGAGGCGTGCCGATACATCATGAAGCTGACCGAGCAGTATTGGGTCTGGCGTTCAGGGGCGGCGGACCGCTATGCCGACATGCTGGCCGATGTCCGTGCCTACGTGCAGGCCAATTACGCGAACGACAGCCTCTCGCTGCAGGACGCCGCGCAGCATGTGAGCATCAGTCCCAGCCATCTCAGCAAGGTGTTCAGTCAAGAGACGGGACAGACCTTCATCGAATACGTAACCGCAACGCGCATCCGCAAGGCAATGGAGCTGCTCAATTCGACGAATGCGAAGTCCTACGAGGTCGCGCATCAAGTCGGCTATAACGATGCGCACTACTTCTCCCATCTGTTCCGCAAAATTACGGGGATGACGATCCGCGATTACCGCAAGCAGGGGCTGCCGTCATGAGCATGAATACGCGGAAAGCCGCTCCCGCTGTCATGCGGCGCGCGCTAACGATCGTCTGCATCGTTATGCTCGCCTTCGCCGCGGCCGCAGCGTTATCCGGCTGCAGCGGCCGGACTCCCGCCGCGGGTCCAGAATCCTCAGTTGGGTCACGCGCAACCGAGCTGGCCGAACCAGGCACGTCTGCCGGCTCGATGCGCACCTTCGGCATCATCTACCCGTTCGCCCATCCGTTCTACGAGATGATCACGGAGCAGGCGCAGGAGGCCGCGCGGCCGAACCGCGTGCAGTTGATCGTCAAGGCGCCGGAGGAAGCGAACCTGGAACAGCAGATCCGCATGATGGAGACGATGATCAAGCAAGGCGTCGACGGCATCGCGCTCGATCCGCTCGATTCCGATGCGCTTCGGCCTTCGATCGATAAAGCTGTCGCAGCCGGAATTCCGGTCATCTGCTTCGAATCCGATGCCCCCGGAAGCCGCCGGCTCGCCTACATCGGAGCGGATAACCGCGAGGCGGGCACCCGCATGGGGCAGCTGCTCGCCCAGCTGCTGGGCGGCAAAGGCATGGTGCTGGTGGAGAGCGGCATGCCCGATATGAGCAGCTTGCGGCAGCGCATGGAAGGGCTGCTGGACTATCTGAACCGCGAGACGGACATTCAGGTCCTGGATGTGCGTTATAATGAAGGGAGCGAAGAGCAAGCCTTGACGGATCTGGAACAGATGATCGATCGGCACCCGCATTTTGACGCGCTGGTATCCCTCGATTCGATCTCGAACTCGTCTTCGATTCTCGTCTGGAAGGCGAAAGGGCTGAACCGGCATGCCCTTGCGTTCGGCTTGACGCCGGAGCTGACGAATGCCATGCAGAACGGGCAGATTACGGCCGTCATCTCGCAGAGCGAGATCCTCTGGGGACCTCGTATCGTCGAGCGTCTGCTGCAAGCATCGAACGGGGATTCGATTCCGAAGTATGACGATACGGGAATTGCGGACATTCGGTCTTAGATCATCGATCAAGACCCTACAGTCCTTGCAGCATACGGAAGGGCACTTGCCGTCGGATGGAATGGCGAGTGCCCTTTTCGCAAGTTTTCTGATAGAATGGTGAAGCACATACGCATAGTCGGAAGCGGAGGGTCGCAAGTGGATTACATCGTGTTAGATATTGAATTCAACGGTCGCAAGTTCGCCAGCGAGCTCCCGATGGAAGTGATCGAGATCGGCGCTGTCCGGCTCGATTCGTCGCTGCAATACGTGGACGAATTTTCCTCGCTGATCAAGCCTGTCTATTATGCCAAGCTGAACAGCTTCATCAAGAAGAAGACCGGCATTCCGCAAGAAGATATCGATGCGGCCGAGGGATTCGTCAAGATCATACAGCTCTTCGTGCAATGGCTGAATAAGAGCGAGTCCTTCCTCCTGCTCACTTGGGGCGGCGAGGATCTGAAGCGGATCGTGTACGACACGCGAATGCACAAGCTAGACGATACATTCTGGATGACCGTCAATTACTACGATCTGCTCAAAGGCTATCTGCGCTTCAGGAATGTGACGAACGATGTCAGCGTCGATGCGGCATTGACGGAACTCGGCATCACCGCCGAAGGCACTGCGCACCGGGCGCTGGATGATGCCCGCATGACGGCCGAAGTATTCCGTGCGACTGCAGACAAGCTTGATCTGGAGCGCGTTCAGCAATACAAGGATCTATATTCCAATGCCAGAGAACGCAAGGTCGTCAAGCAAGCGATCCGCTCACTCGTGCTGCAGAAGAAGACGCCGACTTGGGAGCTCATCGTCGAGCGCTTCCTGAAGGACAAGGTGAAGATGGACGACCCGCGTAAAGCTGCCGAGCTCGAGGCATACTTCGAAGCCGAGAAGGTTAAGGTGCCGCCTCAGGCACCGCAAGCTCCTGCTCAACCTTCGCAAGCTCAGCCTTCGCAAGCATCGCAGCCATCCCCTTAAGCGGCCTTCAGCTTCGCGATTGCTTCGAGCGGATGATTCGCATGTTGCGTCCGATGCGACCGTGGAGCTGCTTGTTCTCGTGATAACGGAATAAGGCATACTCGGGATTCGTGTTCACCTCGAGGATCCACAAGCCTTGTCTGCGATCGACGGCGATGTCGACGCCGAGTCGCCTGCATTCCCGGTGACGTCTCGTGAACTGCTCTGCAGCGTTCAGGCATAATCGCTCCATCGAGGCCTTGCACTTGGCAATATCGGCATTCGACCACCCGGCTCGCTTCAGCGCCGTCCTGAGCTGGATGGGTTTGCCGCCATGCCTATAGTTGGTCACGATTCGATTGCCTGAGGCCACCTTGCCCATGATCCCCATGAGCTCCCAGCGGTCGTTCGGACGTAGCAGCAGAATCCGAAAATCAACCGGACGTCGACCGTTGGTCAAGATGGACACGCCTCGTTGAATCATGAAGGAACGGCTTCGGGCATGACGGAAGACGGCCTTCGCAACCCCTTTCTGTCCCACCCTCGTGATTCGTTCCTCGCGTTGAACGACGTAGCCTCTCCTGCGCCGGCTCACCTTCATAATGTTGTTGCCATACGATCCGTGAATCGGCTTAATATAGACCTCCTTATACCGCCCGAGATAGCTGCGTAGCGACTCTCTTGTGAGCAGTCGGGTAGGAGGAATGTGGCGAAGCACCTTTCGGCTGCCGATCAAGCTGAGATGCCTTCTCCATTTATTGCGAACATGCCACAACCTTCTAGGAACCATTCTCCTTGCGCCTCCCTATCGAATACGCATAGATGATTTACAATCCATATAACGTATTCCATTCGATAAAATAAGGAAGGACAGTCCGTCTAGTTATGCGAAAATGTGTCCGCGCGGAATCCGCTTCCGGTGCTTGAAACATCTGTCTTGCTCATTCGTATCATTCTTAAAAGCGCATTTCCGGGAAGGGGTTATGACGGTGGAGTTGTATTTCAGGGATAACTTCTTCAGCAGCGGCGAGACGCCGATCATGAATGCCGCAGGTGAGCAGGCGGGGATGTTGGATCTGCGAAGCATGTTCAGCGCATCGCTAACGGTATACGGACCGAGCGGCGAGTTGCGCGTTACCGGCAGCTTCCGCTTCTTCTCCGGCAAATGGGAGGTCGCGGATGCCAGCCAGTCCTTGTTAGGCGTACTCAGGAGCAGGCTGTCTTTCTTCTCGAAGCGTTACGAGTACGACGCGGGAGAACGCGGCATCTACACGATCGAATCGCCCGCATTCTCGCGTTCGTACGCCATAATCGACCACGCCGGCATCGAAGTTGCGTCTTTCCATAAGACAAGCGGTTGGCTGGAATCGGGGGCATTCTGCCTGAACAATCGCGCCTCGTTGCTCGACAGCTACGAATTGATTGCCGTCGTCATGGGCATGCACAGCATCCAGAAGCGCAACAACAATGCCGCTTCGGCTTCGGCAAGCACTTAAGCTGAGCAGCGCCAGGTTAATCCGCACAGTTTTTTCTGACGTATGTTTCGCATTTATGCAATCCGTTCCGCTACAGTGCTATAACCCCGTCTCTAGCAAGTATTGCGTCTCTGTTCTGATCGCGTAGGGATCTTGATCGAGTGGACTACCGGGGAAAAGAGGTTATCGAGTATGTTCATGTTCACATTAATCCCGATTCTCTTTATTATTTTGGGGATTGTTGGCTTACTGTTCCCTAAGGTCTCGTGGTATCTGGGGGTAGGTTGGCAATTCAAGAATGCCCAACCGAGCACCGCCGCGCTGATTTCGGCTCGCATAGGCGGCCTATTCGCAATTGTTGCGGGAATCTTCCTTCTAACGTCAGGTCTTCTCCCCAACTGAAGAAGCACCCGCCGACATTCGGCGAGTGCTTCCATGTTCTCTGTCCATCCGCAGTAGCTATACGATATCCGTCAACTGCTTGCGGCTATGCGCATCAAGCGCGCGCCAGTCGGCGATCTCGACGCGTCTGCCGTTGAGATCCGTCAGGATGACCCGGTTCCCGCCCGGGAATTGCAGATGCTCGTGCAGATTGCGCATGGCCATGCGAGTCGAACCCAGACTCGTCGCCAGCTCCCAGATCCACATGTCCGCCTTCTGCTTGACGCTCTCTACCCGCGTCACCCGCGGCAGGAAGTAGCGGTACTGCAGCTCTTGCAGCGCCTCCCTGCGGCTTTCATCATCCAGCTCGGCAATGTCGGCCACGACGCCGAGCTCTTCCCCCTTCGCATTCCGAACGGAAATATACTGCGTCGTATAGAGGAAAGGGAACGTCCGGTAGACGACCAGCTCGTCGTACGCCACGCCGTCTACCGCGCCTTGGAAGACGCCGCCCGCCCCGCGGCTGAACATGACCACCGAAGGCTTCAGGACGCGAATGTCGTACTTGTCGGCTGCTGTCATGACGCCTCCACCCCCTTGATCTTGGACAACTCCTGCTGCGCCTCGACCAGCTTGTGATAGGCGCCCTTCTGCGCCAATAGCTCCTCATGCGTTCCGGCCTCCACGATCCTGCCGCGGTCCAGCACCACGATGCGGTCCGCGTTCCGCAGCGTCGACAAGCGATGCGCGATCGCGAACGTCGTGCGGCCTTCGATCAGCCGCGAGATCGCTTCCTGGATCTGCCGCTCCGTCTCGGTATCGACCGACGCGGTCGCTTCGTCCAGGATCAGAATGCGCGGATCGTGGATAATCGCCCGGGCAATCGCCACGCGCTGCTTCTCTCCGCCGGACAGCCGATGGCCGCGCTCGCCGACGCGGGTATCGTACCCGTCAGGCAGCCGCACGATGAAGTCATGCGCGTTCGCGATCTTCGCCGCACGCATGATCTCGATCGGCGTGGCGTCCGGCTTCGAATACGCAATGTTCTCGGCGATCGTGCCGTCGAACAGGAACGTCTCCTGCAGGACGACGCCGATCTGCTTGCGCATGTCCGTCTGGCTGATGCTGCGCAGGTCGATGCCGTCAATGGCAATCGAGCCCTCGTCCGCGTCATAGAAGCGGCAGATCATATTGATAAAGGTCGACTTGCCTGCGCCGGAGTGGCCGACCAGCCCGATCATCTCGCCCGGCCTCACATGGAGATCGATCCCCTTGAGCACGGGATGATGCTTCTCGTAGCCGTACGAGACGCCGGAGAATCGCACATCGCCCTTGATCGTGCCGATCGGCCGGGGATCCCGCGCTTCCGGCACCTCTGACGGCGTATCCATAATCTCGAACACGCGGTCTGCCGCCGACAGCGCATTGCTCGCCCAGGTGATCATCTGACTCATCCACTGCAGCGGTCCGAACAGCATGCCCAGATAGGCAACCAGAGCCATAAGCGTGCCCAGTTGCATATGATCCTGAAGCACCTTCTGCCCGCCGTTGAACCAGATCAGCAGCGTCCCGACGCCGGCGATCAGGGAGAACAGCGGGAACAATCCCTGAAAGAGTCCTTCGATGCGGATATTATGTCGGACCACCTCGCGATTCGCTTCGGAATAGCGCGACATCTCGGTCGTCTCCTGTCCGAAGGCCTTCACGACGCGGATGCCTTGGAGCGAATCTCCGACGAGCACGTTGAGCCGGAAGATGGACCGCCACTGCTGATACCAGCGACGCCCGATCTTCGGCCATACCGTGAGCGACACGATTGCCATGAGCGGCATCGGCAGGAGCGCCAGCAGCGTCAGCTTCCAATCCAACCCGAACATGACGACGAAGATCGCGATGACGCGCAGCGTTTCGCCGCTCACCCAGATGACGCCGTCCGTCATGAATTGACGCATCGACTCCGAATCGCTGTTCACCCTGCCGATGAACTGCGAGGTCTGGCGACGGTCGAAAAAAGCCAGCGATAGACGCATCAGCGCGTTATAAATATCTTTGCGCAGATCGCCCATCAGCTTCGATCCGACCCATACGCCGATCAATCCGCGAACGGTCTGCATAATCGACATGACAAGCGTCGTTGCGCCTAACCCGAGCACAATCCACAGCAGCGTGGAACCCATGTCCTTCGGCTGCAGCACGTCATCGATCATGATTTTCGTTAAGTAAATCGGAATTAATTCCACGACAGCGGTCAATATGAGCAGGAATCCCGCTGCAGTCATCTGCAGCTTGTAAGGCTTCGCATAGCGCAGCATTCGCAGCATGACCTTGCCGTTGTTCTTGCAGATCGGGCACACCTGCGTACCCTCGGAGAGCGGATTGTCGCAGCTCGGGCAATAGCGAGGGAACTCATTCTCCGACGCCGTCGGCCGCTCCTCGCCCTTCGCGACCGCGCCGATCAGCTTAGCTGCGTAGCCGAATACGGAGGACAACGCAGCGGTGTAGCGTCCGATGACGACAGGCCCGTTCTTCGTATCGGCCAGCAGCGTGCCGCCGCCGATCCCGCCGACTGCCCTTGCATCCGTTACGTCTGCAATCGCGAGGCGGGACGACAGTGCGCCGTCCGCGCCCCACAGCATGATTTCTTGTTCCGTGAGCACGATCCATTGTTCGCCGAAATGCCCGTCAGGCGTCAGATCCGACTTCGCGAAGAAGATCGGCGCAGCAGGCAGCTGGTCCAGAATCGACTCCGGCAGCTTATTTGCAATAGCCATTCTTATTCTCCTTCGCTACGTGAATGCCTGTTTACGGGTTTTGACGATGATTTTCCGGATGCTCTCGCCGGATAGGTGATACTTGCGCTCCAGATCGGCAACGGTCCATCCGCTGCGATAGAAGCGATGGATCTCTTCGTTCCGTTCTGCAAGCTGCTTGCGCGCCCCGCTTACTTCTCCCCAGTTCGCGCGCTGGTCGCTAGGTTTGGGTATATAGACCACTTCGCCTTGAATATATTGCTGCAGCTCCCTCAGCAGGCTAGGGGGAAGCACGTCTCTTCCATTTTTGTAAATCACGGTATACGTCCTCCTCGAATATGTTCTTCCTTGCGGCGTAATGCGTCAATGCGTTGAATGCATGAATCATGTTTGCCTGCCTCCTTTTCATTAGAATGGGTGGTAAAAATAAAAAAACCGTGGAAAATGGCATCCACAGGAACGGCCTGACTATGAACGGCGCGAAGAAGCGCCATATGTCATTGCAGGTGAACATGCGGTATGCGGTTACGTGTCCATCACCATATTTGCGAGCATTTCCTGCATCCCCCTTTCACCTGATCGGTAAGTATGTCGTACTTCAACAGTATAAGTGAAAGCACTTACAGATGACAAGAATTATTTTCCATATCGTAATGAAATAATGAGGGAGGCCTTGCGGCCCCCCCGTTCGTAAGCGATCTCCGTTAAACGGAGATCACCTCTAAATTGTCAATCACTCGGATCAGCTCCTTTCCTGTTATTTCGTCGGCCCGACAACCTTATTGTACTTCCGGTAATTAGGCCCCGACCAGCGAAAAAACAGCTATAAGAGAACTTTACCATGGAATAGGTTCGGTTAAGAATGTGTCCCCCCAATCTACGGGCTACCGCTTGTTGAACAACTGTGGGAAGATAGAAGCATATCTCGAATCCGATAGGAGGATGACTTTGCAGCACGCGAATGGCATCGTAAGAGCGATCCTGCCGGACGATGACTTTGAACGAATCGAAACGCTCTATTACCGCTCGAATTGGAGCCAGGAACCGCAGCGTTACGCGGACGACAGCATCAGCTACCGCAAGACCGATTGGCGCGGCCTGCTGTTCCCTGCTTCGAACGCAGACAGACCGGTTATCCTCGCACAGCTGTACACGCAAGGTTACGCAGCGTTCGTCGACGGGACGATCGAAGCGTTCGCAACGGTAGGCATTTCGCCCGCGACGGGCAACGGTTATCTCGAATACGGCTGCAGCGCGAAAGGCAGCCGCTTACTCGCCTCCGTCATCGCCGAGTGCGAGCAGGCCGTTCGAGCCGCCTGCGGAACGCAGCTTTACTACACGATCAGCATGCGGCTTGGCGAGATTCGCAACGAGCGAATCAGCTTCTTCGAGGCGCAAGGTTTTGCCTGCAGTCCGCATTACCATGTGTTCGCCGACCATCGGAGCATTGCGGATTGGCAGCAGCCGGAATACCTGGATCTCAGTCGCGTTCGCGTCGCAGATGCTGCCACGATCGCGGAGATTGCGACATTGTTGGATGAAGACGGCGAGATGTTCTTGGCTGAAGAGTATCGCGGACAATTCGCCGAGCATACCCCCGATCACGTCTTCCTCTGTCTCTATGGCGAGGATGGCCGGCAGATCCAAGGCATTGCCTATTACAAAGTATGGGCGAAGGATGAAGGGTTCCATGCCGTTATGCTAGGCCTGCACTTCCGGCCTTGCGCGGAAGTCGGAACGTACGATATCCGGCTCCTGCTCTATGCCGTCCTCGCCTCGCTCCAGCAGCTCGGCGTGAATGCGGCGTGGTCACGGATGAGCTCGCAGTGCTTCGATCTCATTCTTGAAGCGTACGCTGCAGGCTTTTTGCTGGCACCGACGCACACGCTTGTCATGTCGAAATCCGTGTAGAGGGCGCCAATGAAAAAACATCTAAACGCGAGGCAGGTGCTCCCTGAGGCGCTTGTGCAGGAGATTCAGAAGTACGTCCAAGGCGCACATCTCTACATCCCTAGCGCGGAGCGAAAAGCTTGGGGGACGAACAGCGGAGCACGCGATGCGCTTGAGCAGCGAAACATGGAGATTCTCCATGCCTATCGCAGCGGGCAGACGATCGCGTGCCTATCGGAAAGGTACTGTCTGAGCGAAGAGCGAGTTCGGGCAATCGTCTATGGCAAATCGGAGTCGGAGTCGGAGGAGTAACGTTCTGCTGCAGTCGCAGCCAAGGCTAGCGCATCGCCATGATCCGTCTTGCAAGGCCCGGCGAGAGCCTGTTGATGAGATGCAGCAGCTTGACCTTGTCCACGCGAATGACCGCCTTTCCCTGCTCTAGCCCGCGGATCATCTCGGCGGCGCAAGCCTCGGCCGTAATCTTCCCGCTGCCTCTGCCATGCGTCATCGGAGTATCGACCAACGGCGGCATCGCCTCGGTCACTTGTATGGAGCTGTTCCTCAGTTGGCTGCGGAGCGTGCTCGTGAAAGTGGACAGTGCGGCCTTGGAGGTGCTGTAGAGCGGCGACTCGACCTTCGGAACGATGACAAGTCCTGTCGTCACGTTCATGATTGCGGCTGCGGGTTGTTTGAGCAGATGCGGGATCAGCAGCGAACTAAGATGGACCGGAGCCAACAAATTGACGTTCGTCTCCTCCTCCAGTATGGCAGCCGATCGGCTGGCATGGTCCGCGTCGAACCTGAGATGGCGCTGAATGCCGGCGTTATTGATCAGCACGTTCAGCTTCGGATAATCGCGCAGCAACGCTTCGCATAGACGAATGCGTTCCTCCGCTTGCGCGATGTCGCAAGCGATCGTACGGAGGCCTGCGATGGACGCGCTTGCGGCTTCCAGTCTCCGCTCGTCCCGTCCTGCAATGATGACGGTATTGCGGATTGCGAGTTGCCTGGCCAAGGCTAGGCCGATGCCGGATGAACCGCCTGTAATAAGGATCGTCTGACCTGCAAGCTTCATGGGAATACCTCCTGGATCTTGTGATCATTGGGATATCCACATTGTACAGCCGAGCAGCCGAACGCTCCTTAACATAGGTTAAGAAGCTTAATGCTGACGTCTCATTGATAATAAGAGTCGCCTGCCACGATCCACGCTTTGGATGACGTGTTCGGTTCTTTCGCCATGAGCTCGATCGAGACGGTCCGCACGCCGGTAATCGCTGCATGGATTTCCCGAAGTCCATCGCTTTGCGCCAATACGGCAGTATGAATGACTTCTTTCGTTGCGCCGTTCACGATGCGAACCTCTGTCTCGTCGCCTTCGATTGCCATCTTCAACACAAGCTTCGTATATTGGGCATTAGGCTCCAATTGGAATCGGCTGTTCGAATGCAGCACCTTGTCAAAATAAATGGCCTCGCCGTAATCGACGCCGCCGATCATTCGATCTGCCGCATCGTCGGTGACGACTGCCGATAGGCGCGAGTACGATTCGGACAGAATCGGAACGCCTGACGTACGCGCTCCGATATGGATCGTCTTCGTCGCCGATTCGTACTGGATCGGAACTTCGAGCGCCTCCGCAACCGCTCGAACCGGCAAATACGTCGTGCTGTTATAGGTTATCGGATATTGAACGGTACTGCCTGATATCGCCTCCCACGGTCCGCCATTCAGCTTCATCTTGATCTCTTTGTTCAGATAAGCCCGAATTTCGGTCAGCTTTCTCCATTGAGGCGATTGGAAAGATACATAATGTATCATTTCAATGTAGATTGTATGACACCTCTCCTTATCCGTCAATCCACGACAAACAGCCGTTCGACTCTCGCGAGTGAGAACGGCAGCACGATGGACCGCTATATTTTGTCGATATGCAGAAGCGTAATTCGCTTCGAAGAGAAAGTGTCTCGCAGCGATTCGGCGGACAACACCCCGAGCTTGATCGTGCTCGCGATCTTGGCAGCATCCGCTCTCGAGATCAGCCGCCAGATCTCCGGATCAGGCAGCGCAGCGTACACCTTCATATCATCGTACTCTTTGCGTTCCTGGAGGGTGAGCTTCACGCGGTAGCTCCCCGACTCCAGCTCGTTTACTTGCAGTTCCTCGCAATGCGCGATAATCTGGTCGCGAAGCTCGTTCATCTCTTGATCGAGCTCCGATCTTCGTTTCTTCAGCACGGCGTAACGTTTGATCATTTGTCTCCGGTCCAACTCGTCCATCTTCCGATCACTCCTCCCATCGCGCTATCTATATGCGAGGCAATGATCGATTAGAAGCCTCCACGAGCGGACAGCCCGGTTCGCGTTCACGCGTCCGATAATCCGATAGATGCCCGTATTTGGATCGGATCAGAGGTCGTCCGGATGAGATCATGCACTGCTCTGGCTGACTTCCCATGCGGCAGGCGCCTCTACGCGCCGGGGTCCCAACCCACATCCACATCTAGTATTCCTCCTCATCTAGCATGATGAGTTAGAATATGCCGATAGGATGCTGCATGCATGGGAACTTGACCGATTTGACCGATTAAGGCGCATGACCGTTGTAGTTTTTGGCTTTAGGCGGTGGTGCTGCAGTACAGTGGTGCGATAGCGGGTTATCGACGACTATAGGAGCTTCTCGCTTCCGATGCTCCCTGCTGCCGGGGACGCCCAGATCAAGTGTATGGCACCGAGCAAGTACCGTTCCGATCGCAAGACGTGCAGCCCCGAGCTCGCCAAGATCTCGCCGACATTGCGGTTCAGATGGCAGCCTACTGTGCGGCGGAACAGCGGCTCGGCAAGATGCTGCATGCCGCTAATCAATCGATTGGAGCTGAGCCCATGCTCCATGAGCAGAAGCTGCCCGTCCGGCTTGCACCATCTGCCCATCGCTTGCAGCATACGGACCGGATCCTCGTAGCCGCACATGGACAGCGTCGAGACGACCGTATCGAACCTGTGCTCCGGGAAGTCCACCTTCTCCATATCCGCTTGCATGATTTCGCACTGCAGGCCGGCATCCGCCGCTGCTGCCTTTGCTCTGGCGAGCATGCCCCCGCTAAAATCGACAGCCGTCAGCGTCACGTCAGAGCGGTAATACGCAAAATTGGCTCCTGCCCCTACTGCGACCTCCAGCACGTGCCCTCGCGCGCTGCCAATGAGCTTCTCCCGCCATTCCCGTTCCGTCTGCTGCTTTCTGCGCCTTTCGTAGATGCTCGCCTGCTGGTCGAATTTTCGAATTAATCGATTGTTCTCCATTAATTTCTCCTAATCTGGTCGTGATCTGAAGCACCTGTACATAGAATAGATGATAAACTAAGCTTTTCCTAACTTCCAATTCACGGATTCCTCACATCTTCGCACTATACTGTCTGCTATACGATAGTGAAGGAGATTATGCGATGAATATGAGAGAAGGAAGCATGCGCGCTGCCCTGAACAATGCCTGCCTCGTCTGCGCGCCATTCTGGTTCGCCGTCCTGTACCTCTGTCTGCGCTGACGAACACAAGCACCCTCTGTCCGTGCGCCTTGAGCGTCATCGTACCGAGGGTGCCTGTTCACGCTGAATTACGACTTGCGCCTCCCCCTCTTCAGCCTAATTAACCAGGCATGCATAACGATCGCTGCTGCCAATACAACCGCCCCTATAATCAACAAGTCAATGTCCGTATCGAACATGAACCGCATGCGATAACCAAGGTGAACCTGATTCGCAGGCGGGCTGCCCTCGCCTAGCATCTCGACGGCCGCGTCTACCGACGCCAGCTCCAGCGTCGGGCTGCATGGGCTAATCACCATGCGGTCTTGCTGCTTCGATAGGAAAATGAGATACGACTCGCCCTTCCGATAGTCATATCCCCAAGTATCATCAGCCTCTGCGATAATCTGGCTATCTGCCTGCATCCCCCAGCTGCGCTCCACGTCCAGCAGCACATTCTTCCGATATTCCTTCGTTCCCGTGAACCCCGCTTGATCGATATCGCGCTTCACTTGCTTGACCTCGCCGTAGACAGCGGCACCGTTGCGGGCTAACGCCTCTTGGGGACCGCTTAATTCTGCGCACGACAGCGCATGCGCCTTGTCCGGCACGAGCAGGAAGAGCGAGACCAGTACGATTAGTAACGCGAAGCAGCTATTCTTCATTCTCTCGTTCCCCCTTCGACTACTAGACGCGAACGAATGAAGAAGGTTGCTTGCTGCTATAGGCCTCTGCTGTCGCGTAGCACTCGAATGATCCATAAGTTACAAGAGATACCGGATCGCAAGGTGTTCCTACGCTTATGATCCCTGGAAGGAGATGCCCGCGTTGTCGATTCGAATCGTGAAGAGCAAGCTGGCCAAGACCCGCGTCTTAATGAACAATAACAAGATCGCCAAGTATATTCCCATCACGCGCAAGTTTACTCCGTCTTCGTTAAGCAGTATGCTGTCGGCATACGGTATGGTCTATGTGAAGCCGGATCTCGGCATGGGCGGCGTAGGTGTCATTCGCGTGGATCAGACGGCATCGAGCGCCTATCGGCTTCAGCATGGAACGCGCATCAAGCATTACGATTCCGTCAGACAGCTCTACGAAAGCATAACGCGGATCAAGGGCACTCGGAAATACCTTGTTCAGCAAGGGATATCGCTGCTTCGGCATGACGGCGCCCCATTCGATATCCGCGTGATGGTTCAGTTGAATCCGGCAGGCCAATGGGAAGCGACCGGCGTGATCGGAAGAGTTGCACATCCCTCGCGCATCGTAACGAATTATTACAGCGGCGGCAAGGTTATCGGTTATCACACGCTATTGAAGCGTTATCTAGGCAGCGCGGAGCGTCAGCGGCTGCTCGATCATCTGCGTGGATTGGGATTGGAAGTGGCCCGATATATGAAGCAGAAGTACCCTGGGATCAAGGAGATCGGGCTGGATGTCGGACTGGATGAGCGTTATTCGCCTTGGCTGATCGAGGTCAATACGCTGCCGAATCCGTTCATCTTCAAGAAATTGAAGGACCCGTCCGTCTACCGAAAAATTGCGCGATATGCCGAGGCATACGGCAGATTCCAAGACCGTTACTGTCCGCAGAAGGCGAAGAGGCAGCAGCAGGCAACGCGCAGCTAAGCTCGGCCTCGACGGAACAAGGACAAGGCGTACAACAGGACGAGCGGCAGCACGAACGCAATCGTCACCCACAACGGATGAATGCGATTAACCAGCTCTTCCCATTGGGCATTGCTCTCGTAGCTCGATATGCCGTTCAGCATGTAGACCATCGCCAGCAGCGGAATAATGAGCTTGCCGTCCTTCATCTTGAACAACCGCGCGATGAGCAAGTGATTCGCATATAACGTGATCGTAATCTTCATATAAGAACCGGCAATGAGCGCCATGCCGATAATCGATTCGATCCGCTGCAAAATCTCCTGCACCTCGATCGTTCGTGCCACCTCGAACATGGAATATTTGCGCTCGCCTGCCATCGGCCCGAAGACGAGAATGGAGCACATCGTGACGATGATCAGAATGGCAATATTGAGCGTAATCGCGCGGAACATGGCAACCGGTACCTGATTGCGCTGATCGGTTCTCACATACGGGATCAGCATGCCGAACAGGAACAGCTCGGCATAGGGAAATCCGTACGTCGTATAGGCACCGAGCAGTACCGGCCGAATGCCGTTCGGCATAATCGGCAGCACGCTCATGAAGTCGTAATCGGGAATGCTAAGCAAGACAACGAGCAGCACGAACAGAATCACGGTCGAATTGATCAGCATGAACATGCGCGCGATGACTTCGATGCCGGCCGAAGCCGTCAGCGCAGACAGAATCAGTATTGTCGTCGTGAAAATATAGATCGGCGTGTCGCTCATCATGGAGCTGTTCATGAACAAGCCCACGTCGAGCGTGATGCCGGAGCCGATATGGAACATGAACGGGATCGGCAATGCGAGGCTGAGCGCTATGGTAGCCCATCTGCCGATCAGCGACGTGCTGATCGCGACATAGTCCCAGCCAGGGTAACGGCGATGCAGCGCTAGCAGTATCGTGAGCAAGAGGATGCCCGCGATGCCGGCTAGCAGCAAGGACAGCCATGCGGCATTATGGGCTTCGGAAATCAACGGGCTCGGGATGTTGACAATGGAGGAGCCTGTCAGGAAGATGAAGAATAAGGAGCCTAGCTGGAAGGAGCTGATTGTCTCTGTTCGATTGACCATGCGATTCACCCGATTCATGGAATGGAAGCCTCCAGCATCCTTACTATCCCTCTCGCCGCAGGGCCGAAGACGTAATTAACGAGCGAATAGAGATGGATCAGATCGACATCGAGCACGCTGTCCACGCTCATATAGACCGTATAGGCAGCCAAGCAGATATAGACGACACGATCCCGCCGTGGCGCAGTCTTGTAGCCGCGCCGGCCATGCAGCCCGATTAACAGGTAGAGGAAGATTAACAGGATGCTAACAGCAAGCATGCGGCCACCTCCGATCTATTCGAATACGGGCTTGCCGATCATCGTGCCCGTGGTGTTCATTCTGACCCGTACATGAACATTCAGCTTGGCATGCGCAATATAGTCCTCCCATTGCGGCTGCACGCGGTACCACAGCTTCGGATTATGCCGATAGATCCGGTTGCCGATCTGCAGCATGTCCAGCTTATGCCGCTGCAGCGCTGCGAACGTCTGCTCCATCTCTTGCCGAATCGCTTCCTCCGTCCGCCGAGCGAAGCGTTCCTCCTGCTCGCGTGTCGTTATCGCTGAGCACTTAAGCTCCGTTACGGATCCCTTCACTTCACTATTTACTGTAATGACCAGCCGGTCGTTCTCGATCCTCGGCTTGATGCTGCTTCGATATTGGCTTACTTCGAACGACTCGATCATTTGCTGCCGCCCTTCAGGCCGTTCTTCGCAGCGCACGTCGATCGTTCCGAGCACGAAGTCATTCGTCAGCATCAGCAAGCCGCGGCTCAGCTTGCCCGAAAGTTTATCCACCAGCTTCCCCTTATGAATCAAGGCCGTGCCGATTACGCGAAATCCCTCCTCATCCTCCGGATGCGGCTCGATGTAGGCAACGATCGCGTTGCCGGTCACGCTTCGCAACTGCTTGCCGAGGTCTAACAGATTGGAATTGACCGTTAGCGCCGCGTTGCGAGCCGACGCATCCTCGGATCGCTTGATCTGCTGACTTGTCGTCTGTTCGATGGTAGGCGTCTTAAGCAGATAGCTTCTGGCGCTTCCCTTCGTAATGAGAATCGACGCGGTTAGTCGCGGCTCGGGATCTCTGTAGAACAAATCCAGCAGCTCCCCGAGATTTACCGTCCTCGCCATCTCTTCGCTCACTAGAATCACGCGCATATGGCTCCATTGCGCTTTTCTTCCCAACTCTGCCCCGATACTGCGTGCAGCCCGCAGGTTAGTCGAACTGGTCGTGACGACATTGATATTGGAATCGAAGCTGCGTTCGCTGCTGCTTGCGCCGGATTGATGCGGCATATAGATCTGCGTCGTCAATTGAACCTTGCCGTCCTTGCCTTTGTCGATGGCAACCCCCATTACGAAACCAAGCTCCGTCAATTCGTATTTATTCCAGCAGCCGGTCAGCAGTACCGAGGCGAGCAGCAGCATGCCGCAAGCACGCCACAGCCTGAGCGGCAGTCTGATGCCATCGATGCCGCTCATTCGTGCATCCTCTGCTGACGCGTCGTTCGCATTAGCTGCTTCAGCGGCGCGCGGAAGAAGACATCCCGCCATTGACCGAATCGAAGCGGCGCAAGCGGGGATAAGTATGGCTGGCCCAACGCGCGAAGCTTGCTAAGATGCAGCAAGATGAACAGCAAGCCGATCATGAGCCCGTAACCGCCGAGGAACGCCGACATGAACATGAGCGGGAAGCGAAGGATGCGAAGTCCGATTGCAACGCTGTACTGCGGAACCGCGAAAGAGGCGATCCCGGTTAGCGCAACGATGATGACCATGACAGGGGAGGTAATGCCTGCCGTGATCGCCGCTTCGCCGATCACGAGCGCGCCTACGATGCTGACTGCCGACCCTACCGGCCTCGGCAGCCGTACGCCTGCCTCGCGCAGCAGCTCGAAGAAAAATTCCATAATAACGGCCTCGACGAATGCCGGGAACGGAATTCCTTCCCTCGCGTCAATAATCGCGAGCAGCAGCACGGTCGGGATCAGCTCCGGATGGTAGGTCGTCAGCGCGATATAGATGCTGGGCAGCGACAGCGCGATCAAGAAGGCGAATATGCGCAGCACGCGGATCAGGGCGGAGATCACGGTCCGTTGATAGTAATCTTCGCTGGAATGGAAAAATTCGACGAACAGGCCCGGACATAGCATCATCGTTCCCGTACCGTCCGCCAGCACCAGAATTTTACCTTCGAGCAAGCCGGATACGGCCACATCCGGCCGCTCGGTATAGCGGACTTGAGGGAACGGCGAGTAGACGTTATCTTCGACGAGTTCTCCAACATAGGTCGTCTCCAATACATCCAGCTGCGAGATCTGCGCGATCTTCGCTCTGAACTCCTTCAGGGAATCCTCGCTCACTCTCCCTTCGATATAACCGTATACAAGCTTCGTGCGCGTCTCCCCGCCCCCGGTTATTTCGAACAGCTTGAATTGCGTCGACTTCAATCGCTTGCGGATCAGCCCGATGTTCTTCTGAAGGTTCTCGACCGTGCCTTCCCTCGGTCCCTGGACTACGGCTTCGCTGATCGGCTCCGACACTTGCCGCGTCTCGACGCCTACCGCTTCGTAGGAGATAGCCTTGTCCCATTGATCGATGAAAATGACGACATGGCCCTCTTGGATGCGCATAACCGAATCGTCCAACGTCTCGATCGTCTTCGCGATTCTCTCGGATACGCCGCTATTGTCGAAGAATCGGATGAACGCTTGCAGGGTGACTTCCGTGCCGGGGCCGACTTCATGCTCGAGCAAGTCTTGCAGCGATACCTTCATGTAATTGGCTTCTTGCTCTTGAATCAGCGATTTGTAGTATACCGAACAAGCCCGGAGCGTCATGCCCGGGCCGAATTGCCAGTGGTTGTAGACCATGTCGCCATGATCTAGGAATATCTGTTCAATCTTCGTAAGATTATCGGATAGCGAAGCGGAGAGACGAGCCGTGTTCGGAAGCCTCGGAATGGGAATCGCCTTCTTCAACGATAGGATGTTACGGATAGCATTTGCCAAATTCCACCTCTTTATGCTGCTAGAGCTGGACATGCTTGGTTGCGATCCGATCGACGAATTCCCGGTCATGCTCGACGAACAGAATGGTTGGCGCGTGCTCGAGCAGCAGCTCCTCGATCTGCATGCGCGAAATCACGTCGATGAAGTTGAGGGGCTCATCCCAGATATGCAGATGCGCGCGTTCGCACAAGCTTCTCGCGATTAACACTTTCTTCTTCTGGCCGCCGCTGTAGGAAGCCATATCCTTCTCGAATTGCACCCTGGCAAAATCCAGCTTCCGCAGGATCGCTTTAAACAGACTCTCCTCGATGCCATGGCTTCTGGCATAGTCGGTCAAGTTGCCTGAGAGATGAGCGGTATCCTGCGACACATACGAGATTTGCAGCTGGCTGCCCTTCCGGAAAACTCCCGAATACGCGATGTTCTCGCCATGAATCAGCTTCATAACGCTAGATTTGCCGGAGCCGTTCTTGCCCGACAGCGCGATGCGATCCCCCTGCTCGATGGTCATGCTGAGATCGGTTAGCACCTGCTTGCTCCCATAGTGAATGGTGACGCGATCGAGCTCGACCAACTGGTGCTTATGATAGGCAAGCTGCGCGATCTTCAAGCTGTCCGAGCTCTCGATATTTTTCAACAGCGTTGACTTCTCGTCGATCGCGGATTGCTGCCTGCGCTCGATCGACTTCGACCGCTTCATCATTTTCGCAGCCTTGTGGCCAATATAGCCTTTATCCCCCTTCGAGCCGATCTTCGTCTTCTCGACTTCGTCCGACCATTGGCTCGCTCGCCGCGCCGCATCCGTGAGGCGCCGAATATCTTTGCGCAGCCGATCATTCTCCGCCAGCTCGGACTGATCCTGCCGCTCCTTGTTCGCCCGCCATTCGGAGAAATTGCCCCGCACCACCTCGATGTTCGTCTTGTTGATGGACAGAATATGATCGACGCAGTTATCCAGGAATGCGCGGTCGTGCGAGACGAGAATATAGCCTTTCTTGCCATCGAGATAGCGGCTCACCAGCTGCCTGGCTTGCAGATCCAGATGGTTCGTCGGTTCATCGATCAGCAAGAAGCTGTTCTCCTTCAGGAATAAGGCAGCCAGCAGCACCTTCGTCTGTTCGCCGTTCGATAAGGTGCCGAAGGGCCGGTAGAGCACGTCTTCGGATACCTTCAGCAGGTTAAGCTCGCGCATGAGCCGCCAATGCTCGTAATCCGGTACGATACCGTCAATGACATCGAGGGTCTGCAGCTCCGGATCGTCGACGCCATACGGAAAATATTCGAACGATACAGTCGCGGCGATGGTACCGCTGTACGCATGCTTCCCGAGCAGCAGCTGCATGAACGTTGTTTTGCCTCGGCCGTTACGACCCGTGAAGCCCAATTTCCAATCGGTATCGAGTTGAAAGCTGACGTTATCGAATATGAGATCATAGCTGCCTTCATAGGCAAACGTTAATTGACTGACATTAATTAATGACATAAACATTCCTCCTGTATATATAAAAGAAGAGCCGCAAGAAAGGATCTTCTCGCGACTCGCATATATACAGCAAATCCACCCCGTTGGCTGGGGAACGGATAACAATATATAGATTGAGTTAAGAAGAAGAAACCGCTGCTTTCTTGCGTATAGATAACCGGACAACCCAAATAAGCGTACGAACTCGCTTACTTGTCCCGTTGTTCTCTATTAGCAAGAAATCAACATGTTCCGCTTCAACTCCAATCCAATAATTATTTGTATATTACCACACACATGCTGCCCTGTTCAACAATGACATCCTGTTATTGCTCGGCAGGGACCACGCGAAGCGGTACGGATTGGGCTCCCCATTCCGGCCATCGGGTCATGACGATGTCTCCGGCCAATGCGATGTGCTGCGTGCGGACCAGCAGCTCCTCCAAGGCAATCTGGAACATCATGCGCGCGAGCGGCGCGCCGGGACAGCGATGCGGACCGCTGCCGAAAGCGATGTGATCCTTGATGTTCGGACGATCCAGGATGAAGCGGTCGCTGTCCGGGAACACCTTCTCGTCCCGGTTCGCAGAGCTGAACACGACGGCAATCGGCTCATCCTTGCGGATCGTGCGGCCGCCGACATTGACGTCGCGCGCGGCTGTTCGCGCAAAGCCTCTGTAAGGCGTATAGAGCCTTAAATACTCTTCAATCGCCGCAGGAATGAGCGAACGGTCCGCGCGAAGCTGGCTCTGTATGTCCGGATTCTCGGAGAGATGCACGCTGATGCTGCCGATGAAGATGACAGGCGCAATCATGCCGACGACGATTAATTGGCGGATCGTGCCCAATATCATGTCATCGGGCAGCGGTTCGCCCTTATAGGTCTTCTGCAGATAGGCCGTCACGACATCGACGGCAGGATCATAAGCATTGTTCTTCCGATCCTCGATAATGTCCCGCGCGATCTGATACAGCTCCAGGCTGTACCGCTGTATATTCTCCTTATCCATGACGTGAAGGGCCTTGACGTATTGCTGCGTCACCTCGCGGATCGTCATGGACATCTCCTTGGACAAGTTGAAGAAATCGGCGAACACATAGCCTGGAAGCTTATGCGAGAACTCCTCGCAGATGTCCCCGCCTCCCTTCCGGACATAGGGCTCCAGGAGATCAACGATCGTGCTGCGGACACGGTCTCGGAGCGCCTCCATCTTCTCAGGCGTGAAGAATGGGTCCAACACGCGGCGATAAGGCGTATGCTCCGGCGGGTCGAGATGCAGCGGCGGTCTTCGCCCGGTCGTAGACACTTTGGGCACGACATTCTGAACGGACGTAGTGAACGTCTCCGGATCCTTCAGCGCATGGACGATATCCTCGTAATTGAGCAGCGCCCAAAATCCGTCGTAATCATTGCTATGCGCAACCGGACAACGCGCGCGCAGATCGGCAAACGTGCTATGCATGCTAGTGAACGTCTCATCGGTAATGGCATCAAAGTCATGCTCATAGCTTCTGGCCATACAATCCTGCCTCCCTTCGCTCTGCTAGCCTTCTATAACCGTTCCCAGATGGCCGCGATCCCTTGACCTCCGCCGATGCATAAGGAGGACACGCCGTACTTTTTCCCTCTGCGCCCCAATTCGTACATCAGCGACAACGAAATTCTCGTTCCGGATGCGCCAAGCGGGTGACCCAATGCGACGGCTCCGCCGTTGACATTCCCGATGGCGGGATCGAAACCAAGCTGACGCTGGCAAGCCAAATATTGCGCCGAGAACGCCTCATTAATCTCGATCAGGTCCATATCCTGCAGAGACAGATTCGCTTGTTTGAGTGCCTTCTGAATGGCCGGGCATGGGCCGATGCCCATAATTTGGGGATCTACGCCCGCTACCGCCCATGTGACCAGACGGGCGATCGGCTTCAGGCCGCGCTTCGAGGCATAGTCTGCCGAAGTCACAATGACGGAAGCCGCCCCATCGTTAATGCCGCTGGCATTGCCCGCCGTTACGACGCCGTCTGCCTTGAACTTCGGATCAAGCTTGGCGAGCTTCTCCAGGCTGGTCACCCTCGGATGCTGGTCGCGGTCGACGACGACCGTCTGTTTGCCTTCGCGCACCTCGATCGACACGATTTCTTCGCCCAGCCGCCCAGCCTCGATCGCAGCCAGCGCCTTCTCATGGCTGGATAAGGCGTGCTGATCGATCTCCTCGCGCGTCAGGCCGTATTGCACGGCTAGATTCTCGCCGGTCTCGGCCATGTACACCTGGCCTACCGGATCGTATAAGGCTTCGTACAGATAGTCCTGCATCGGTGCTTCGAACAGCGGAATGCCCCATCGCGCGCCTCGAATCACGTGCGGAATCTGGCTCATATTCTCCGCGCCGCCTGCGAGCGCTATCCGGGATTCGTTTGTCATGATCATTCTGGCTGCCTGCGTGATCGATTCCAGGCCCGAACCGCATAGGCGGTTCACCGTCAGCGCGGGAACCTCCTTGGGAATGCCCGCCTTCAGTCCGACGTGGCGTGCCATCAGCACCGCGTCCGGACTGGACTGAATCACGTTGCCGTACACGACGTGGTCGATCTCCGCCGCTTCGACATTCGAACGCTTGATGGCCTCCTGCGCCGTAATGGCGCCAAGCTCGATTGCGGATAAGTTTTTGAACGCTCCCCCGAATTTGGCGAACGCCGTTCTCGCTCCGTCGATGATGACGATCTCATGATTGCTCAATCCTATACACCTTCTATCTTCTTAGGTTATTCTTCTTCCGATACGGGATTGGAGAACGTGCCGATATGCGCGATTTCGATGGTCACGACGTCGCCCGAACGAATCGGAGCTACGCCGTCCGGCGTCCCCGTCGCGATGATGTCGCCCGGCTCCAAGGTCATCACATGCGAGTACAGCTCTACCAGCTCGGCAATCCCGCATACCATATCCTTCGTATTCGTCCTTTGCCTAACCTCGCCGTTCACCGTGAGCATCATCTGGATATCGTTGAAATCCGGTATGTCATCCAACGTTGCGATCCACGGCCCCATCGGAGTAAAGGTATCGAAGGATTTGCGCAGGCAGCGCTCTTCTTCGTTATGCTCATCCGGGCGCAGCGTCACGTCATTCAGTCCGGTGAAGCCGAAAATGTATCGATGCGCATCCTCCGCTTTCACGTTCTTTGCCTGCTTCCCGATGACGAAAGCAAGCTCGAGCTCATGATCGATTCGACGGCCGCGCTTGACAGCCGGAAGCACGATGGCATCGCCAGGTCCGATTACGGATGAGTTCGCCTTCAGGAAGAAGCCGAGCCCTCTCGCGGTATGCTGTACGTTCATTTCCTTCTTGTGGGACAAATAATTGACTGGCGCCGCCACGATTTTCCCGGGCTGGGAGACAGGCTGACGAAGACGGACGCTTGCCAGCTCGTAGGATTGGCATTCCGCATATCCGGCCTCAATAACGGGTCTGTAGGCGCTATAGCCGCGTACGAGCTCTACCATCGGACATTGCGGTTTACGCTCCGGCTCGAGCAGGCTGCCGATGTCATAGATCGTATCTTCCTTGACCAAGCCAAGCCGATAGTCGTTGAATAATGCAAACTTCACGTTAGCGCTCCTCCTTCCTCGCCGATCAAGTTATGCCGGCTGAAATGTACGCTCAATCACTTGATTGCCGCCGTTCTCCGCATACGCTTCCTCTTGCTCCAAGCCGAGGATCTCCAGCACCGGCCGATCATTGATCGAGAATAAGTGCGCGTCGACCGGTCCCGTATTGTGATGCTCATGCCAGCTCCACGGCGGCACGATGAAGAAGTCGCCTTGCGCCCATTCATACTTTTCGCCATTAATGACGGTATAGCCCTCGCCTTCGAGCACGTGGTAGCAGGCACTGTGAACATGCCGATGGGCACGCGTCCCCGTACCGGCGGCGAGCTTCTGCATCGAAGTGCCGAGACGCGCATCCGCCGACCCGCCCGTCGCAGGGTTGACGTAATCGATCGCATACCCGTCATGCGGATCCGCATCCAGCTGCGTCAATCCTTCCAGCGCTTGCTTGATGTTCCGCCACTTATAGTTAATGAGCGGCGAAGGATAACCCCGCACTTTTCGTTCCGAGATCGATCGGACGCCGCTTGCATAGCGCGCGATCGAGCTGTCTGCCGGACCGTTCAGCGGATAGGTGTCGTCGTGATACGGCTCGAAGAAGGAGCCTGTCAACGTTTTGACCAGTCCGACGTCCAGTCCATCCATCCAGAATACCGGCTCGCTTCCCTCATGACCGTGGTCATGCCAGGTCCACGGCGGCGTCAGCACGAGGTCTCCGCGTTCCATGTAGGTCTTCTCGCCGTTGACGGTCGTGTACGCGTCGCCGTTGCCTTCGATAATGAAGCGAATGGCCGCTTGCGAGTGGCGATGGGATGGGGCTACTTCCCCCGGCAGCAGCAATTGAATGCCGACATACAGCGTATCCGTCGCATAGCCGACTTTGCCTTCCCCGATCAGCGAAGGATTCTGCAAATAGATGACGCGCCGTTCGCTTTCGCGCCCCAGCGCGAGCAGCGGGCCTGCTTCCAGCAAATATTCGCGGATGGTGTGCCATTTCCACAGATAAGGCTTCACGTGATGCGTAGGCTGCTTGGTCACCATTGCGCCCAAGTTATCCCACAGCGGTCCAAGGTGCTCCTTCGCCAGTCGATCCGCAAATTGATCCAAAGCTTGACGCTGTTCAGTGCGAGACATATTCATCTCTCCCCCGTTAACGCATAATGGTAGATGCCGCCGCTTCTCCGGCTCACGACCCGTCCTGTACGCTCCAGATGATCGAGCATGCCGATGACCTCCGACATGACCAAGAAATATTGTTTCTCATATACGGCTCTGTCATATAAGCGAGCCATGCTTCCCGCGGTCGTATAGCCGTCGCGGATATAATTCGCGATTCTGTCCAACTTCTGCTCGACTCTGTCGATCTTGCTCCGTATGGCTGCTTGAGGTGCGGGCATGACATCGCCGTGCCCGGTGAACAAGAGGTCCACATCCAACGCTGACAGTCTCTTCAGCGAAGTTAGCTGCTGCGTGACCGTCGGGATCAAGTTGCCGTTCGCGTCGGGTTCGATGATCGCGTTCGTGGACATATGCGAGATGACCAAGTCTCCGACGATCGCCCATCTCCGCTCGGCATCGTACAGCATGATATGGTCCGGCGCATGCCCGGGCACGTCGAGAACCTTGAAATCCAGGATAACGTCGCCCTCTTGCAGCCGTTCGATCTCCCCCTCGATGCGATAAGCTTCGCTCTTGCTATAGGCAGCCTCGAACTTCTGGATCTGCCTCTCGGCATCCGGCATGCCATCCATCTCGCGGTACAGCGTATCGAAGAAACGGATGCGCTGGATCAAGAACGGTTTATCATGCGTGATATAGGGGATTGCAAGCGGATGCGCATGCACGCTGACTGCCTTGTTCAGCTTCTGAATCCGGTGAACGAAGCCCGCATGATCGGGATGATGATGCGTGAGAATAATGCCTCTCAGGTCGGGAATCGCATAACCGAGCTCCTGCAAGGCTTGCAAGAATGCGTTCCAGCATGCCTCATTGTCCCAACCGGAATCGATCAAGTACAGACCGTCGGCATGAACGACAAGAAAGGCGTTGACCGATCGCAGTGCAGTATCCTCAGGCGCTTCTATCGCGTAAATCGTCGTCCCCTGCCGCTGATATCGATTCATGCTAGCCATGTCGATCCCTCAATCAATATTTGGTAGAAACCATCGGATGCCCTTGCTTCGGACCGTAAGGCCCTTCATCCAGCCAGCGCCCGAGCTTCGGAATGAGCGGTGTCAGAGACGCTGCCAGCTCCCGCTTCAAGTTCATGTACGGAGAATCGCCCTGAATATGCTCCAGCGCAATGCCGGCCGCATCGCGATTGTATCTGGCAGCCAGCAAGCGCTCTTCCGCTGCCAGCTCGATGGCCTTCCTGCGATTCTCTTCATTCGCCGCTTGCTTCGCTTGCGCGATGCCGCGAACGGATATGATCGCATCCGGCACGCCTGAATTCAATCCGCGTGCGCCGAACGGCGCGAACAAGTGCGCGGCTTCGCCTACGAGCAGGACGCGCCGGCTTGCATCGGTGAACGAGCGCGCCACGACTTGATAGAATTGATAGGTGGAGACCCATGATACCCGATCCGCATACTTGGGGTCCATGACCTTCTTCAGCCACTCTTTAACCCCTTCTTCGCTGCCGTATCGATCGGGATCGTCGCCTTGGAGCAGTTGCAGGTCGACCCGCCAGCCGCCCTTGAACGGCACGAGCAGCACATTGCGCCCGTCCATCGCCGGATGCTCATAATGGAACGTCCGCTCGAGCGGCAGCGGAGCTTCCTCGTCCTCCTTCACGTCCACGACCAGGAACGTGTCGTTCGCGCGCGGACCTTCCAATTCGATCCCCACGCCCTTGCGAACGGAAGAACGGGCGCCGTCTGCGCCGATCACGTAATCGGCCGCCCAATCGATTCCCGATGCCGTCTTGAGCACGACTTGCTTATCCGTCGTCTCCACGCCGATAACTTTCGTGCTCCATACGAATGCCACGCCGGCATTCACGCACGCTTCGTACATGTATTTCTCGATCTCGACTTGAGCCAGGCTCGTGAATGCCGGAATCTCCCCCGGCGTCGGCGTCGGATAATGGCGGATATAGACATCCTTGCCGCGGTATGTCGTTCGTTTGACCGGCCAGATCACGCCGTTGTCGGCCAGCTTGAAGCCTAACCCGGGAGACACCTCTTCCAGCAGCTTCAATGTCGCCTTATGAATGTAGATAGCGCGGCTGCCCGGACGGAATCTTCCTTTCTCCTCTTCTTCCAATACCGTGACCTGAAACCCTTCGTGTCTGAGTGCCAACGCGGCGACCATGCCTACAGGTCCTGCTCCGACTACGATCGCTTCCCGTATTTCTTGCTGCGGCATCCTGCTTCCTCCGTTTCAATTGAAATCATGCGGTCTTCTCCGATGTACGCCTGTCTCGATAGCCGCTTGTATCACGTTCTTCCTGACGGCTTCCACGACTTTGGAATTGAATACGCTTGGGACGATATACTGCTCGTTAAGCTCGTCTTCGCTCACGATCGAAGCGATCGCGTAGGCGGCGGCAAGCTTCATCTCTTCATTAATGTCCATCGCCTGGCAGTCCAGCGCACCGCGGAACATCCCTGGAAAACAGAGCACGTTATTCAGTTGGTTCGGATAGTCGGAGCGCCCGGTCGCCATCACGCGTACGTACGGCTCTGCCGCTTCGGGCATAATCTCCGGAGTCGGATTCGCCATGGCGAATACGATCGGATCTGCGGCCATCTTCTTGAGATCGTCGACCGTGATGACATCCGGTCCGGAGAGCCCGACGAACACGTCCGCGTCCTGCATCGCGTCTCCCAGCTTGCCGGTTGCGTTATCGGGATTGGTATGCTCCGCATACCATCGGAACATCGGATTGCTGTACGTCTCGCCCCGATGCAGGATGCCTGCGGACCGCGTAGCGCCGACAATGTGCTTGACGCCTGCGGCTTGGAGCATTCTCGTGCAGGCGATCCCAGCAGCACCGATGCCGCTGAACACGACCTTGATATCCTCCATCCGCTTGCCTACGATCTTCAGCGCGTTGATCAGCCCTGCCAGCATCACGACCGCAGTGCCGTGCTGATCGTCGTGGAACACCGGAATGTCCAGCTCCCGCTTCAGGCGCTCTTCGATCTCGAAGCAGCGCGGAGAGGAAATATCTTCAAGGTGGATGCCGCCGAATACCGGAGCGATTCGCTTGACGATCCGGATGATTTCCTCCGTGTCCTTCGTGTCCAGGCAGATGGGAAAGGCATCCACGCCCGCGAACTCTTTGAATAACGCTGCCTTGCCTTCCATGACAGGCATGGAGGCGATCGGGCCGATATCGCCCAGCCCGAGTACGGCCGTTCCGTCCGTTACGACTGCGATCGTATTGCGCTTGATCGTCAGCGAATAGGCTTTGGATGGATCCTCGTGCAAGGCCGTGCAGACTCGCGCAACGCCTGGCGTATAGACATGGGAGAGATCGTCGCGATTACGAATCGGGAATTTGGACTGGATCTCCAGCTTGCCGCCCAGATGCATGAGGAAGGTGCGATCGGACACATTAACGACTTTAAGCCCTTCCACGCGTTTCAATCGATCCAGCAGCTGCGTCTCTGCCGGATTGGACACCGTAACGGTTACGTCCCTGACGATCGACGTCTTGCCGCGGTTCACCGTGTCAACGGCGACAATTTCCGCGCTTGCGTCGTGAATGACCTTGGCAATCTCGATGAAGGGCAAGCTTGCGTCCATATCCATACGAATGATAATCGTATTGCTTCCTTTGGTTTGGCTACTCATCGCTTACGAACCTCCCGATTTCGGTCATAATTCATGAAGGCTGCCCCATCGCCGACTGCTAGAGAAGATAGAATGCGCCGTCCTTCGTGCCTAGCGGCATATAGCCAAGCTTCATCGCTTCCAACAATCCCGCCAGCGGATTGCTCGCGTCGCACACGGAATCCCATGAGATCGACAGGCTTGTAACGTATAGTGCAGCTGCCACGACATGCGAGACGACTTGCTGTCCCTGCTGTTCAAAGGCATGAAATGCCGCATCATAGAGGACATGGAACAGATGCTCGGGCACATCGTTCATCGTGAAGGCGATGATCTTCTGGCCGCAGGCGGCATCGGCAGCGTCCTTGATCGTCTGCGGAATGCCGTAGAGCTGCATCCATAGCGGATCCTTGATGAGTTCATAACCGCCGATGAATGGCGCGATCGCTTGCTTGTCCAGCCAGCGGATCGGCAGACTGCCTATGCCTATCTCCGACAAGAAACGCTGTACGGCTGCCTCGGCTGCCGCCTTGTGCGAATCGGGGCTTGTGAACCATTTTACTCTCGTCAATTTCGTAACCGACAGCTCTACATCACTGCCTTGCGCTGCAGCGGAGATGGCATCTGGCCATTGTAACGACGTCAAGTGATATTGCCCTCCTTATGATGATTTACGCGAGATCGGCGTAGCTGGAATTAGGCGAGGAGCATGGAACGAAGTTCATCCGGAATCGGGACGGCCTTCAGATTCCCGCTTGAAGAATCGATCCATACACGGATCTCGTATCCTTCTGCGGCCACGATATCGCCCAGATAGAAAATATGCTGCAGCTTGAACACCTTATTCTTCACTTCCGCCACGGTCGTCACGATTCTGATCTGGTCATCGAAATGGAGCGCATGCTTGAATTGGCAAGAAGCCTCCACAAGCGGAATCCCCTTCTTCTCCGACAGCATCTGCCTGGTGGACATTTCGATTCCCGTGAACATTTCATGGGTTGCTTGATCCATCCACTTGTAGAAGTTCGGATAGTACACAATCCCGGCTGCGTCCGTTTCCCCGAATCTGACTTTGAATTCCCACACGCTCTCCATCATTCCAGCCCCCACGATCAAGATTCCCGCCACTAAGAATACTTTCATTATAAAATCTAAGCGTCAGCGCTTGAACATACACCATGTATGAAATAACGGGTCGATTTTAATGCATCGTTAAGCATGCTGGCTCGCCATAGGAAAGGGCATGAGAAAACCTCTATCGAGGCCATTCGAAGATGAGCGACCGCGTTAAGAGGTGGGTTTTATCGCCAATTGGAATTTCTCGTTCCGTTGTTCTCGGAAACTTATACATTCCAATAGGGTAAGAAAGAGCCCTGAAACAGGGCTGCATGTCTTCATAGCGCGTTCTCGTCGCCGAATAGATCATAGAGCTTGTACGCCAGCATCATGTTGAAACGCTGCTCGGCATTGTCGATGTCGATCCCGATAATTTCGCGTATGCGCTCCAGTCTGTACTTCAAGGAACTGCGGTGAATGAACAACAGGTTCGCCGCATCCTTAATGTTGCCGTTGGTCTGCAAGTAGACGCGCAAGGTATCGAACAAGTCGCGATTCTTGCCGTTTCCGTACACCAGAAGCGGATTCAGGAACGTCTTGAGAAACAGCGGAACGACCAGCGGATCGCCCAGATGATAGAGCACGGTGTACGAACCGAGCTCGTCGAAGCTCATGTAGCCTTTCTCCGCGAATCGGTTGCGCAGGATGACCAGCGTTTTTTGCGCTTGCTTGTAACAGAGGTAATAATCCTCGATCCGGTTGGCGTCCTGGCTAATGCCGATGTAGACGGACAGATGCGCTTCTTCGTATTTCACCATCTTCTTGACTCTTTCGTAAAAACGCTTCCAAAAGTCTCCCACCGCAATCGTGGTTTGGGGAACGATCACCATGTAGTAGCCGTCCTTGCGGGTAAAAATGATGTCCGGATACACCCGCGTCATGTAATCGCGAATCCGTTCCCAGACCCAGGTCTTCTTGGCGTCTTCCTCCAGCAGGTTCGTGCCTTGCCCATAGGCTGACTCGAACTCTAGCGCGAACAGCCCGATCGCGTGCGGCTCGGATATATTCCAATTGAGCAGATTCGTATATTCCAGAATCTTCTTGCGGTCCTGAATCTTCTCGACGAACAATTGATTGAAGAAGCTGTCTCGCACTTGCTCCCGTACGTCCAACACCAGCTTCTGCTTAATGAACTGTACCGCGCACACGTTCAGCGCGTGGTTCAATGACATCCGAAGCACGAGATCCATGCGGCTCTGCGGGATGATGAGACCCAAATAGCCTAGCGTATCTCCCCCGCTCGACACTCGCCATAGTCCCATCTCGAGCCCTTTGCTGATCGAGAACCACTGCTCTGCTTGTCCGCCTCGCAGTATCGCCTTCTTCTCCCGGTTAATCTGATTGAGCACTTCCTCCATTCGATCCTCGTCCTGCTCCTTATACTTCTGGGACGTCAAGTGAAGGAAACGATCCAGCATGACGACAGAGCAATTCATCATATTGGACAGGAAAGTCGATATGCCCGCGAAGCCTTCGTCTTCAATGGTCTGTTTGACGAGCTCCTGCTGATGCCGCATATACGTCTGCAACCGATTCTGCCGATCGACCTCGTTCATGTACAACCTGGCATTCTCGATTAACGTAGAGACGTGCGACGCCAGGAATTGCAGCAGCTCCAAGTCTTCATTCGTGAAGGCCCCGTCATTAAGCTTCTCGTTCACGTGAAGAATGCCGATCAATTTCAATTTCACCATCAACGGGATCGTCAATTCCGTTGATCCGGCCTTTTCCAATCGGGGAAAGAACGGCTTCAGATCATAGGCTTCGAGCATATTGATTCGCTTAGGCGGATTCGTCGCGCCGTAGCTGGGCGGCTGCAGCAGCAGATTGTTGGTTTGTTCGTCATACAGATACACGTACGCCTCCCTGGCGTTCGTGCCTTTCCCTGCCCGTTCCACGATGTTGCCGACGATCTGCTCGATGGAAGTGCCGCCCAAGTACACATTTTCCTTCAACCAGTCCAAGCCCTCGATCTTCTTGCTCTCGCTCTCGCGCTGCTGCGCCAATTGGAACGAGATCGCGATATCTTTCCCGTATTCCTCGAACAGCTTCTCCGCGCCGACGACCAGCGGAACGAACGAGCGGAAGCCGATTACGCACAGCCCCTGGCTGCCGCCTTCCTCGGAGCGGATCGGGATGGTGAACCATGTCTGGAACTGCTCCTCTTCCACTCCGGTTAGAATCGGACACTGCTCTTCGTTGTCCAGCACATCGAATAATGAACTGACCGGCTCCAGCAAGAGCCGGGGATGACATCGTCGCACATCCAGCGGAAAATAAGCTTCGAATTGGCTCGCATGCCCCTTCTTCGCCATCAGCTTCAGCACATCATCCTCTTGATAAATAATCGCCATATACTCGCAGCCATACTGTTGATGGAAGGAGTCGATCAAGTAGTGGAGCGTTTCGTCCAACGTATCGAATTGGACCATTCTTCGCGCTGTCTTCCGCAAGTGAGCATCAATTTTATCCATGATGTGCTTGTTCTTCTGAACATCCGTCATGCCGACTCACTCCAGTCACATGGAATTCCCATAGATTACCCTCATTATAGTACCAGTTCCATCCTGCAGTTATATGCACCATATAGGAAATATACTATCATTATACCTGCATGATGCATGAAAAAAGAACCTAGGACACGGAAACGTGCCGCTAGATTCTTCTACTGGGGCTAGAATAGATTTCGATTATGGCAGAATTGCATGATGTCCTGCACGATCTCGAGGCGATGCTCCGGTCCCAGATTGCCATGGTTGGCATCGGCATACAGGATCAGCTTGGAATTCTCCACCGCTTTACAAGATCGTACCATGTCCTCCGGCGTGCTGATCTCGTCCTTCATGCCCCCGATCATGAGGGTCGGGATCGTTATTCTGCGCAGCGTCCCGATAAGTTCTTCCTCGGTCTTGATCTTCGGGAACGGCTTCTTCGGATTGAGAACGGCCGATGCCTTCGGCATGTTGATCCAGAAGTCCCTTTCCTGTTCGGCCGCGCTAAGCGCTGCTCGCTTCATGTCGGCGTCCACTGAACGCGCTGCGATCCGTTGATACATCTCCATGGTGCCGGAGGCGAATTTCTCCGCGTACGGTCTCCATGTTTCCGGACTTTCCGCTGCCCGAATCGTATTCATCCGAGCCGACCCGGTCTCTTGGCCATCCTTCTTATGCGGCCCGCCGACGATCGGGAAGAACGCGCGAAGCCGTTCGGGATGGTTCATGCAGAGATGCCAGCCGATGCCGGCCCCATGCGATTAGCCGGTATAGTAGAAGCGGTCGATGCCCATGGCATCCGCGAAGTCGACCACGTCCTGGGCCCAGGTGTCATACCACGCTTCGCCCAAATCCTCCTGCACGAGCGTCGACGGCGCATAGCCCCTGATCTGAATGTTGTACACGTGGAAGCCTTGTTCAGCAAGATCGATCGTGTAATGAAGCTTGTTATTCGTGAACTGCTGCGCTTGAATGAGATACCGGTCTCCGGAACCGAATTCGTCGTAGTATAATTCCGCTTGGCGTAACTTGGCGATTGGCACGCGTCAACCCTTCCTTCCCTGTCGTTAGCGTTAGATGACGCCTTTCTGCTTAAGCGCTTCTAATTCTTCCTGCCCGAGTCCGAGCAGCGCCTTATACACATCCTCGTTGTCCTGGCCGAGCAGCGGCGCAGGCTTCACTTCAAGCGGCGATGCGGAGAGCTTGAAGGAATTGCCGGGAATGATCATCTTGCCTCTGACAGGATGATCGATCTCAACCATCGTGCCGCGCTTCCGAAGATACTCGTCATTCGTAATGTCGACCGTGGAGAGAATCGCGGCCGCCGGCACGTCGGCTTGCCCCATCAGCTCCATCGCTTCATACTTCGTATAGTGAATCGTCCATTCGCTGATCATGGCGTCGATCTCTTCCCGATGCAGATAGCGAGACTCCGGCGTCGCGAACCGAGGATCATCCAGCAAGTCTTCCCGCCCAATGACCGTTAACAGGCGTTTCCACTGCGGACTGCCTGGCACGCGCGAAGTGTAGATGAACACATAGTCATTCGGCCCGCCTGGCTTGCAGGGGTACACGTTGCAAGGCGCCACGGCTGCCATCGGCATCTCGTTGCCGACCCGCGGAGTCTCTTGGCCGCCCGTCATGAATTGCCTGACCCAGGTGGAGCGACTGAAGTTGATCATGACATCCTGCATGGCGACCTCGACCTTCTGTCCTTCTCCCGTCACGGTTCGCTGATAGAGCGCCCCGAGAATCGCGATCGCGCAGTGGTACCCTGCTCCGCTGTCTGCCATGTTGACCCCGGCATGCATAGGCGGACCGTCCTTCTCGCCGGTCACGCTCATCACGACGCCCGCCGCTTGCCCGATGGCATCGAAGGCCGGGAAGTTCGCGTAAGGACCGTCCGCTCCGAAGCCTTTGATCTGCGCATAGACCATTCTGGAATTCCGTTTGCGGACGGTCTCATAATCGAAGCCCAGACGTTCGATGACCCCCGGCGAGAAGTTTTCAACCAGCACATCGGCCTTTTCGATCAGGTCATAGACCAAGTCTCGGCCCTCCGGTTTCTTCACGTCTACCGTGATGGACTTTTTATTCGAATTCAGGATGATGAAGCCGTAGGAATCGGCGCCGGCCTTATCGGCCGACGCGCCTCTCCCCTGTTCGCCTGTTCCCGGACGCTCGAGCTTAATTACCGTTGCCCCTAGCCATGCCAACGTCTGCGTGCAGACGGTCCCTGCTTCAAATTGCGTAAAGTCCAATACGACTACGCCTTCAAGCGCTGATTGGTTCACGTATGTCCCTCCTGTTCTTCGTCCAAGTCGTTCCCCATGCTGCGTTCAGCACTCCGCCTTTGCCTGGACGCGCTCCTCCAGAAATTGCTCAAGCTCCTTGATCATCGCGGAATCATCCCAGGAACGCGCATCGACGGGATCGGCCCGCAGCTGCAGGACGGGAATACCCGCATCCTCGAACGCTTTCTTGATAAAATAAGTGCCTCCCGCCCCTTGCGTACAGCTGTCGGATATCAAGTGAACGACGCCGTCGATTTGATTGAGCTTGGCTTCCTTCACGTACCAATCGCTGTTCCACGGCGGCATATGCAGCATATCCTCCATCCCGACGAAGCGGCTGGCAAGCGTGCGCAGCGAATCTTCGCCGTAACGGGCATAAGCGTCCGCAGCGAGTCCGAGATAGATCGACCAGATGAAGGATGCGCCGTACTTCTGTTCGAAATGCTGGTAGAAGCCCAGATTGAACCATAGCCCGCGGCCGACCCAGGCTAGGCGAATTTTCTCGTTCGGGTTGGCGGCCTCTCCGCGGGCGACAAGCTCGCTGACTTCCTCGTACAGCGAACGGGCGATATCGACCGCCCATTGCGTGCCGCGCTGCCACTGCGGCACCATGACCGTCTGCACCGTATCGGTGATGCTTACCGGAGCCGGAACGGTGCGCGCGATGAGATCGCGCGTCTTCTTGTTATATTCCGCTTGCTGATTCACGAGATCCATGACCTCTTTGAACCGGGTCTCGCTGAACGTCTTCCCCGTGTTCGTCTCCAAGAATCGGATCATTCCCTTGAAATCCTCGACCATGAAGTCCAAGCGATGCGGCTCGAACAGCTCTTCCCAATTCCTTCTTGCTTTGGTCCACCACTCATCGGGGATCGAGAGCGGGACGGTATTCTCTAACGGGTAGAAGGGAACGCCGTACTCGCGAGCCAGAAGCTCGAATATTTTGGCCTGCGAGTCGCAAGTCAGTCTCGTAATCGCCACCGAGGGCTTGGGCAATCCGCCCCATGGTCCTTTCTCCGGCTCCGGATCGATCGCGGAAGCCAGCGCCAATGAGCAGTAACGGCACAAGTCCTGCCGATATCCGCGTTCATTCAGCAAATCGAGATAATAGGGGGCCATCTGCTTCGCCGAGCATACGGCAGACCACCATTGATTGACGACGTACGGGATATCCATCGCCCGTAGAATTTCCTGCGGTACATCCGCGTTGACGACGGCAAGCGGCTCGCCGGATTCGACTCGCTCTTTCAAGCCCATGAACCATTCCTTCTGATAGGCTGTCGCGGCAGCCGCCGTCTTCAATTTCTTGACGCTCGACCGGGAGCCGGATTTAGGCGCTGTTTCAGCATTCGGTTGTTCTGACATCGATATCCCGTCCTCCCTTAACCGTTGCGATGAATTCGGCAAGCTTAACCTGAGCTTCCTCCGTAATCGGACCGTAAGGCTGATCTTCCAGCATCAGCACCGGGTATCCCAGCGCCTCCAATGCCTTGCGCGCGGAAGGATAGTCCCAGGAGATGGCATCATGCTTCTCATGCACGTAGAACACGACGGCCTGCGCGTTCGCTTGCGCCGCAGCTTGCACGAGATCGTCCGTGCGACGGGAGACGGTTGCCTGTCCCGATACCGGCGACCTCAGATGGTAACGGTCGGTGATGCCGTCGATCGGGTCTGCCGTCTCGTTCACGAGATCCTTCACATGGCGGAATCCCAGCTCGTGATCTTCCCCCGCGACGTGACCGCCGCACCTCTCGATGGCTTCATACAACAAGGGATGGTCCTGCGCACTGCCCGTTACGAACACCGGCACTCCTTCCAGTACGTCAGCGGAGCGAACCTCTTCGATGAAAGCCTCCAGCAGCCGATTATAAGACTCCCTGGGCATGACCATCGAAGCGCCGATCAACTTCAGCATTTGCGTCCCGCTGACCGTTGGAGCTGCCGATTGCCGAATCGCGTTCAGCTCGTGCAGCAGCCTGCGCGTCGCATTGCAGCGTGCCGAAGCTTCCTGCAGCATCTGCGTGCTGATGGCCTTGCCCGTCCACGCCTCGACCTCGCGGATCATGGCCCGCACCCTATCGCGATTGTACATCCCGCTCATTCTGGACGACGTGTGCAAGAAGTCGAAAAAGTAAAGCGGCGGGACCGGCATATGAGGCTCGACTTTTCGAATGGCTCTTAAATAGTAATACGATCGAATCAAGGCATCGGAAGAATTGGAGATGATCAAGCGATCCAGATAGGCGCGCGTTCCGCTCACGATTTGCTCGAATTGCGATACCGTGCAGGGATCGAAGCCCTTCTCCAAATATTGTTCGGCTAACGGAGAATCGGCCGATGGATTGCCGAACACTTGAACTTGCAGGATACCGGCGGCGACCAATATTTCCTCCGGCACGTCGGATCCTAGCGTGCCGACAGCGAGGCCGCCTTGCTTCTTCCATTCCGCCACGATTGGCCCAGGCTCGCGATAGGCCTGTTCGATCGCTGCGTACGTATAGGACTTCATTGCCATGCTGCCCCCTCCTACTGTTCTCTAAGCGTTTGGTATGACAGGCAGTTCGATATGCGATGCGTAATTGTGATCATGCCGTATGGTCTGAGCCGCAATAACCCCTACAGCGTCCTCGCCGATCGCGCGGCCCGTATTCATATTTCGATCGTACAGCGGGAAATTGCTGCTCGAGATATGGATGCGGATGCGATGCCCTCTCCGGAACACATGGCTGGTATTGCCGAGGTTAATCGTATACTTCGTTACTGCCCCTGGCTCGATCGCCTTGGCGTCATGATCCCAATGTCGATACTTCGCCCGCTGAATTCCTTCGGCGATCAGCAATGAGCGGCCGTCAGGCTGTACATCCGTCATTTTGGCTGTATAGTCGGTATCCGCGGCGTCCGTGCACGCATATAAGACGACGTTCAGCGGCCCGGTTACCTCCATATCTTCCTTCAGCTCGGCTGTCGTATAGCAGAGGACGTCCGACCGCTGCTCGATGACGGATTGATCGACCGGGCCGGGCACCATGCCGCCCATAGCCAGCAGCTTGCCGCCCACGGTCGGCACGGGCTGCAGCGGATTATACAGGAACGTATCCGCCGGCTCGGCTGACGGCGTATCGCGGCTCAGCTCGCCGTCTCCCCGGCTCGAGTTAGCCCGCCCGCCGCTGTGCAAGTACCATGCCTGCCAATCCGTGTCAGGCAACGGCCAAGCCTCGGCCGTCCGCCATTCATTTCGTCCCATGACGTAATACCGTACGGCCGGGATGTCGATGTCGCGGTCCAGCAGGAAGCGGTCATAGAAATCGATGATATGCCGCCTTAACCGGAATTCGTCGGCGGAAGCCGGCCCGAATTCCATATTGCCTAAGAAAGTACGCAAGCTGCCATGATCCCACGGGCCTACCAGCAAGTATTGCGATTGTCTGGCAAGCTCGGTGCCGCCCAGCTCCTTGACTTTCAGGCAGTTGCGGAAGATGGCCTGCTCCAGCTGGTCGAACCAGCCGCCGATATGCATCCCAGGAATGCGAATGTTGTCATATCGCTTGCGCTGCGCGATGTCCTCCTTGCTCGCAGGACGGAGGCGCTGCTCCAACATGAGCCTGATCGGTTCGAACTTCGCCAGCGGGATGTCCTTGAACGGCAAGTAGTGGATGACCCAATGCGGATCATGCAAGGCGCGATCCAGATGTCCGCGGATTTCCGATACGTCTTCCCCCTGCTTCGCCAGTTTGTCGACTAGATCCGCAGCCGTTAAGGGCAGCGCATTGGCCGCCGAATAGAAGGAGACTGCGCCCGTCTCTGGCGGAGGCGCGATATTCGTGCCGATATCGCCGATATGCGGCGCGAACGCTTTAAGATGCGGCGGATTCTCCATGGCCGTGATCCACTGCATCGCGGTCAAGTACGAGCCGCCGGCCAAGCCGACGCTGCCGTTGCTCCATGGCTGCACGGCAAGCTGCTCCACCGTGTCATAGCCATCCAGCGCCTCCACCTCGAACATCCGATGGCGCTCCCACACGCCCTCGGAAGCATGCCTGCCGCGAATATCCTGCACGACGACGGCATATCCCGCGCGAGCAAGCGCGAGGGGGTGGAACAAGCCGGAATCGAAGCCTTCCTTGTTATACGGGGTTCGAACCAGCACGACGGGATATTTGCCTGGCCCTCCCGGTCTGTATACGTCTGCTCGCAGCAGCGTGCCGTCCCTCATCTCGAACGGGACATTGGATTGAACCTGTATGGAGCCGTTCACGATTTGTTCACTCCCGTAACCGTTTACATCTAATTCTAAGTAGGGGGCCTCCCGATGTAAACGTTTATTAGTGACTAATTCAGGGGGCACTTTCCCTCCATCGTGCAGGAAATCCGTTCTTGCATGGAAAAGCCTCTACCTACCATGCGGTAAATAGAGGCTTCCTTCCGTTTCTACTTTTCGATTTTGGCGTCCTCAGGTCTGAAGAAGGTCATATAGGTCTCGTTGATTCCCGTGTCCTTCACGTAATTTTTTAAGATGGCTGGTGACGTCGTGACGTATTCCGGATAAGCCAAGGCATACTCGTCAAAGACCAGTTTTTGCAGCTTATGGCTGATTTCAGTCTTAGTCGCTTGGTCAGGCGCCACCTTAGCCTCTTCGAACAGCTTCGTTATATCCTCCGGGTGGATAATATTGTTCGAATACAGCGGGCCGCCCGGCGCGAGGTTCCGTGTCATGTAGAGGGCCAGATCCGCGTCGCCTCGGAAATTGTAAGTAATGATGCCGTCCCAGGCCGCTTTTGCGCCGGTCATGTCTTTGTATTTGCCGATTTCGACGATTTCGATCTGAGCGTCGATGCCCACTTCCTTCAGATAGGCCTGTACGGCAGTCAAGCGGTCGCTGTCGGCCGATCCGCCGGTGAGCTTCGTCTTGAATCCGTTCGGATAGCCCGCCTCAGCCAGCAGTTGCTTGGCCTTGTCCGGATCGTACGGCTGTCCTTCGACACTTGGGCTATACGACCAGGATGTCGAGACGCCCCATTGATTCGTGTTGATGACCGTATCGCCGTACAGCGATTTCGTAATCGCTTCGGAATCGATCGCGTGGCCCATCGCCTTGCGAACTTTGACATCGGCAAAAGGAGAGTTCGGATTCGCGCTGTCCGTAATGAAGCCGCCTGCTCTTGCACCTAAGCCGGAAGTCAATTTCACGATGTTCGCTTCGCCCTCCAGCTCCTTCAGCGTGCTCGTCGGAGCCATCAAGTAGCCGTCGACATCGCCTGTCTTGAACGACGCGGACGCAATCAACGGATCATTGATAATGTGGAATTCCAGTCCGTCGAGATACGGCTTCCCTGCTTGCCAGTAGTTCTCGTTCTTCTTGAACGTCACTTTCACGTCCTGCTCGAATTGGTCGACGACGAATGCGCCGGTTCCGACAGGCTGCTTCGAGAAGGTATCTTGTCCGAGCTTCTCGAATGCGGTCGGGGACATGATCCACAGGAAGTTCGTGACCGATTCCAGCATGGTGCTGTCCCAGCTCTTGAGGTTTAACTTTACCGTATGTGCGTCAACCGCTTCAACGGAAGCCACATTTCGGAATTCCGCTTTATCGGCAGCCAGCAGCTGATCGATATTCCATTTCACCGCTTCTGCGTTGAAATCGGTGCCGTCCTGGAATTTGACGCCCTGCTTCAGCTTGTACGTGATCGACTTGCCCGCAACGTCCTGCTCCCAGCTCTCCGCAAGCCAAGGCACGAATTGGCCGGTGCTATCGAATCGGGTAAGCGTTTCCAAAACAGCGCCGCCAATAATCGTTTCTTCGATCGTTCGCGCCTGCGGCATGAAGCCGATATTGACCGGGCCGATGTTAAAGGCCAGCTTCAGGACGCCGCCGCTGCTGCTTGCAGCCGGCTCTTCCTTCGCGTCATTGCTCTTGCTGCCGTTATTGCCTACCGATTGATTGGTTTCCGCCTTTGCGTTGCTCCCCGAGCTTTCGTTATTCGAGGAATTGTTCTGTTTCGAGCAGCCTGCCAGGATCAGAATAGCTGCCAAGCAAACCATCAGGATCGAATAAAGATTTTTCCTTGTAGCGAGCATGCGTCGTAGCCCCCCATGAATTTGATAGTGACATTTATCACACAATCTCATTCTAGAAAAAAACCATGCCGCATCATACGTGCATGGTTTACTAATTTTCGTTTATGAATTTCGCCATAATGAACGATCAGACCGCATTAAGGGATTTAGGGAGCCGGCGGAAGCACGGCAATTTCGTTGCCGTCCCATTCGTAATTTGCGTTCAATCCTGCTGCAAGCGTAATTGTGCGTAGGTATTCCAGCATCTCGACCCCTCTGTCCGAATGTCCGACCAATTCGGGCTGGCCGGTCTTATTCACGTAACAAGGAATGACGGAAGCGCGTACGAGTCCGGAAGCATCAATCGTGCATCGAGCCAGCATCGTATACTTCGCTTCGGGGTGGAACGGATAGTTCGTATACTCCTTATCCGGTTCGAAGCCGAACAGCGCCTTCCTGCGTTCCGCCCAATTATCGGGCAGCGGTCCCGTCACCAGCGCTTGGATCGGAAGGTAGACGAACCCGTTGCATAAGCCATGAAAGATCGGCTTGCCGCGATACCATTCCACGCCCTTCAGAATATGGGAATGATGCGAGAGGATCAAGTCGGCGCCGGCATCGATGGCCGCGTAAGCGACCTGATACTCGTACTCCACCAGCTTCGCGGGCGTATGCACCAGCCCTTTGTGAAGCGCGACGATGACATAATCGCATTCCGACCTCAGCTTCCGGATATCTTCCTTCATCCAGCCCATCGTCTTCGGCTCCGCATAGGTATGTACCTTCGGCGGTCCGCCCGGATTGGCATGATCCAGCTCATAATGCGTGACGATATGGATATACGCGTTGCCTGCCTTCTCCTTGCCCGCCCAAGTCTCTTGCGGGCCGACGCAATTGTAGTTCAGGATGCCGACGCGAAGCCCCTTCCTTACCACAACGGCAGGTTTGCGCGATTCCGCCAGGTTCATGCCTGCGCCAAGATGCTGGATCTGATGCGCATCCAGCCATCGTACCGTCTCTTCGATGCCTTCGGCTCCATAATCCATGAGATGATTGCCGGCCAGCGTAAGCACATCGAAGCCGGCATCGACGACCGGCTGGAGGTTCTGAGGCGTGCGGCCCAGCGAGACCGCATGCGGGTCCTTCGTCGTATGGGTGACCTCCAGCTGGCCGATCGTAATATCTGCAGCCTGCAGCACGGGGCGGGCTTGGTCGAATAAGTACTCGCAATTGTTGCCCAATATAATGTCGCCCGTAGCTACGATGTCAATCGAATGTTTGCCCATTCGCCAACCTTCCTTTCCTGCTCGGTCTGTTGCGCCCTGCAAATATAAATACCAACAAGGCGATCAGTACCGGGATGACGGAGAATAGATACATGTGCGAATAACCCGCATAGCGGGCTGTGACCCCGCCGAGCATCGGACCCAAGCCTGCAGCCAGATCAAGCCCGAGATAGAAGGTGCTGACCGCCGCGCCGCGCCGCTGCGGCGCAACCTGCTGAACCGCCATCGAGGTGAGCGTGCTCTGCGTTGCCCCGCTGCCGATGCCGAGCACGGCTGCCGCGAGCAGAAAGAGGAATAAGGAGTCTGCGATGAATAAGATCACCATCGCTAACATCTGCAGGCTAATCCCGGGTATCACGGCGTATCCGAAGCCCTTGCGGTCGGCCAACAGCCCGGCAGCAGGTCTTGAGAATACGACGACAAGCGCGAATACCGTAAAGAATAATCCGACGTGCTCGACGTCTCTCTCCAGTCCGTACGCCGCGATATAGCTGGAGGTCACTCCGAACGTGATGCCTGCGAAGCTGCCCACGACCGCGGGCTTAATGGCAGACTTCTCTACCAGATCCAGCTTGCTGCTGAACGCTGCCCGAATGCTATGCTGCTCTGCCCGCGGCTCATAGCGAACGAGCAAACCCAGAATGCCGCCCACCGCGCACATGCCTGCTGCAGTGAAGAATGCGGCTTGGTAGTCTAATAGATGAATGAGATAAAGCCCCATGTTCGGCGCTATGGCCATCGATAACACCGTGCCTAAGCCGAAATAGCCGACCCCTTCGCTCATTCTGTCCCTGGGAATGAACTCGACGGCGATCGTATTGGCAGCTGTCGTCACGATCCCGATCCCGATGCCGTGCAGCAGCCTTAGCAAGGAAAGCGATAGTGCGGAATCGGCGAATGCATACAGAATGATCGCGGTCATGGAGATGAGCTGCCCCGCCAGATACGTGTCCTTGCGGTGTCCCGTATCCAGCACCTTCCCGGCGAACAGCCTGGACAGCATGGCCGTTACGATGAACATGCCCGTGACGATGCCGACAATATCTTGCGTATAGCCGAACTGCTCGACATAGATCGGAAAGATCGGCGTCAAGCTCAGGTAGCTGTTCACGACAAAAAAGTTGGTCAGCATCATGATGATGAAGTTAGCGTTCCATATTTTCCGGGGTCCGCCTGCTGCCTCTGAATCTCTCATGTTCCCCTCCTAGAACAACCGAATTTCATCCCCCTGAACCGTAGCATCCCAAGCGATTCCTTGATCTTCGGAAATTTGCTTCAGATAAGCGTGAACGTCCTCGAATCGCGGATCATCCGCATGCAAGATATGCGGATCAAAGTGCGCATCGATCATGACGGGAAGAATGGCAACCTGCCGAATGCCCCCGGCGCCGATCCGGCATTTGACCATGATGCTCTTGAAGGAATCAGGAGGAAGCGATTTGCTCCCCCGTCGGAAACCCGGATTAAGCCGCGCAATCTCCTGATGGGATGCCTTATCTTCCAAGTTATCCGCGAATGAAAAGGGAGACTCCAAGGCGAAATTGGCAAGACTATAGAATATCGCCTTGCCTCGATAGATCTCGACTCCCTTGAGAATATGGGGATGGTGGCCGAGAATCAGATCGGCTCCGGCATCGATCGCCGCATGCGCCAATTCCTTCTGATAATCGGCGATGACGGCAGGCACGAAGTGAATGCCCCAATGCATGGAGACGATCACGACATCCGACTTGGCCTTCGCTTGGCGAATGTCGTCCAGCATGTCTTGCAGATCCTCGCGATTCGCATAGGTGTGAATGCGGCATGGCGTACCCGGTTGATCATGCTCGATCGGCTCATACACGGTATGCGCCCGAAGCGGTGCACAACCGGGACGATCGTCTGTCGCCCAGTAGCCCTGGGGCAGGATCGAATTGTAGGCCAGCAAGGCAACCTTGGGCGTATTGTCCCTGACCTGCGCGAATACCGGCGCTCGCGCTTCGCGAATATCGCTGCCGGCGCCGATAACCTTCAGTTCCTGCGTGCGTAGGGCAGCAAGCGTGTCCGCAAAGGCTTCTCTTCCCCAATCCATGCAATGGTTGCTGGCGAAGGATACCACATCGAATCCGGCCCTCCGGATCGCTTCCGCTGCAGACGGGTCTGCCCGCATCGGCAATCGAGCCTGCGGAAGCGGCGTTCCTCGCTTGGACAAAGCAGGTTCTAGCTGGCAGAAGGCAAGCTCGGCTTGCTCGATATACGGAACCGCATGTCGGAAGATCGAGAACGGCTCCTCGCGATTCGGCCCTACATCGCCGACGGCAACGAACGTGATGGAATCCGTCATCTGCGCTCCGCCCTCTCCCAGATCTCGCGAATCTCGCGGTCTACGTCCGTTGCCAGATTGCAGGTCCGGTTGAATACCATCGTGGGCCGATCGATCAAGCCATATGCCGGCCACTCAGGGATCCGGTCATTGTTCGGTTCGCCGTGCCGCGCGAATGCCGCCCATGTGGCGCTCATCTGAAGCGCCATCTCATGACCGTTCGGATCGTCCATTGTGCAGAAGATGTACGGGAGCTCCGATCCATGGGTAGCTAGGCCTGATTCGGGATCGGGATGATCGTAACGGTAGAGCCAAGCGTTGCCGCCATGCTCAGCTTGAAGCTCGCATAAGCGGGTAGCCGGCGCGATGAACTCATTGCGAATGAGCAGCGGAATCAGCTTATCCAGCAGATGTTCGCCCGGCTGCGTCAGGTAGTAAGGCGCAACCTCTTCCCAGATCGGCCCGATCCTGTCACGGAAGAATGCCGCGATCTCCTCATCGCCCATCTGCGCCCAGCCGGGTTCGAAGCTTCGCGTAAAGTCATGCAGCGTGTAGCCGGCCATGACCGGGATTCCGGCTGCTTTCCCGGCCGCGATCGCTTCAAGCGGCATGCACGGCAAATACGTCCCATCGATATTGGGCTCCATCCCGCTGCCTGCGCTCGGCTTCGGCGCCGCTTCAAGAATGGCTTCGGCGGGGATGTCATGCAGCGCGGATAGGTTATCGCGCCTAATGTTCAGCCTATCCAGCATGGACTCAGCCAGCTTGCCTGCATTGTCCGCTGTCCCGATCGTCCGGATCCCGCCGCTGTGAATAACGGCTCGATGGAACAGCCCGCGAGCCGAGGGCATGGACAATAACAATCCGACGCTTCTTCCGCCCGCCGATTGTCCGAATATCGTGACGCAATCCGGGTCGCCGCCGAAGGCTGCGATATTCTCCTGAACCCAGGTTAAAGCAGCCACTTGGTCCAGCATGCCGCAATTGCCGGAGGCCGCATATTCCTCGCCTCCGATCTCCCGCAGCTGCAGGAAGCCGAACGGGCCGAGCCGGTAATTGATCGTCACCACGACGACATCATGGCGTTCCGCCATGGCAGTGCCGTTGAACCGGGGGTCCGAACCGGACCCGACCGTGAAGAACCCGCCGTGAATCCAGACGAGCACAGGACGTCGCTTGTCATCGGATGCAGGCGACCAGATATTGAGATACAGGCAATCCTCGCTGTAGCCTTCCGGCGCAGCTTGATTCCCCCATAACAACGGCTGCATCGCTCGCGGCGCGAATTGCAGGGCCTCTCTTACGCCTGACCAAGATTCCGGTCGCTGCGCCGGTCGGAAGCGCAAAGGGCCGACCGGTGGTCTCGCGTACGGAACCCCCCGCCAGACGCATACGCTGCCCTCTGTGTCGCCTTGTAATTTCCCGTATTGGGTATGAACGAGTTGTGCAGTCATCTTGATCACTCCTCTTGTTGGTCTACTTACAACAACGCCGTTAACGCTCCAACATGACGAACATCTTCCAAATGGAACACCATGTCCACGATTCGATTCAGCTGTTCGTCTGACATCGGGCTTGCGCTGAGACGGGCGCATGACTTGAACTTGGCTATCAGGTCATCCTTGCTAAGCGGATTCGCCGGATCGCCGTACGGGGCGTCCACGACCGCGCTGAACACTTGATCCTTCGCGCGAATCTCCGTGTAACCGCGCAAGGTGTCTTTCAGTCCCATTGTGGTATCGACCTCATAGTCGACCAATGCCGCAATCCGGCATACTTCCGGATCCGCTAGCGCTTCGGGTTGAAAATGCTCCAGGCCGACCGTGCCATGGCGAATCGCTGCAGCCATCGCATACGGCACGCTGAATTTCGCATTGATCGGCGAGCTGGGGCGCTGCTTGGCTTCGAGCGGCTCGCACAGCATGCGATTAACCGGGCTGACCACCGTTCGGATACTCGTAATATCCTCGGCTCGAAGGCCGTTCTCCTGCAGAATCTGAAGTGCGCCTTCGATATAAGGATGCGTGCCTCGGCAGCTCGGCCAAGCCTTGAAGCTCACGCGTGCCATCTCGTACTCGGTGCCCAAGCCCGCAACAATGGCATCCGCGTCATAATTGCCGCCGGCATAAGCATGGAAGAAGCCAAGCTTGCCCTCGAACGGCTGCTCGAAGCCGGTGACCCCATCCTTCGCCAGTTGGGCCGACAATACGCCGGCTTGAGCGGCGAACGCATCCCGAATCGATCGAATGACCGACTTCGGATTCTGCGTAAGCTCCGCGCTGCAGGTTGCCTGACATAGCGTTAAGGAGAAGGCGTCCAACAATTGCTTCGGCGTTAAGTCCAGTATTTTGCCTGCCGCTGCCGCAGCGCCGAAGGCGCCGAATATCGGCGGCATATACCACCCGGCCTCGAGCAGATTGTCCTTGATCGACAGCCCTAAGCGGCATACGAGCTCGCTTCCCAATGCGATCGCCGTTAGGAGCTGCCTGCCGTCGATCTGCTCCGACGCTTCGGCAACGGCGAGCGCGGCTGGGATTGATGCCGCATTGGAATGGACGAAGGCACGGTCATGCGTATCCTCGAAGTCCAACGCATGTGCAAGTGCCCCATTGGCGAAAGCGGCCATAGATGCAGGCCGCTTCGCGCCGATTCCCAGAATTGTGCTGGCAGGAATGCCTCCATTCGCTGTCGCGAGCTTCAGCATCGGCCCGCAGCCGTCGCCCAACGTCGTTGCCGCGAGCGTGACCCCTATAGCATCCAGCAGACTCTTCTTGGCGGTTTCAATCGCCATTCGTGGGAGATCCTCGTAGTTCGTCTTCGCGATAAAGTCCGCAATCCGTTCGGAAATAAGGTTCATTTAATCCTCCAACGAGATTTGCTCAGGCGTCCATTGCGGGGTGCTGAAGTTGGCGCCCTTCACATTCGCCTGATTTGCCGAGATGGTCTTCGCGGCGTAGATCCAGAACAGCGTGGCATGCTCGTCCGTGGCTGTCTCCTGCATCTGTTGAATGAGATCGTTCCTCTTGGCGGGGTCCGCCTCCTTCGCTGCTTCGCCGATCAAGCCTTGCAGCTCTTCGGAGTTGTACACTACAGGGAGCCTCGCCGCGGATACCCCTGGGCCTAATAACCGGGAATAGGCACCCAGCTCATTCGGTACGATCGTGAACGGAACGATCGTCATGCCGTCCTTCCAGCCGCCCTTCTCGGGGCCGCCGGTCAGCATCTCGAAATATTTGCCTTGATCGACCAGCTCGACCTTGGCTTCGATGCCGACTTCCTTCAAATAGCCCTGCACGGCCGTCAGAATATCGGAGTAGGCCGGCAAATTTTGCCCGTACAGCTTCGTTGCGAATCCGGCCTCGTAGCCGGCTTCCTTCAGCAGCTTCTTGGCCGCAGCCGGGTCATAAGGGTAGCCTTGGACATCCGGATTATAGGCACCGCTTCCTTGTGTCGCCAGCTGGTATGTCGGCTCGTGATAGCCGAAGCCGAGCGTATCGGCAATCGCCGCGAAATCGATGGCATGCCAGACCGCCTGCCGAACTTTCAGATTCGCATAGACGGAATCCGGATTCGCGCTATCAGGCAGCAGACCGAGAGCGGATGCGGCCAATTCGGACGTGTTCACTTCAACCTTGCCTGCTTGCTTCAGCTCGTTCGCATCCTTCGGACCGATGCTCATAATCGCGTCTACCTCGCCAGTCTCGAGCGATGCTTTCTGCGCGAACGGGTCGGCGATGACCTCGATGACCAGTTCATCCAGCTTCGGCTTGCCTTGCCAATACTCGTCGAATGCTTCGTAGACGATGCGCTGATCCCGGTCCCATTTAACGAAACGGTATGCGCCGGTGCCTATAGGATTCGATTCCGCCCATTCGTCCCCGTTCTTCTCGACCGATTGCTTCGACACCATCATGCCGGGAATGGCCGACAAGTATTGGAGGAGCAGACCGTCGTATTCGCTCAATCGGAGTACGACGGTATAATCGCCTGTCGTCACCACCGATTGCACTTTCGCCAATTCCGCTCGCTCTGTCGCGATGTAACGGTCCAGATTCCACTTCGCGACCTCGCTGTTGAAGTCCGAGCCGTCATGGAATTTGATCCCTTGCTTCAGCTCGATCGTAATGGACAGCTTATCGTCGGATACTTGATAGCTGTCGGCCAAGTAAGGCACCGCCTCGCCTTGACGGTCTCTCCGGAACAATCTTTCGACCGCGGGAGCCGCTCGATCGGGATCGGCTTGATTCATGACGGTCGGCGGATTGCCCAAGATGACCGCATCATCGGAAACCGCTACCGAGAATGACCCGCCGGAACCGGAACGTTCCGTGCAACCCGCTATTAACAGTACACTACAGGCAATCAACAGTATTATTGAAGTTACGTTCCTCTGGTTAGCCATCTACTGCTTCCTCCTCTTCTATGTCACACCTTGATACAAGCCACGCCGTGGTCTGCGCCGACCGACTTCAGCGGCGGTTCCATCTCCTTGCATTCCTGGGTTGCCATCGGGCAGCGATTCGAGAAATTGCAGCCCTTCGGCCGATTGAGCAGACTCGGAACTTCGCCTCGAATCTCGATATGCTCCCGTACTTCTTCGATGAACGGATCCGGAATCGGCACCGCGGACAGCAGCATCTGCGTATAGGGATGCTGCGGATTCTCGTACAGCGTCTTCCAATCCGCGATCTCGACGATCTTGCCCAGATACATGACCGCGACACGGTCGCTGATATGACGGACGACCGAGAGATCATGCGCAATGAATAGATACGTTAATCCGAGCTGCCGCTGCAAGTCTTCCAGCAAGTTGATAATTTGGGCTTGAATCGATACGTCAAGCGCCGAAATCGCTTCATCGCATACGACGAAGGAGGGATTGCTGGCCAAGGCGCGCGCGATCCCGATCCGTTGACGCTGCCCGCCGCTGAATTCATGCGGCATCCGATTCCGTATGCTTGCGTTCAATCCGACCATCTCGAACAGCTCGACCAATCGATCTTCATATTCGCGCTGCGACTTGACCAGCTTATGCACCTTCAGCGGCTCGCCGACAATGTCCCCGACCGACTGCCTCGGATCCAGCGAGCTGTACGGGTCCTGGAAAATCATCGGCATATCGCGCCGCAGCGGGCGCATTCTGGCAAGCGACATGCGCGTAATATCGTGGCCTTGGAACATGATCTGTCCGTCGGTCGGTTCATACATTCGCAGGATGGTTCTTGCTACCGTCGTTTTGCCGCAGCCGCTCTCCCCGACGAGCCCCAACGTCTCTCCCTTGCGGATATCGAAGCTTACATCGTCGACCGCTTTGATATCGGCGACCTTCCGGCTGAGCAGCCCCTTCGTGACGGGAAAGTACATCTTCAGATTGTTGACTTCCAAGATCGTTTCCTTCGCTTCGCGCAGCAGCGGCTTCTCCGCTTCGACCAGTCCGGCGGCAGACACGGACACTTCATTCTTGGCCGCCGCGATCTGGGCATTGCCGATGAGCGTGCTCGAGTTCTCGATCTTCTCATAACAGGCAGCCTCATGCGCATCCCCTACAGCCGTGAGCGGAGGAGCGGGCTTGCTTCGGCAAACATCCGTCGCGAATTGGCAGCGCGGCAGGAATGCGCAATGTTCCGATTTGTTCGCCAGATTAGGCGGAGAGCCCTCAATGGACAACAGCTTCCGGTCCTTCGGGTCGTCCAGGCGCGGTACGGCCTTCATGAGCCCGATCGTATAGGGATGCTTCGGGTTCTTGAAGATTTCCTTGGTCGGGCCCGATTCCACGATTCCGCCGGCATACATGACGAAGATGCGCTCAGCGTATCTGGCTACGATCCCGAGATTATGCGTAACGAGGATTAACGAAGTGTTCGTCTGCTTGACGACGTTCTTCATCATCTCCAGCAATTGCGCCTGCGTGGTTACATCGAGCGCCGTAGTGGCTTCATCGGCAATCAACAGCTTCGGATTGCAGGACAAGGCCATCGCGATCATGATGCGCTGCCGCATGCCGCCGCTGAATTGATGGGGGTAGTAATCGACGCGGTGCTCCGCGTCGGGAATCCCAACCATGGTGATCAATTCGATGGCGCGTTTTCTGGCGTCTGCTTTGTTCATCTTCAGATGAATCATGACCGACTCGGCGATCTGCTTTCCGACCGTAATGACGGGATTCAGCGAAGTCATTGGCTCTTGGAAGACGACGCCGATTTTCCCGCCGCGTACATCCCGCATCTTCTCGCTGTTCGGTTTGTACTGCAGCAGGTCTTCCCCTTCGAAGAAGACGCTTCCGCCTACGATTCGGCCCGGAGGCGTAGGGATCAGCTGCAGACCGGAATATTGCGTGACCGACTTGCCGGAACCGCTTTCGCCTACGAAAGCTACGATTTCACCTTCATCGATATGATAAGAGACGCCGTCAACTGCCTTGATGGTCGAACCATCGCTGGAAAAGTAAGTCTTCAAATCTTTGACTTCAAGAAGATGGTTCATGATATGGGTTACCCTCCCGAAAGCATTGTTATCGTACAGATCATGCGATGGCAGACGGGTTATTCCGTTCCGCGAAGCCTCGGATCCAGTGCGTCGCGCAGGGCGTCGCCGACGATGTTGAACGCCAGAACCACGATCATGATCGCTACGCCCGGCGCCATGGACAGCACGGGGTTCGTAAGCAGATACTTGTAACCGTCGTTCACCATCGAGCCCCACGACGCGCCGGGAGGCACGATGCCGAGCCCCAGGAAGCTAAGACCGGCTTCGGCCAGAATGGCCATGCCCAGATTCATCGTGATCAATACGATCAGCGGCGAGATGCAGTTCGGCAATACATGCACCACCATGTTCCTCAAGCTGCTGATTCCCGTGAGCATGCCGGCGATGACGTAATCCGATTGCTTCACGGACAGTACCTGCCCGCGCATCAGTCTCGCATAAGCAGGGACGATCGCCAGCCCGAGCGCGATGATGACATTCACGATCCCGCCGCCTAGCACCGCTCCGATCGCCATCGCCAATACGATCATGGGAATGGCAATCATGGCATCCATTAAGCGCATCAGGATCGAATCGAGCTTTCCGCCGAAGTAACCGGACACGAGTCCGATCGACATCCCCAGCACGCCGGCTATGATCACGACAACCAATCCTACGACCAGAGACACTCTGGCCCCATAGATAATGCGGCTGAGCACATCCCTGCCCAACATGTCCGTGCCGAGCAGATGCTCCGAGGACGGCTGATGCAACGACTGCGACAGGTTCTGCTTGTAAGGATCGAATGGCGCGATCAATGGCGCGAAGACAGCCGCCAGTATAGTCACCAGCAGGATCAAGATGGCGATGACGACAACCTTGCGAGCCGTTAATACGCGAATAAATCGACGAACGCTGCTCGTTTGCGGCGGCAGCTCATTGTAAGCAGTTACAGATGCGGTTTCGGTATTCATGGCACGCACTCCCATCATCCCTTATAGCGGATTCTCGGATCGATGAATCCGTACGCAATATCAACAGCCAAATTCCCTAGCGCGACTACAGACGCAATGATGAGAACTACGCTCTGCACGACGATGTAGTCTTTGCCGAAGATGGATTGCACCATTAAGCGACCCATGCCCGGAATGTTGAATACCTGTTCGATGAACACGGAACCGCCGACTAGGTGCGCCAGTCCCATGCCGAGAATCGTAATGACGGGGATCAGCGCATTCCGCAAGGCATGTTTGAGGATGACACGGCTCTCCGTCAACCCTTTGGCCCGGGCGGTGCGAATGTAGTCCTGCCGAATCACTTCCAGCATCGAGGAACGCGTCTGCCTCGTTAAAGAAGCAAGCGAGATAAGCGATAGCAGCACGACCGGCATAATGCTCTGATGCATGCTTCTCCAGAAATCTTCGCCTGGCGACGTATACCCCTGCACGGGCAGCCATCCCAGCTGCAAGCTGAACAGGTACACCCCGAGAATGCCCAGCCAGAACACCGGAACTGCCATGCCCAGGTTAGCGGTAACGGTAATCAAGGAATCCAGCCAACCGCCTCGCTTGACTGCCGCGATAATGCCAGCCGGGATTCCGATGATGATCGCAAGCGCGAATGACAGGAATCCGATATGGAAGGAGATCGGCAGCCGCTGTTTCACAAGATCATTGACGCTCTGATTGTAGGCGATCGATTGCCCTAGATCTCCTTGAAGCACATTCGATACCCAATGCACGTACTGGAGCGGAAGCGGTTTATTCAGTCCGAGCTCTTCGCGCATTTCCTCCATTTCCTCTTGCGATGCGTAGTCTCCCATCATGATTTCGACGGGATCACCCGGAAGCAGGTGCATGATCAAGAATACGATGACGCTAACGATGAACAGGATGATGATCGTCTGCAGTATCCTTCGCACAATGAATGTAAGCATGATCCAGGGCTCCTTATTCTAAATTGTCAGCGCTTCCACGTTAACGTGAATCCGGCCGATGATGCATGAAGGTGCCCTTATCGACCAGGGCACTCCTTCACGCTGCATGCTGCAGTCCCGACTATGCCGTCTTTCCTCCGATCTTGGTCTCGAAGGTCGGGCGCTTGCCCGTAAGGGCTGCCGTCAATCCGCTCAGCGCATCCTTCGTCGTGAAGATCGCCGCCAATCCGTCCAACTCTAGTTCAATGCCCTCGTCAATGCTCAAGCCCGATTGCTTATCGATCAGCTCGTTCATCGTCTCGAGCGCGATAATGCCTTTGTACGAGATGACTTTGGACAATTGAGCCGCCAGCTCGTGACTTACGCCCTGCACGGATTCTCCATTCAGCAAGCGCTTGACATTGTCATCCGAGAAGGCTGTTACATATTCCGAGTACGCGGACGGAACGGCCCGCTTCGCATATTTATCATGCTTGCCTCGCTGGACCAACGCTTCGATCGTCGCTTCGATCTGTTCCATCTCCGCGAGCTCCGTGATCAAGCCCAGATCCTTGCCCTCTCTGGCATCGATCTTCTTGCCGGTGAAGGTATAATATTTGGTCAGCTCCTTGCCGACTTGATGATTGGTGCGCAGCATGCCGCCCAGCCCAGGGTAGATGCCTAAGCCGCTTTCCGGAAAGGCCATGGAGCCTTGCTCAGTAGCGACGATGGCTTGACATGCCAAGGCCAGTTCGCTGCCGCCGCCGAGCGACAGGCCGTCCAGCACGGCAATCGTCAGCTTGGGCGAGGTCTCCAATTTACGGAGAAGCGCATGGCCCCTGCGGGTGAACGCGATATTCTCATCCAACCGCCCGTTCTGGATACACTCGATGAAATGCTTGATATCGGCTCCGGCCACGAACGCCTTGCCGGCGCCTTGGATCGCGATTCCGTTCACCTGCGGGTCCTGCTCCGCCTCGTCGAAGGCCTGCTCCAACTGCTCAACGACAACCGGATTCAAGGCGTTCATCGCTTCAGGACGATTGATCGTGATGTATGCGATTCCGTTCTTGATCTCCGTGTCGATGTACTGGAACGCGAATGGTTCGCCGAGCTCCGCCTGCTTCCTCAGAACTTCGGGCAGATGAGATCCCGGACGGGTCGCATGCAGCTCTTGAACCATCGCATACGCTTCTTTGACGCCTACTTGGTTCATGAGCTCGAACGGCCCCAGCTTCCAGCGAAGTCCGATCTTGGCCCCGCGATCCGTATCCTCGATGCTTGCCACGCCTTCGTCCACCTGGGCGCCTGCCGCTCCGAATACGGCCGCATATATTCTGCGGTTGATCATCTCGAACTTGGATGGATCGACTCGACCGCTGAGATCCCAGTCCTCCCTTGCGGCAACCTTCTCCCGAAGCAGATCAGCCGGCGCATAGAACGCGCTGATCTCCTTGGCCATGTAGGTCGCGGAATGCTCGGCAATCGGAACGCCGGTGACGTTCATGAGCTCGAACGGTCCCATGCCGATATCGAACCCTTGCTTGGCCGCCTCGTCGATCGTCGGAATGTTGGCTACGCCTTCCTGCAAGAGATGGACAGATTCGTTGAGGAAGCATACGAAGTATCGATTGACCGCGAAGCCGGGGGCATCCTTCACCACGATGCACGTCTTGTTGTGCAGCTTCCCGATTAACAGCGTCTTGTCGACCGTTTCCTTGCTTGTACCTTCATGGGGTATGATTTCTACCAGTCTATTCTTGGCTGGATGGTAGAAGTAGTGCATCCCTATTACCCGATCCGGACGATTCGTAAACTGTGCGAGATCCTTCACATATAAGCTGGACGTGTTGGTGGCGAGTATCGTCTTCTCGCCGCAAACCTCATCCAATTTCTTGAAGACGTCGCCCTTCACTTCCAGGTTCTCGAAGACGGCTTCTATAACCAGATCAGCATCCTTAAGTGCTTCATACGAGGATGTCGCATGGATGCGCGCGAGCGTTTCCTTCACGTCCTTCTCGCTGAAAATGCCGCGTTTGACCCCTTCGTCGAGCGTATTGCTTATGATCGATACGCCTCTTGCTACCTGGTCCTTCGCAATATCGACCAGTACGACCTCCAAGCCCTCATGCGCAAGTTTCTGTGCGATGCCGGAGCCCATGTTGCCTGCCCCTACGACACCCACTTTCATTAGTTTGTTTGTCATTATCCATTCTCCTTGCCTTGAGTTTATACCATTGTAAAATTTACGCGTGAGGAAGAGTACGTTCATAATGTAGGAAAATGATGTCCGAAATTAATCGGTTCTAAGGAAAAAACAGCCGATCGGGTATCAGATCCGCTGCTATAGACTGTTCCATTGCCTAGTTCTGCATAATTTGCTCCCGCAGCTTTGCTTTCTGAACCTTGCCGCTAGCGGTTGCGGGCAGTTCGTCCAGAAACACGAACTTGGAAGGAAGCTTATACGGCGCGATCTGCAGTTTCAGGAACGCGATGATTTCTTCCGCGTCCGCCATTTCGCCTGGCTTCACCTTCACTGCGGCACAAGCGATTTCGCCCATGACGGGATCGGGCAGGCCGATCACTGCGCTTTCCAAGATTTTAGGATGCTTCTGCAGCAAGCCCTCGATTTCTTGCGGATAGATGTTGAACCCGCCGCGAATGATGAGCTCTTTTTTCCGCCCGACGTATGTCACGTAGCCGTCGCTGTCCATCGTGCCCAGGTCGCCGGTATAGAACCAGCCCTCGGCATCCAGCACCTCCGCCGTCTGCTCCGCCATGTGGCGATACCCCTTCATGATGCCGAAGCCGCGGCAGGCGATCTCGCCGACATCGCCGAACTTGACCTCCTCCCGATGCTCATTCACGATCTTCACTTCCACGCCGTCGACGGCTTTGCCGATCGTATGGTAGATCCGCTCTTCCTTGTCGTCATAGGCCGTGATCGTCACCGTCCCCGTCTCGGTTGCCCCGTAGGAGATGCTGAGCACCATGCCCAGATCCTCTCTCACCGCGCGTATGATATCGGGTGGACAAGGCGCTGCGCCTGTCATGCCTGCCCGCAAGGAAGACAGATCATAGGCACGCAAGTCAGGATCCTTCAATTCCAAGTTCAGCATCGAAGGCACGGCATGCTGGATCGTGACCTTCTCTTCCTGGATGAGCTCGAGCGCCTTGGCAGCCTTGAACTTATCCAGCAGCACCATTCGCGCGCCGCAGTGGAATGCAGACAGCAGATTGCATCCCAGACCGAACACGTGGAAGATCGGCGCCAGGACCAAGAACACGTCCTGATCCGTGCATCGCATGCTTTCGCCTATGGTGATCCCCGATTGGACCAGCGCATGATGCGTAATGAGCGCCCCCTTCGGCGTTCCGGTCGTTCCGGATGTGTATAGAATGCAGAAGATGTCGGCGGCGTCTAGACGCGGCTCCGGCAGTGCTGCAGGGGTTGCGTCAGCCAGCAGCTGTTCGTACGATCGCAGCCCCGGCTTGCGGTATCGAACCGTAACGATCTGCTTCACCAGCGGCTGAATCGCGTCAACGTCGACATGGTCGAATTCTTCGCAGACAAATAACAGCGCAGCCTCCGCATTCGTTAAGATACTCTTCATTTCATGCGCGCGATATTTCGGATTAAACGGCACCAGCACTGCGCCTAGCCGCGCCGTCGCAAGATAGAGGACGACGGTCTCATGCCAATTCGGCAGCGCAGCCGCTACGCGATCGCCGGCTGCGATGCCGAGCGACAACAGCATACCGGCCGCATGCTCCGCTTCCCGCTCAAGTTCGCCGTATTGCACCCTGCGCGTCAGATCATAGACTGCTTCCCTCTCCGGATATGCATGCGCGGTTCTTGCGAACATCTCCCATACCGTGAAGTTCGGTTTGCCCGCTTCCATTCAATCTCCTCCTCGTCGCAGACAGCGCTTTCATGAATCGCTGACTACAATTTCGTTGCCCGACCATTCATATCTCGCGTTGAGCCGCGCCTTGCGCGTAATGGCTTCCATATAATCGAATACCTGCTGTCCCTGCTCATCGCGCTGCAGAATGATCGGTTTGCCCGACTTGTCGATCATGCAGGGCAGGAAGCTGTTGCGCGCGATTCGGCCTTCGCGAATATCCGTCTTGGCAATAATGGTATAGATCGCTTCCGGGTGGAACGGATATGTCGGGTATTCCGGATCCGGCATAAACCCGAAAAATTCAATCCGTTTCATCGTCCAGGAATCCGGGTCCTTATCATCGGAAGGCGCAAGCAGCGGCACCCACGTCACGAAATTGCATAAACCGTGGTAAATCGCCTTGCCCTTGTAGATCTCGATCCCTCTCAAAATATGGGCGTGGTGCGCCACGATCAGATCGGCGCCGGCATCGATAGCCGCATAGGACACCTGCTGCTCGTATTGCGCGAGCTTGGCCGGCGTATGGCCGATTCCCTTGTGGAATGCGACGACGAGCACATCGCACAGCGGCCGCAGCTTGCCGATATCTTCTTCCATTCGCTTCAAGGTCGGCATCGTTGCCCAGGAATAGATGGTGGGCGGTCCGCCCGGCGTCTCATGCTCCAGCTCGTAGTGCGTGATGACCTCCAGAAAGGCATTGCCGGGTCTGTCCGGCTTCGCCCAAGTCGATTTGGGCCCGACGCAGTTATAGTTCAGATAGCCGATGCGCGTTCCGTTCTTCTCGATGATAACCGGTCGCCGCGCCTCCTCCAGATTCATCCCTGCGCCCGCGTACGCGATCCGATGCTCGCGCAGCCAAGCCATCGAGTCCTCGACGCCTTCTACCCCCGCATCCATCAGATGATTGCCTGCCATCGTGACGAGATCGAAGCCGCACGTTGCCAATGGACTTAGGTTCTCGGGTAGCCTGTCAAGCTCGATCGCCTTCTCGTTGCGGCTCGTATGGGTTACCTCCAGCTGACCGACCACGAGATCGGCCGCGAGCAACGTAGATTTGACCTCGGTAAAATAACGCTCCGGCTCCGGACCTAAAATAATATCGCCGACATTAAGCAGGGTAAGTTTGGATTTGTCCATGAACATCCTCCCTATGGTTATCCATCGCAGCAGCCCGTCCCGCATCCTCAGATCGGGACTTTCCATGTTCATTGTAATGAATGGGGACACGGGATATAACATGCATCATGGATGAAAATGCCGCGTAAGATTCGAACGTTATGGACGAATCCATGGATATGCGTAACCAAAAAAGCACTCCTCGCCCGTTAAGCAAGCTGCAGCCGAGAAGTCAATCCTCTATGGCGTATGAATTCCGAACCGATAAATTCGCCATGCGTGAACTACCAAGCAAGCCTCGATACTGGTAATCTTCATTATAAAAAGAATAGATGGAGGACGATTCAAGATGAAGCTAGTCAGCTATAGTAAGGCTGGTACGACACGCATCGGATGCATGCAGGACGAGACAGTGATTGACCTCAACTACGCTTTCGTCGCGCAGCTAGAGGCTGAAGGCATGATCCGTGCCAAGCAGATCGCGGACGCATACGTCCCCGCGAATATGGTGGAATTCCTGCAAGGCGGCAAGGCGAGCATGGAGCTCGCCGAGAGTGCCGCCGCATACGCTCGCAGCCATGCCGATTCGATCGCGTATCCCGTGCTTCATCGTCTCGAGGACGTGAAGCTCGAAGCGCCGGTCATCCAGCCGAGCAAAATGATCTGCGTCGGCCACAACTACCGCGAGCACATCCTGGAGATGAAGCGCGAGCTTCCCGAGCACCCCGTCGTTTTCGCCAAATATCCGAATACGATCGTCGGGCCGCAAGACGATATTCCGTATTATCCGATATCGGAGCAGCTAGACTATGAGGCGGAATTCGTCTTCGTCATCGGCAGACGAGCTCGCAACGTATCGCAAGCCGACGCGCTAGACTACGTAGCCGGCTATACGATCGCCAACGATATCACCTACCGCGACATTCAGCGCCGAACCATTCAATGGATGCAAGGCAAAGCCGTCGACGGCAGCGCCCCGATGGGACCTTGGCTCATGACCGCCGACGAGCTCCCGGACCCGTCGGGACTGGAGGTCGTCCTTACGGTGAACGGCGAGGAACGCCAACGTTCGAACACCGCGAACCTCGTGTTCACGGTCCCTCGCTTGGTCGAGTTCCTATCCGGCTTAATGACGCTTGAGCCCGGCGACGTCATTCTCACGGGCACGCCTGGCGGCGTGGGATTCGCGCGCGACCCGCAAGTATTCCTGCAGGACGGCGATGTCGTACGGATCGAGATCGACAAGATCGGCGCACTCGAGAATACCGTTAGAAGAAGCGAATAAGGAGGATCATGCCATGAACATGCAAGAAGCGATTCAGAGCACGCAGCAATCGTTGGGGACAATCATAGCAGCCTCGCAGGAGCTAAGCTCCGAGGCACTGAACTGGAAGCCTGCCGAGGACAAGTGGTCGGTCATGGAGGTGCTGGTCCATGTGGATGAAGCGATCCCCTATTGGCTGGATGAACTCAACAACCTGCTGGATAAACCCGGGACGGAATGGGGGCGCGGCCTTCAAGACGAGCGGCGGTTAGCGGCCTTGGCGGCAGTCGGCAGCCGTTCGCTGGAGGAGGTGCTGGATTCGATCAACAAGGCTAAGGAACAGGTCGCGCTTGTCCTTGGCCCGATTACGGACGATGAACTGAAGCAGGAATCGCCGAGCCGCAATCCGCGTTTCGGCATCAAGCCGCTGTCATTCGTCATCCAGCATTTGCTGGTCGACCACGCAGCATCGCATGTCAGGCAAATTGCGCGCAATATCGAGCAGTTTCAGGCGCAGAAATAGTCAGGATAGCATAAGGAGGCGCGTTACGCATGGCTGAGATGAACGATTTTTTCCAGAGCAAAATCGTGAAGGACTTTAACGAGGATATCGAGCGCTATTATCTAGGTCCGTTATGGAATGCCATTCCTGCACTCATGCATCATACGCCTAAGCCGCAGGCCGTCCCCTACTTATGGAAGTGGGAGCTGCTGCACGAGAAGCTGATGGCCGCCAGAGAGATCTTCACCCCTGACCGGGGCGGCGAGCGACGTGCCATTTACCTGCAGAACCCTGGCTTAACCGGCCGGCAGCCTTGGGGTTGGGCATCGACCACGCAGACGCTGTACGCTGCCGTTCAACTGATACTGCCGGGCGAGACCGCACCTTCACATCGGCATACGCAAAGTGCGCTTCGCTTCATCATGAAGGGCGAAGGCGCCTACACGATCGTGCAAGGCGAACGCCTCTTCATGGAAGAAGGCGATTTCCTGACGACGCCCAAAGGCTTGTGGCACGGCCACTCCCATCCTGGCGACAAGCCGATGATCTGGATGGATTGCCTGGACATCCCTACGATCTACGCCATAGGCGGAACGTTCTTCGAGCCGTATCCGGACAAAATCGAACAGCCTCAGGTGCCGGACAACCACTCTGCGCGTCGTTACGAGGGCGGCATGGTACGTCCGATCTCGGACCGCCAGCCCAAGGTTGCCCCGCTCGGCTCGTATAAGTGGTCGCAGACATCGGCTGCGCTCAACGGCTTGAGCCGGTATGAACCGGATCCGTTCGATGGGCATGCCGTCGAGTTCATCAACCCTTCGAACGGCAAGACAGCGAACCCTAACATCGCTTCCTGGATGCACAAGCTGCCGAAGAACTTCCACTCGAGAGCGCATCGCCACACCCATTCGGTCATCTATCAAGTGTACAAGGGCTCCGGCTACTCGGTCATTGACGGCGTACGCTTCGACTGGTCCGAAGGCGATTTTCTCGTCGTCCCGAATTGGGCATGGCATGAGCACGCGGCTTTGGAGGACTCCTACCTGTTCTCCGTTAGCGACTTGCCGATCATGGAGAAGTTCGAGGTCGAACGCGAAGAAGCCTATGAAGCGAACAACGGCCATCAAGCGATCACCGGTCAGTTCGAACCGCTCTTGCCGTAACGCGCATACAAGCGAAGGCCAACCGGAACGTTAACCGTTCCGGTTGGCCTTCATTCTTCTGTCTGGAGCTGGATAGGGGCCAATCTCCTCAAGCAGCCGCGAAGTCGCGTCCATTGCATGGGCGGCGGACAATAATGTCCGTTAGCGCCGATTTCCGTCATCTTCAACCTCCCAACGGTCATAAACGGCCATTATGGTGATTACCCGCCAATACTATCATCGATAATCATGAATGCCGGTCACCAGCGTCCGTTAGAATTGTGATATTCCGTTTTAAAGCGTTATACGGTCATGAATGACCGCCTGCGATTTCGTGATCGGCCAATCTTCGTCGCATTTGTCTTACTGATCGAACAACGTCCGCTATGACTGGGATGCAAACGGAGAAGTACCCGCTCGGGTACTTCTCCGTCTTGTTTCGCTCGGCATGGTATTGTGTTACTTGCTCTCAAGCCAAGCCTTCTCAGGCGTCCAGTTGATCAGATACGTGCCCACGAGCCCTGTGTCATGGACATGTTTGCTTGTGACCGAAGTAGGCGGCGTGACGTATAGCGGAACCGCGAGCGCGTGCTGCTCGAAGGCCAAGAGCTGCAGCTGATGCGCGTAATCCTTCTTCGCATTCGCGTCGGCTGCGCCGCGCGATTGTCGCAGCAGCTCGTCGAACTCCGCAACATCAGCCGTGCTCTTCGTGTTCGTGCCGAATGTCGCCAAGTTGCGAATCATGTTCGAGGACGGGTCGGCATCCACGCGGAACAGGTAACCGATCAGACCTTCCCACTTGCCTTCAGGTCCGGTAATTTCCCGGAACGCGGCAGCATCCTTCGGATTCAATTTCACCTTGATGCCGATCTCCGCCAAGTAAGCCTGAACGGCCGTATACAGCTGGGTGTTGTCCGGAATGTTATCCATCGTCAGCTCGGTCTCGAAGCCGTCGGCATACCCGGCTTCCGCCAATAACTGCTTCGCTTTAGCGGGATCATAGCTCGCCTTGACGTTCTCGTTATACGACCAAGTGCCTGGAATGCTGTACTGGTTGGTCGCGATGCCGTACCCGAAGGTCAACGTGTTGGCCAGCGCTTCCCGATCGATCGCGTACGAGAGCGCTTGGCGTACTTTGGCGTTCGCCCATGGCGAATCTGGATTATCACCGGCAATATAGATCGTCGGTCCGGCCGCGCCGTTGGCATTCTCGAGCTGCAGCACGTTGAAGTTCCCTTTCAGCTCATTGGCAATCTGCGACGACGTGTTGTATAAGGCATCGACTTCCCCGGCTTGCAGCGATGCGGAAGCCGTGGTCGGGTCGGCGATAATATGCCATTCTACTCCATCGAGGTAAGGCAATCCCTCTTGCCAGTAGTTCTCGTTCTTCTTGAACGTTACTTTAACCGACCGATTCCACGCATCCAAGACGAAGGGACCTGTTCCCACAGGGTTCTGCTCCGCCCATTCCTTGCCATGCGCTTCGAACGCCTTCTGCGATGTCATCGGAATGAGGAGAATGGCATCCAGCAAGCCGATGTCCCAGGAATGAAGCGTAATTTTCACCGTTGTATCGTCGACAGCCTCGATCGACTGCGTATCCTTTTCGTTAAAGATCGGTTTCTTCGCCAGGCGATATTCTTCCAGATTCCATCGGACCGCTTCGCCGTTGAATGCCGATCCGTCGGAAAACGTAATGCCGGACTTCAATTTAATCGTGATGGTCTTGGCAGCCGCATCCGCCTCCCAGTTATCGGCTAGCAAAGGCTCAAGCTCGCTGTTCGCGTCGTAGCGTGCCAACGTCTCCAATGCCGTGTGGCTGACCATGTAGTCATTGATCGATCGAATGCCGGGGTTATAGCCGATAATCGTCGGATCGCCCCCTAGAACAAGCCGAAGCGTACCTCCTTGTTTGCCCGATGCGTCCGTCGATCCATCGCTATCTTGCGCGTTTGCTGCCGTGTCGTTCGATTGGCTGCCGCTCGCATCTGTCGTGTCTTTCGCATCGTTCGTAACCTGAGCCCCGTTGTTGTTGTTGTTGTTGTTGTTCGATCCGGAGTTGCTGCATGCCGAACCAATGACGCTGATCACGAGCATGAACGCAAGCAGAAGCATGGCTGTCGATCTCTTCTTCATCGTTCGTATCCCCCTAATAGAATTTATGTGCCTGACATGGAGGTTACTTGCACGTTTCCCACAACTGCCTTTCATCGCTTAGAGGATCCTGTTCAACCCCGCTTTCTACGTTAAAAATCATCGTCTCCCGCTTCTCCGCCGTGAACGAGGGCCAATTCGGATTCCCCGTTCTCGCGAATGCGATCCAAGCTTGATGCATCTTGTCTGCCAGCAGCTCCTTGGACGCGATGTCTCCGGTAATCCGCTCGGCAGACGGGGCGCGAAGATTGCGGAACACGAACGGCAATTCTAGGCCGTGCGTGGCGAAGCCGTTCGATTCATAGTCGAAACGGTAGACCCAAGCTTTCGCGTGATAGCGATCTTGAACCTGAGCCAATTGGACGGCAGGGACGACGAAGTCGCGATACGTTAACAGGTGGGCTAGCTTATGCTGGAGACTAGGCTCGCCGGCATATTTATCGAGATAGAACGAAGAAGCCCTCTCGAACGACGGACCGACGCGTTCCGCGAAGATGTCCATCAGTTCCTCGTCCGTCTTCCCTCTCCACCTCGGATCGAACCCCGGCATAATCTCATGGCGATTCGTGCCGATCATGATCGGAATATGCCTCGCGCATCCTTCGGCTATGCGAACCAGCGGAAGGTCAGGAAGGAAGACCCCGTCGATGGTAGGCTCCAGCCCCACATGCGGTCCGAACGGAGGAGCGGCCTCCAACAGCTCGGCGGCCGACCGTTCCCGCAGCTTGCCTGCTTCATGCTTGCCGATGCCAAGCTTCTGGAGCACGTCGTCCGTGATGCGAACAGCGTCCTGCCTGCTGCGGTACGTCGTGATCATGCCGCTCTGGACAATGGCTTGGTGGAACAGCCCCTCCGCTTGCGGCAGCGAGAGCAGCAGACCGACGCTTCTTGCACCGGCAGACTCGCCGAAAATCGTGATCCGGCCGGGATCGCCGCCGAACGCTTCAATGTTGTCTCTCACCCATTCCAACGCAGCGATCTGATCCAGAATGCCGTAGTTGCCGGAAGCGGCATATGCATCGCCGCCAACTTCATCTAAGTAGAGGAAACCCATGATGCCTAACCGGTAATTCACCGTTACGA
>JAEZCJ010000226.1 GCA_023433615.1 Bacillota bacterium | reverse complement strand
GGGTTGCGCAGGCCGTCGACCTGCTCCACAATGGCAATGCGTCCATGCTCGGCGTCATAGCGCCCGACATACAGCCCGGGATCGGCGGCGTCGGCGTACGAGCCGATCACGACGAAGCGGCTTGATTCGTTCATGGGTACAAGTACACGTCCCTTCAATAAATATGGTCATGCTCTAGTATAGCCTATAGCGGGATGGAACGGTATGCCATGCCCCTTGCCAGGAAAAGCTAACTTGGCAATCACTGGCATACAGGAGGCTGTTCATGCATGCACGAGCTATATACCCATAACGATCTGGACGGCGTCGGCTGCGGCATTCTTGCGCGCTGCGCGTTCGGCGATAAGGCCGATATCCGCTATCATTCCGTATCCAGCCTGAACCCGCAGGTGCAGCGCTATCTCGAGCGGGCAGGCAATAAGCCGAAGAAGGGCAAGCTGCTGTTCATCACGGATCTCTCGGTCGACGAATCGAACGCCAAGGGGCTGGACCAGTACGCTGCCCAAGGCGGCTCGATCCGGCTGCTCGACCACCACAAATCCGCGCTTCATCTGAACAGCCATTCATGGGCATGCGTGCAGGTCGCGTACGACGACGGGAGGCTCGCTTCGGCGACATCGCTATACTACGACTATCTGGTCCAGCACGGACTGCTCAAGCAGCGCGCCGCGATCGCCGAATTCGTCGAGCTGGTGCGGCAATATGATACGTGGGAGTGGGAGGAGAAGGGCATCGCGTCGGCCAAGCGGCTCAATGACCTGTTCTTCCTCTACTCGCTGGATGAATTCGAGGCCATGATGGCAAGTCGCGTCATGGAGCAGGAGTCGTTCGCTTACACCGAATTCGAGGAGAAGATGCTGGAGCTGGAGGAGGGCAAGATCGAGCGGTACATCCGGCGGAAAAAGCGAGAGCTTGTCCAGACGTTCGTCGAGGACCGCTGCGTCGGCATCGTGCATGCGGAATCGTACCATTCGGAGCTCAGCCATGCGCTCGGCAATGAATTCCCGCATCTGGACTACATCGCCATTCTGAATATGGGCGGCAAGAAGCTTAGTCTGCGCACGATCCACGACAACGTCGACGTATCCGAGGTGGCAGGACGGTTCGGAGGCGGGGGCCACGCGAAGGCAGCGGGCAGTTCGTTGACACAGGAGGCTTTTCGCCTATATGCGGTAGAGCCGTTCCCTCAGGAGCCGATTCGGTTCGATTCGGGCAAGACGGAATACAACGTCAAGGGTTCGCAGTACGGCGTCCTATACGAGAATCGGGAGGAAGCGCTGCTGTACTTGTTCCAGACCGGCGGCCGCTGGCATATCGATGCGAACGAGGAGACGCTGGAGACGTCGTTCGATACGTTCGAGGAAGCCGAGAACTACGCGAAGCGGCACTATGCGGCGTGGCTGGCGCGCGACGATGCTTACATCCGCTACCTGATGGCGCATGCGGCCAAGAAGGGAAGGTGACGGATCCATGCTATTCGACCCGACGATTATCGATAACCTCAAGGTAGCCCTTGAGAACGAAGTGTATGACTTGGATAACCTGACCGGTCAGGTGCGAGTGACGAACCGGATCGACCGGCTCGATCTGGCCGTGATGGCGCGGGAGTTCGCGATCCGTCTCGCGCTGCGGGACCGCCCCGACATCGCGGCGGAGATTCGGCTCGAAGCCTCTCTGCGGGACTTGGCTGCCGAACTATTGGAGCTGCCTGGCGAGACGCCGGCCTGCACGCTCTCGATCCGCTTCGAGCTTGCCGTCGAGGACGCTGACTTGCAGTGCCCGCGGCTCGATGAAATCTTAAGGGACATCTGGCAGCCGGAGCAGCCGCCTGTGCAGACGCTGAGCTATGTGTACGGGCAGGCGCACGCGATCTATCGCTGCTCGGCGGAGCTGCGGTTCGCCCGCCGAATCGACGAAGACCAGATGGGCGATATCCCCGATCTGGTCGACCATGTGCTGCGCACGCTGTCCGCGCTCGCTTAATCCATTCGGATCGTCCACTCCATCGCGGCCATCGCTTCTTCCCCGATCAGCCCGATCCGCCAGAACGCGACGCCCTTGAGGCCGTATCGCTTGGCTAAGCCGATCTTGCCGTTCACGGATGACGCATCCTCGCTGCCGAACGAGATGCCGAGCACGAGCTTCTCTCGCGGGGCTTCCTTCAGCGCCATGCGGATCGCCTCGTCGACACGGTTCATCGGCTCGGGCGCGTCTTCATTCGCATAGGGATAAGCCATGATGATCAATTCATCGGCTAGCCCGGCGAGCGCTTCGTAGTCGTACCCGTGGTAAGCCCCGTTGAGCGGGTGAAGGGCAATCGAGAGCGTCAGCCCGGCGGGCTCGGCCTCCGACGCCAGCAGCCGCACGAATGCGGTATAGGATTGCTGTACCTGCTCATAGTCTCCGGTAAGTCCAAGCCCTTCGAGATCGAGCGAGATGCCGTTGAAGCCCTTGTCGACGGCAGTAGCGACTATCGTGTCGACCGCTTGCCGACTGAGGACAGGATCGCTAAGCAGCTTGGTAAGCTCTCCCTGTCCGTCCGTGCCGAATACCATGAGATGGGCATGGGTTCCCTCGGCTCGGGTATCCCGAACGATCGATTCCGGCGTGACTTCGCCGGCATTCTGCGGCCACTTGAACGTCGTGCCGTTCAGGGTCAGGCGGCCTTCGGCATCGATGCGCGACCAGCCGAACGCGACGGCGTCGAACGAGGGGATGTAGGCCCGCTCATCGAAGGACGAAATCGCGTAGTAGCCCATCGTATAGAGATCCGCGGCCGGAGATTGAATGCGGACGGTTCGCGCCGGGCCGTCCCACGCGACGTGAGCACCGAACTGCGAGCTGAAGAAGGCAAGCGGAACGAGCGTATGGCCGTTCTCGGATATCGGAGCCGCGTGGAGTTTAACCGGCATCCCGTTCACCGACGCTGTCGAGTCGCCTAACCGCAGAATGACGGTATGCGGCTGCGCCTTGTCGGCGCCTGCCTTCGTCGCCGTGATCGTCTTCGTCTTCGCGTTCCATGCGACCTCGACTTGCAGCGCTTCCGCTATGGCCCGGAACGGTACCATATTGAGGCCGTTCACCACAGCCGGTTCGATCGGAAAAGGAAGCGGATATCCGTCCAGCTCGATGGTAGTCTTTGTTGCCTGCAAGGCTTGTGCCTCCGCGATGCCGCCGCCGCTCGCCAGCAGCGAGATCAGCGCGGCGGACGCCGCAATTTTCTTCATCGTACGGTTCAACTGCAATCTCTCCCGCTTGAATCTAGTTGTCTATCTCTACCTATGACGACATAGGCGGCGGAAGAGTTGCTAGTAACGCCATTAACGCAGCAGCAGCGACAGTCCGACCAGACATGCCGCGATGACGATGTTCATGCCGATGATGAAAATAAACCCTCGCTTAAGCTCCATATTCTACGTTCTCCTCCCTGTTATCACCTTGTCCAGAGCTGCTGCCGGCGCGCCGCGCGTGCGCGGTGCCAATCGATGCCCCAGTAGGCCGCGACGATGACGATCGGGTTCAGCAGCAGCGTCGCGAAGAAGATGCCGTCCCAGTAGGCTGCCGAGAATAGCGGTTCGTGCAGCAGCTTGCTCGTGATGACCTGAGCGGTTGCCTCGAAGAACGGCAGATCGACCTGAATGAACAGGAAGCCGGTGATGCCGATGCCGACAATGCTATATGCGAGGAAGGAGGTCTCGACCAGCCGATCGCGATTGGAGAGCATCGTCCAATCTTGGCGGATCGCATGCGTCTGCAGCCGGACCAGCCGGCCGAGGAAGCGCAGGGCACGTTCGTACAGATCATCGATGCGGAAGTAATTCGTCAGCACGTAATACAAGTCCGTGCGCAGGATGATGACGAACTGGAACACGATCGTCTGCAGGAGCAGCAGAATGAACAGCCGATCCAGCTTCATGAGCGTGTCCGGCAGCGGCGCGAACAAGAGGAGCTGCAGCACGAGAATGATGGCGAACGTCCAAGCCAGCCCGCCCATATAGATGCTGTACCGCCGATGGCGAGGGATGGACCAGATGTCCGAGACGTCCGTCTCGATAACGAGGAAGATGAAGCGGTATCCCCATGAGATGCGCCCGGCAATGCCTTCTCGGCGGGCAGCATACACGTGTCCGAACTCGTGGATGAACACGACAGCCCACATGCCGAGCAGGTTGACGATGAGCGACGCGAGCCCCGATCCGCTGAAGTAGAAGTCGTCTCCGGCGGGGCGCGTCTGCTCGGCGAACGCGAATAAGAGCAGCGAGGCGATGGCGATCAAGCCATAGATGATCCATGCGGCCGAGCCGAACAGCATCCCGGCAACCGCGCTCCGTGCGACGGTCTGAGCAGGCGCGGAGGCTTGCAAGCTGATTGCATGGCCGTTCACCGTGTGGACGAATTGCGATTCCGCGAGCATCAGCACGAAATCCCGGAGGTCCTCGAAGGCGAGTCCCTCGGCTTCGAACCTTGCGAGCGTGAGATCCATTCGTTCGCATTCGCGGAGACAGGTCAGTATGCGTGCGGCATCCGGCGAGAGCGAGATGTAGCTGACAAGATCGAGCCGCTTCGCGATAACGTCTTCGCCGTCCGGCAGCAGCTCGTGCGGGTGCAGGGACACGCTGGCATCGGGCGTCAGCTCCTGCATGAGTTGGATCGTCACTACATTACGCCCCCTGTATCGATAGAGATGGAAGGATGATAACAAGGACGGGGAGCAGCGCTCGCCCGTCCTTGTCATCGATTAGGAATCATACCGGATACGGATTAGCTCCAGATACGGATGCCTGGCAGCTTCACGTTGGCCAGTTTTTTTACTTGGATTTTCATCTTGTCACCTCCTTTCGTGCGAGTGCCGAGCAGTGGGCGCAGCCCGGGTCGGCTGCCCAGGGCTCTTCCCTTTCGATGTTCGACTGGACGTAGTCGATCAGCGTGCGGCGGCCGGCAGATACCGGTTCCGCATAGCCTAGGCAGATCCGCAGCCCCTCGCTCATCATGAGCGAGGCCACCATCGCGATGTGCGGCGCGATCGCCGGATTGACCGGCGCGGCCGCAGCGGCAGCGAGCGCGGCGCCATGCATGCCGAAGGCCTGCCGGAAGAAGCAACGCTTGCAGTTCGTTACGCCCGGAATTACGGAATAGTACTGGCCTTGCGTCATGCCGCAGCCTCCGGCCACGTAAGGGATGCCCCGGCGCACGCAGATCTCGTCTACCCAGCTCTGAATCTCGTAAGGCGGCGAATCCATCGCGCAGAAGACGAGGTCAATGTCCTCCGTGACGATATCCTCGAGGTCCGGCGGTCCCGCGATGACGCGGTCGATGCATGTATACGCGATCGCGGGATTGAGCGCTTCGAGGCGGGCAAGGCCGGCTTCGGTCTTGCGCCTTCCGATGCTCCGCCCGTCGTATAACGTCTGGCGGTTCAGATTCTTGAGCTCAACGATGTCGCCGTCGACCATTCGGATCTTGCCATAGCCGAGTCCGGCGGCTTGCAGCAGCAGATTGCTGCCGAGCCCGCCCATGCCGAGCACGACAATCGAGGTGTCGCTCAGTCTGCGCTGGAACGCCGTGCTCGGCGTCTCCAGGTTGCTGAAGGCCGAGAAGTAATGATAGTTCCCCGTATAACGGATCTGATCGGGCTGCAGCGGGACGTCCGCGGACGCATCGTCCAGAATGCGCAGCTCGTCTAGGGCATCGAGGATGTCTCCCAGTTCGGCTTCCGTCAGCACGGAGGCGCTGCCGGACTCGGTCGGTGCGGTGGCATCGCGGAGTATCTCCTGTACGGTGCGCGTACCGTCCATCAGCTCGAGGAGTTCGAGCAGTCCGCCGCTCTCGTTCGTGAGCTCGGCGGCAAGCCGGGGTTCATCCCCGATCTGCAGGCGGTTATCCGCATGGCGGATGACGGGAAGCAGTGGTTTTAATCGCGGTCTCATCGGATGGCAGCCTCGCTTCGCATAACTTAGTCGATCACTGTTCTCGATTGTAGACGATGCGGAGCGATTAAGAACCTTACGGATCGTCACGAGTAATGTCATGGCTGTGGCGTCCGACTTCGACAGAATTCGGGAATCGGGCGCTTGTTGTGGGGAATTCACGGGTTTTGTGGGGATATTTTCCTGTTTGCAGGATCGGACGGCTGCGCCTCTAGTAACGGAATGCGATGCGCCATGTCCCGCTGTCATATCCGACGTCGAGCAGAACGCGACGATGGACCGAGGATACGAGATGCCCAAGATTCGCTTGTCGCCGACTCCCGGTTGACACCCATTTTCCCAATGTGATAAATTCGTAGTAGAAGAATTAGCACTCTGATGATTAGAGTGCTAATTTGCATGTCAGATCGTTATCAACAACGTACACAAGATCGAAGGGAGAATGCGCACATGGCAGCCACGAAACAGCAATTCCAAGCCGAGTCGAAGCGTCTGCTCGAGATGATGATCAACTCGATCTATACGCAGCGGGAGATTTTCCTGCGGGAGCTTATCTCCAATGCCAGCGACGCCATCGACAAAATCTATTACAAGGCGTTAAGCGACGATTCGCTGACGTTCAACCAAGACGATTACTTCATTAAAGTAACGGCCGACAAGGACAACCGCACGCTCACGATTACCGACACGGGGATCGGGATGACGCGGGATGAGCTCGAGAACAATCTCGGGGTCATCGCCAAGAGCGGCTCGCTCGCCTTCAAGAACGAGAACGAGCTGAAGGAAGGCCGCAACATCATCGGCCAATTCGGCGTCGGCTTCTATTCGGCCTTCATGGTCGCGGATAACGTGACGGTGGTCAGCCGCGCGCTGGGCAGCAGCGAAGCTTATAAATGGGAATCCGACGGCGCGGACGGCTACACGATCGAGCCTGCGGAGCGGGCAGCCGTCGGCACGACGATCACGATGACGATCAAGCCGAACACGGAGGACGACAACTACGACGAGTTCCTCCAAGAGTACAGCCTGAAGTCGATTATCAAGAAGTATTCGGACTTCATCCGCTACCCGATCAAGATGGACGTGAAGGGCCAGCGTCCGAAGGAGGGCGCGGAAGGCGAATTCGAGGAATACGAGGAAGAGCAGACCGTCAACAGCATGGTGCCGATTTGGCGCAAGAACAAGAGCGAGCTGACGGACGACGATTACAACAATTTCTACATGGAGAAGCGCTACGGCTTCGACAAGCCGATCAAGCATATCCATATCAGCGCGGACGGCGCCGTCGTGTAGAACGCGATTCTGTTCATTCCGGAGAACACGCCGTTCGACTATTACACGAAGGAATACGAGAAGGGCCTGGAGCTGTATTCCAATGGCGTCCTGATCATGAACAAGTGCGCGGACCTGCTGCCCGATTACTTCAGCTTCGTGAAGGGGATGGTCGACTCCGAGGATCTGTCGCTCAACATCTCCCGCGAGCTGCTGCAGCATGACCGCCAGCTGAAGCTGATCGCGAAGAACATCAAGAACCGCATCAAGAGCACGCTGCTCAGCCTGCTGAGGGACGAGCGCGACAAGTACGAGAAGTTCTACGGGTCGTTCGGCCGCCAGCTCAAGTACGGCGTGTACAGCGACTACGGCATGAACAAGGAGGATCTGCAGGATCTCCTGATGTTCACTTCCTCCAAGGAGCGGAAGCTCGTGACGCTGGAAGAATACGTCTCGCGCATGCCGGAGGATCAGAAGTACATCTACTACGCGGCCGGCGATTCGATCGAGCGGATCGAGAAGCTGCCGCAGGCCGAGGTGGTCGCGGATAAGGGCTACGAAATTCTGTACTTCACCGACGAGGTCGACGAGTTCGCGATCAAGATGGTCATGAAGTACAAGGATAAGGAGTTCCGCTCCGTATCGAGCGGCGATCTCGGCATCGAGGCCGACGAAGCGGATAAGAAGACGGACGCCGAGGAGAACGACAATAAGGAGCTGTTCGCCTACATGCAGGAGCAGCTCTCCGGCAAGGTGAAGAGCGTCAAGGCATCGAAGCGGCTGAAGTCGCATCCGGTCTGCTTGTCCGCCGAGGGCGAGCTGACGATCGAGATGGAGAAGATCCTGAAGGCGATGCCGGGCGGCGGCGAAGGCGTCAAGGCGGAGAAGGTGCTCGAGATCAACGTCGGGCATGACGTGTTCCAATCGCTGAAGGCGGCATACGCGTCCGACAAGGAGAAGCTCAACCTGTACACGAACCTGCTGTATAACCAAGCGCTGCTCATCGAAGGGCTGCCTGTCGAGGATCCGGTGGCGTTCACGAACGACATGTGTAAGGTCATGGTATAAAATAGGCAGACGCAATCACGCGTGCTGTACGATTATCCCGGGGTTTGGCATCGAATAGATGCCGGGCTCCGGGTTATTTGCGTTCTGGAGACGGACGCAGAATCCCGGAGGCCGGCGTGCGCCGTTCTCCGGGATTGTTGGTGTCCGCTAGCCTGATACTTGGATGGAATAGTCCTTCTTCAGATAGCCGTGAATTCGTTTAAAGTCTGCTTCCGTCAGATCACGCAGCGGTTTCTGCTCGCGTCCGACGAGGATGCCGATGACCTGTGCGGCCAGTGCCGTATTAGGCAATATGCGCACGCTGCCGTATGCGTCCGCGGCAGCGCCGGTATTCTTGCCGACGACAATCACGTTATCGACCTCCTTCAGCAGGAAGGATCGGAGCGGCAAGCCGTACCGGTCCACCGATCCGAGGGACTGGCCGTTCGGGAAACGGCGAGTCCCTTGCACGTCAATCGCGTAGCCGCCGATGCTGACGTTATCCCAGAACATGCGCTTGCTCAACAGATCATTCCGCTTAAGGACATACTCCGTTTCGTAGCGGTCGAACTCTCGAATGTAGAGATATTCGGGCAGCGTATCCAATTCTGCGCGCGCGTAGCCCGGAATATTCTTCTTCAGAAATTTCAGGACATGCGGCGCCTCCGCCTTCCCCTTCTTCACGGCCTCTCGAACCGACTCCGGATCGGATGGGTCAACGTCGTATATGAGCAAGGCGTTCATAATAACTTGACCGTTGCGCTGGTAAGTCGAATTTATGCCGCGCAGCTTCAGTTGCGGATCCGTCGGCTCGTAATTGGCCGTCACGTTGCTGAAGCCCGTTCCGAAGCTCCAGTCTACATACGTCCCGGGACCGTACTTGCGCGCAAGCTTCGCCAACGGGTAGTCCTGAAGCGTCGCTTCATGCAGCGCCACCCAGTCCACGTTCTTGAAGCGAAGGACGAAGGTTGCCGCCATATATTCCGGTTCCGGTCCGCCTCCTTGGAATAACGATTCCGTGCCCGGGATGCGCTTCAGCTTCAGCAGGCCGCTAAGCGCAGCATGGTCGGTGTTCTCAACCCATTGTTCCGCGGCGACGTTGTAGCGGTGGCCGTCTTGCGCCCGGTAGACGATATACCGAAGCGTACGATTGTCCCCGCTCGGCGCGGTCTTGATCGCCTCGATCGAGATGCTGCTGCGCATTGGAAGCGGATGGATCAGATTATTGTAATACGTGTTGAATTCACTTACTTTCCTGATACGCTTATCCTTATAGCCATCATAGAGTTTCTTAAGTTCGCCTTGTACGAGACTGCGGCCTTTGGCATCGTTGGGCTCGTCGAGCACCATCATTTGCCCTTGGATGAGCTGTCCGCCAGGCTTCGGACGGGGATCGAGGACAAGTACTCGCTTGCCTAGATTGTGGGCCGCTCTTGCCAGGAACATGCCCTCGATTTCGCTTCCGATGACGATGAGGTCGTAGGTGCTGCAGGGAGCAGGACAGGGAGTCTCTGCTACAGGGGCTTTCGTTGCTGCTGCCGCAGCAGTCGTCGAGGAGGAAGGGAGACAACCGATGAGCAATGCTGCGGCCATCAGCATTCGGATAATCACGCTTGGTTTCAGAAGTCGCATTTGTCGAATCTACTCGCTTTCTATGTCGAATATAGTAGATTCCTATATTAGCATATATTGGATGGATAGGGTATCACTCTCAGTAACTTGTTGGATTTTATTTGGCTGCGAGAGCCATCCTAAACGCGCCTTTCGACCGCCTGCACATGTACCATGAAGCAAAAAAAAAAACAGGGCCTAGCAGGCCCTGTCTCTAGTCATATCAACATCTCTATTAGAACAGCAGCGTATCCGGGTCAGGACCGAACCGGCGGTCCTGATTCAAGCTGCCGATGGCCTGCATGTCTTCGTCGGATAGCGTGAAGTCGAAGACGCCGGCGTTCTCTTGGATGCGCGCTTCGCGCACGGATTTCGGAATCGTGACGACGCCCAACTGCAGATCCCAGCGCAGGATGATCTGTGCCGCCGTCTTGCCATATTTCCGAGCGAGATCCGCGATAAGCGGGAGATCGAGGTGGCCTTGCATGAGCGGACTCCATGCCTCGAGCTGGATGCCCTTCTGCCGGCAGTAGCCCAGCAGCTCTTGCTGCTGGAGCAGCGGGTGGAATTCCACCTGATTCACGGCCGGCACGATGTCGCTGCTCTCGCCCAGTCGCTCCAGGTGGTGTACCTTGAAGTTGCTGACGCCGATGGCGCGAATCAGTCCGTCCTTATACAGCTTCTCGAATGCCCGCCAAGTCTCTTGGAATTTATCCTTGCCGGGCCAGTGGATGAGATAGAGATCGATATAGTCGAGTCCGAGCTTGGAGCGGCTATCCTCGAACGCGCGAAGCGTCGATTCATAGCCCTGATCGCGATTGGCCAGCTTCGTCGTGATGAACAGCTGTTCGCGAGGGATGCCGCTCTTGCGGATCGCTTCTCCTACTCCCGCCTCATTCTGGTAGCCGGCTGCCGTGTCGATCGAACGATAGCCGTGCTTCAGCGCGTACGCCACGGATTGAATGACTTCCTGCCCCTCCGCTACCTGCCATACCCCTAATCCCAGCCAAGGCATATGTACGCCGTTGTTCAGCAGCGTCGTGTCGGTGATGGAACGAATGCTCATCATTGCTACCTCCGTTTACGTGGATTCTAATTACCCACCATTGTATAGTATCGCTTGGCGGCGCGCAATTTGGTATACCCGAGTCTAGGTACTATCCTCGAATATAGTACAAAACATACTTTTTCCTTACAATCAAGAACAATTTGGAGAATTCAAAGGCTGCGAAATGATAGAATTTTTAATTGTTTTCTAACGATATTCGCGTAATATTGAACGTAACCTACCAATAGGAAGACAACGGCTAACCCGCGGAAACGCGGCGGCGCAAAGCTATCGGGGCTGCAGCGGACACTGGCCGCCATGCCAGCCGGCTGCCTTTCGGAGACATCTCTTTCGGGTATGTTATTTGCACATTTGGACTACGAAGCGGTGAACAACGATGATGAATGCGACTCCACAGAGACATACGCGCGAGTGGAACAGATGGGTATTGAATGTATACTGGGCGATAGCGGGCATGATCGTAGTGACCGGGATTCTCGTATATGCCGTAAAAATAGGGTCGGGCGCCGAACGGGTCTCGTTACCGCATAATTTGATGCTCGCGGCGGGGGCTTTTGGCGGAACGCTGCTGCTTGCCGAAATCGCTTATCGCGCCATGCAACGCGGCGGCGACTATATGCTGATCATAACCGGACTCGTCATCGCCGGCGTCATCCTGTTCGTGTTCGGCGGCGTCGTGAACGGGCTGTACGTCGCGCTCGATATGCCGATCATTCTCTCGCTCCTCTATTTCGACCGGACAAGGCTCCTATTCGCCGTTGTGACGACTGTCGCCGGACTCGTCGGAGGTTACGCGGCTTACGAACCGCTGCGCAACCAGCTTCAGGCGTACGATCTATACGCGATCGCCGGCATGATCGGCGTGACGCTGCTGATCGGCATTCTAATCCTTCGGAGAGGGCGGGAATTGACGGTGTCCATGGAGCGTGCCGTTCGGTCCGAGATGCTGGCGTTCGCGGATTCCGTAGCGGTCGAGAGCGATTCCAAGTATGACCACCTGACCGGATTGGTGAACCATATCACGTTCCAGGAGTACATGACCTCCATGCTGGTCCAATGCGAGCGATATGGATTGTCCTTATACTTGGCGGTGATCGACGTGGATAATTTCAAGTCGATCAACGATACGTTCGGCCATCATGAGGGCGACACCGTGCTGCGCGAGGCGGCACGCGTAATCCGGCAATCCGTGTCGCATGAGGATGTTGCCGCCCGGTACGGCGGCGAAGAATTCGCCCTGATCCTGACCGGCAAGCGTCTGGAGCAAGTCTCCGAGCAGCTGGAGAACATCCGGCGCAAGGTATCCGAGCTCGACATCGCCTCGATCGGCCATCGGAAGGTCACGATGAGCATCGGCGCTGCCGCATATCGGAAGGGCATGACGAAGGAAGAACTGTTTCACGCGGCAGATTCGCTCATGTATGCGGCCAAGCGGGGCGGCAAGAATCGCGTGGTATCCGCGGGAATAGGGGGCGGTGCGTGATGTGGCAGCGCTTCTGGAACAGCGGTCCCCGTTACCTCAGCGAATGGAACCGCCGAATCCGCAATGCATACTGGCTGATCGGTGTCATGATCATCCTCGCCGTGCTCGGCTCATGGCCGATTGCCGCGCATGGGCATGAGCTGCCTCATACGTACATCTGGCGCAACTTGATGCTGCAGAATGGCCTGGTGCTCGGCGTGCTGCTGATCGCCGAAAGGGTATACCGCATCTATCATCGGCTGCAGGATTACGCGATGATAGCGGTCGGCTCCGGCATAGCGACCGTGAACCTTACGCTATCGGCGCCGGAGGCGGGCGGAACGCAGGTCATCGTCATCATGCCGATTCTGGTCTCGATCGTCTACTTCGATTACCGCAAGATCGGATTCTCGTGCTTGAGCGCCGTGCTGCCGTATATGGCCATTATGATGCTGGTGCCGTCATTCCGCTTCGATGTGCCGGTTGCGCAGAAGGCAGTCGGATACGGGCTGATTGTGGGCACGACATTCGCAGCCTATTGCATCGTGAACCGCGGACTGGCGATCATTGCCCGCGAGAAGACGGCGCTGATGAACGAAGCGAAGCATCGTCACCAGCAGCAAGCGATCGACGCAATTACGCGGAAGGATGCGCTCACGGGTCTGGACAACCATCGGAGCTTCCAAGATCAACTGCGACATGACGTGCACGGTGGCCAGCCGTTGTATCTAGCTATACTCGATATCGATGACTTCAAGGGCATTAACGACCGCTTCGGGCACCTCATGGGGGATGCGGCGCTGAGGCAGATCGGAGCCCTCCTGCGAGAAGCGGAAAACGAGCGTTGGTATGCAGCGCGGTACGGCGGCGAGGAGTTCGCCGTTCTATTGCGCGGCATGCGCAAGGAGGAAGCGGCAGCTCAGCTGGAAGAGCTGAGGAGAAGGGTCGAGAAGCAGACGATTCCGGAACTGGCGGGCCAGACGGTGACGGTCAGCATCGGCTGCAGCGGACTTCGGGGACATGAATCGCGCGACGAGCTGTTCCGCAGGGCGGACGAGGCATTGTACGAGGCGAAGCGGAGCGGGAAGAACCGCATCGTGATCCGCGAGACGATAGCATGCTTGAATATGTAGACGTGCATGACGAAGCGAAGAAGGCTAATCGACAAGGATGTTATCCGCTTCGATTAGCCTTCGTGCTGTCCGTTGATCGGATGGTCGGTTATCCGCAGGTCTCAGCGAGCACGCTGCGAAGCCGATCTTGGTGCGATGCGATCCAAGCGAGACGCTTATCGATGCCCGCGATGAAGCGCTCCAATTGTTCCGCGCTGTCTACGCCGTCCCAATAGCGCCCCAGGAAGTGGATGAACACATCCAGACGCCGCAGGGCTAACAATGGGGGAACGGCAGCGATCTCGTCCGAAGTGAGCCGCAGCATGCTTCCGAAGCCTTGCAGGAAAGCCGAGATGCCAGCCCAAGTGCGGCACTCGTCTGCATCCGGAACGATCAGATCGGAGAGGCACACCGCGAGCTCCATGACACGCAGGTCGGTTGTGACGAATTCGAAGTCGAGGATGGCTGCGATCGGCCCGTGTTCGCTATCGGCGAGCACGTTCGAGGCATTCAAGTCGCCGTGGATCAGCTGATGGGGAAGCTCCTCCAAGACAGCGCGCTGCCACAGCATCGTCTGCAGGGCAGCATCGACTTGCCGCAGCGTACTCCGATGAACCGCGAATCGGTCCGGCGGGTCCGCGCAGAATCGGCTAACCTTCTCCGGCGGGCATAGCGGGTGCGTATGTTCGATCTCGTAATACGGCCGGTATTCGGTAGGCTGCGAATACTCGATCCGCGCCAGCGCCAGCGATAACGCGGCAGCCTTGCTTCCGAAGTCGCGCAGCTGTTCCAGACGCTCGAACGCCGGGTGGGTTCCGTCCATGTAACGGAATAACGCGGCGATTTTGCCATCGGGGGCGTGCGCGAACGTACGGCCATCGCGGGCCGCGAGCGGCTGCGGCGTGCGGAACGGCTTGTCCATCCGGGAGAGCTCGAGCAGCACCCGATGCTCGGCGAGCACCTTGGCCTCGTCGCGATGCGTTTCGTACACCCGAATGACATAGGACGCGTTCTCGTTGACGCTGGCGATTAATGCTGTCGAATTGTTGACCCCGTGCGTGAGTCGGCTGACCGATGTCAGCTCAGGCAGGTCGTAATGGCTGACGGCCAGCGTCTTCACATAATCCGGTGCTTGCTCTTGCGTGCCGTGCGGCAATGTCCATTCCTCGCTTTCATGCTGTGGCGGCTGCCCGTCGGGCTGCGGCGCGGACTACCCTTCGTAATCCCATGGATACGGGTAGAGGCGAAGCAGCTCCTTCCGCTTATCTTGCTTATAGCGCACTTTATCGTAGGCCGGCGACTGGGCAGTCACCCGTCGAACGTATTCATCCAAGTCCATCAGCACCTTGGCAGGCACGCCGCCAA
>JAEZCJ010000225.1 GCA_023433615.1 Bacillota bacterium | reverse complement strand
AGCGGCAGCATCGGGATATCGGGGATCTTCACCCACATCTTGTCTTGCGTAATGACCATCGGGATATGAAGGTTGAACGCCATATCGCCCTTGAGCGCAAGGTCCAGCTTCATCTCCATCTTCATCGGATCTTCCTGGTAATGACCCGTCACGTTAAGCGACGCGTTCTTCACCATGTCCAGCATCGAAGGGTCCATCCCTTCGAGCATCTCTGCCGGCAGGTCGAGCTCATTAATTGCCAACGAGCCCTTGAAGGAATAAGATTTCATCTCCATAGACTTGCCAAGTGCCTGCTGTATCGCTTCTTTGGGCGGCTCGGCAGAGCTGCATCCTGCCAGAACGACCAGAGCTGTAAGTATAAGTGCGACGAATGGTATGATTCTTCTCATGGTTCCGTTCCCTCCTACTGTGGTTTAGCGCATGACGCGCAACTACCTCATTCTAAACCAAGAGGAGGGTAACGGGAAGTAAAATTTCATTAAAGAACGAAGCGAGTCTTAGCCGCAATCGTGCCCTAACCGCTATCCTTCGCCATTATTATGACGGGAATGATTGTCTTGCTTGACCTGCTTCGAGCCGGACAACGGCTCTTGCTGCGTTCTTGCCGAACGCCGCTTCGCATTCTGCTTGTCGGCTGCTTCGGGAACGGGATAGCTGTCCGGTTTGCTCATCGCTAGACCCCCTTATCGTTATTGACCGCCGAATTCATATCATTCGGATTATCGTGATTCAGTGCGTCCCGATGCCGCCGATCATTCGTATCCTGCTGAATTTGCTGCGCTTGATGACTGTTTACCGGCGTCACTGCGAGCTCCTCGACGACATTGCTCAGGTTTTTGTCCAATCCGCCCTTCGCTTTGCTCATCTGCCTCGTCCTCTCTATCCGTTATGCATGCGTATACTCATGGAGCTGCTGCGCGCATTCATGCAAGTGCCGCGCGTAATCCGCAACCAATTGCTGGACTACATCCGGCCGTTCATCAATCGTCCGGCCATCCCGCTCCACGTCGACCAGCTCCACTTTAACCTCGCGGCTGTCCACATACTCCACTAGGTAGTCAAAAGAGTACATCGTATGCCCCGCAGTGTCGATATGGACGCGCAGCGCCTTCGGGTTCGCCTCATCCGGCATCACCTTGGATTGGTCGGAGCTGTTCATGACGATTGGCAGCGTGCGCTTCCAAGCGTCTGCCAGCGAAGATTGATCGAGCGTCAACTCATCCTTTTTGGCCATTTCGTTTACCACCTCCATCATTCATAACATGCGGTTAACGACTAGGATTTATGCGGGCTCAACGCAAGGTACGGACTGCCGTCGCTGCTCAACTGGTAATCACGCATAATCCCCCATCCGATATAACTTATTTTGGAATTATGTTATTATCTTACATTGACTAAAAAAGCTCATGAATACTATATTTGATGTATGTTACCATGCTTCTCGTGTGCATGAAGCATGAATACGCAAATAATGACATTTTTTAACATCAGAGAGGGGTACATTCGTCATGTTGAAAGGTCGCAAAAAGCTCATGTTGTCCATTCTGCTATCAGCGGGATTGGTAGCGCTTACCGGTTGCGGAGGGAGTGATTCCGAGTATAAGGTCGCCATTACGCAATTCGTTGAACATCCGTCGCTGGATGCGACACGGGAAGGTTTTGTAGCCGCGCTGAAAGATGCCGGAATCGAAGAAGGCAAGAATCTGAAGCTCGAATTCAACAACGCGCAAGCAGATCCGACCAATAACCTCTCTATCGCGCAGAAGCTGTCCGGCGAGAGCTATGACCTGATCTATGCGATCGCTACACCGTCCGCGCAGGCGATCGTTCAACAGGAGAAGGAAGATCCGATCCTGTTCGCCGCCGTTACCGACCCGCTTGCAGCAGAGCTCGTGGACAGCCTGGATAAGCCGAGCGGCAACGTAACCGGGGCTTCCGATACGAATCCGGAAGCGATCACGCAGCTGATGGAATATATCGCGGCGAATTTCGCGGATGTTAAGAGCGTAGGTGTCGTCATTAACGAGGGCGAATCGAATGCCGTGATTATGGCCGACTATGCGGAGCAAGCCCTTGCGAAGCATAACATCAAGCTGGTCAAGGCGCCGGTGACGAACACTTCCGAAGTGAAGCAAGCGGCTGATTCCCTGGTGGGCAAGGTCGATGCGATCTTCATTACGCTGGACAATACCGTTGTAAGCGGCGTGGATGCGATCATCCAAGTGGCTAACGACAACGACATCCCGTTCTTCTCGAGCGACCGCGACACGGTTGAGAAAGGCGCATTCGCGACTGTCGGCTTCAAGTACTACGACCACGGGTACGAAGCAGGCCAGATGGCTGTGCAGATTCTGAAGGACGGCAAGAAGCCGAGCGAACTCGCGGTTACGGCGCCGACGAAGCTGGATCTCATCTTGAACTTGAAGGCAGCAGCCGAGCAGGGCATCGAAGTGACGGACGCCATGAAAGCCGCCGTTAAAGATCCTGCAACCAACATCATCGAGTAATTCACGTAGGAGGGGGTGGACGTGAACATCGTCCGCCCCTTTTCGATATGAATAGGGAGGTAACGTTATGCTCACGCAACTCGACGGAGCGATTGAGCTAGGCCTTCTATATGCGCTTATGGCACTTGGGGTCTACATCACGTTCCGCATCTTGGATTTTCCCGATCTCACGGTAGACGGCAGCTTCACGACGGGCGGGGCAATCGCCGCGATCATGATTACGAACGGCTTCTCGCCGTGGCTCGCTACTGCCGCTGCATTCGCAGGGGGCTGCGCCGCTGGCGCCATCACCGGCCTGCTGCACACGAAGGGCCGCATCAACGGCCTCTTGTCCGGCATTCTGATGATGATCGCGCTCTATTCGATTAACATGCGCATCCTGGACCGTCCGAACGTATCGCTGATTAAGTCGGAGACCGTATTCACCTCGATCTCGCCGATCCTGCTCATGCTGATCGTCGTCATCGTGATCAAGCTCGCGCTTGACGCCTTCCTGAAGACGGACTTGGGACTTGCGCTGCGGGCTACCGGCGACAATGCGCGCATGATCGGCAGCTTCGGCGCCAATACCGATACGACGAAAATCCTGGGCGTCAGCCTGTCCAACGGGCTTGTCGCGCTGTCAGGCGCGTTCATCGCCCAGCAATCCGGATTCGCCGACATCTCCATGGGCATCGGGATGATCGTCATCGGACTGGCTTCCGTCATTATCGGCGAAGCGATCTTCGGCGCATTGACCGTATTCCGGGCCACGCTGGCCGTCGTACTCGGCTCGATCGTCTACCGGATCGTAATCGCGATCGCTTACCAGATCGAATGGCTCGAGGCATCCGATCTCAAGTTCATTACGGCGTTCATCGTCATCGCCGCGCTGGTCGTGCCGCAAATCCAGCGATCGATCAGCCGCAAGAGCATTGCGCGCAAGCGTTCGGTCGAGCTGTCTTCCGGAGGTGAGCAATAATGCTGCAATTAAGCAACGTGTTCAAGCTGTTCAACCCGGGCACGCCCGATGAGAAGACAGCCTTGCTGCGCATCAATCTGCACCTGAACCCCGGCGACTTCGTCACGGTGATCGGCAGCAACGGCGCGGGCAAGTCCACCTTGATGAACATCATCTCCGGCGGCTACAAGCCCGACATGGGCGAGATCCGCATCGAGGGCCAGTCGATCGGCGCACTGCCCGAATATCAGCGCAGCAAGTGGATCGGCCGCGTGTTCCAGGACCCGATGGCCGGTACGGCGCCGCATATGTCGATTGAGGAAAATCTGGCGATGGCGTTCATGCGCGGCAAGACGAGAGGACTGCGCTTCGGCGTAACGCCGAGCAAGCGGACGATGTATCGCGAGCAATTGAAGCGGCTCGGGATCGGTCTGGAGGACCGTCTGCGCGCGAAGGTCGGCCTGCTGTCCGGCGGCGAGCGCCAAGCGCTCAGCCTGCTCATGGCCACGTTCACCGAGCCGAAGATTCTGCTGCTCGACGAGCATACGGCGGCGCTTGACCCCGCAAGAGCGGAACTCATCACGCGGCTAACTGAGTCCATCGTTCGCGAGATGGGACTGACGACGCTGATGGTGACGCATAACATGGAGCAAGCAATCCGGCTGGGGAATCGCCTGATCATGATGGACAAGGGCCGGATCATTCTGGACATTCCGGAGGAACGCAAGAAGGATCTGACCGTGGAGCAGCTGCTGGGTGAATTCGAACGGGTTAGCGGCCATAAGCTCGCAGATGACCGAATCGTGCTTGGGTAATTCGATGAAGAGGCCGCACATGACGATGATCATGTGCGGCCTTTTGCTGGCATGTCCGCTTAACGGCCCGTTCGAATCCCACTCGCCATACTCGCAAAAAACCGATCCCTGCTCTGCAGGAATCGATTGAATATGCTCATATGGCGGAGAGAGTGGGATTCGCTCCGTCGCGGTTGTGGCCGTACATACGGGCCACAACTAGGGCGACTATCACGCCGGGGCCTACGAACATGCCCTATGGCATGTCCGCTTAACGGCCCGTTCGAATCCCACCGCCACTAACAAAAAAAACCGATTCCTTTTCAGGAATCGGCTCGGTTTGTTGTTAGTGGCGGAGAGAGTGGGATTCGAACCCACGTGAGCTTGCACTCTAACGGTTTTCAAGACCGCCCCGTTATGACCGCTTCGGTATCTCTCCATGCCTGTAAGGTTACAGCAATCATTGTACCACAGGGCACGCGTTTCACGCTACCCTGCAGTACGATGAATGACCTGCCAATCTATGCTTGCCGCTTACGGCTTCCGAATCGCTTCCAGACCGCCCATATAGGGGCGCAGCACCTCTGGAATCGCGATCGATCCGTCAGCTTGCTGGTAGTTCTCCATGATCGCCGCAACCGTGCGGCCGACCGCCAGGCCGGAGCCGTTCAGCGTATGCACGAACTCGGGCTTGCTCTTCGGCTCGCGGCGGAAGCGAATGTTCGCGCGCCGCGCTTGGAAGTCCTCGAAGTTCGAGCAGGACGAAATCTCGCGGTACGTGCCGCCGCTAGGAAGCCACACTTCCAGGTCGTACGTCTTTGCCGCGTTCGCGCCCATATCCCCCGTGCAGAGCGTCATGACGCGGTAAGGCAATCCGAGCAGTTGCAGCACTTTCTCGGCGTTCCCCGTCAACGATTCGAGCTCTGCGTAGGAATCTTCCGGCTTCACATACTTCACCAGCTCGATCTTGTTGAATTGATGCTGGCGAATCAGCCCGCGCGTATCGCGTCCAGCCGCGCCTGCCTCCGAGCGGAAGCACGCAGAGTAGGCCGTGTAATACTTCGGCAGGAACTCGTTATCCAGAATCTCGTCGCGGTGCAGATTCGTGACCGGCACCTCGGCCGTCGGAATCAGGAAATACTCCGTTCCCTCCAGCTTGAAGAGATCCTCCGAGAACTTCGGCAGCTGGCCCGTGCCGACGAGGCTGTCGCGGTTGACGATCATCGGCGGCAGCAGCTCTTCGTAGCCGTGCTGGTCGCTGTGCAGATCCATCATGAAGCTGATCAGCGCGCGTTCCAGACGGGCACCGAGACCGCGATAGAAGACGAAGCGCGAACCGGTCACCTTCGCCGCCGCCTCGAAGTCGAGAATGCCCAAATCCGCGGCCAGATCCCAATGCGGCTTCGGCTCATAATCGAACGATGTCGGTTCGCCGATCCGGCGAATCTCGACATTGTCGTCTTCCGAAGCGCCGATCGGCACGCTCTCATGCGGAATGTTCGGAAGCGACAGCATGATCTCGTCGACCTGCGCATCGAGATCACGCAGCACGTCGTCGAGCTCCTTGATCCGATCGCCGACCTCGCGCATCTCCACGATCAGCGCCTCGGCGTTGCCGCCATTCCGTTTCAGCTGCGCGACCTCCTGCGAGACGACGTTCCGGCGGTTCTTCAGCTGCTCCGTCTCTTGCTGCACCTCGCGGCGCTTCACGTCGAGCGTCGGGAATTCCGCGATCAGCTCGACCGACTTGCCCCGGTTAATCAACGCTTGCTTTACTTTATCATAATCGCTGCGCAGCAGCTTAACGTCCAACATGATCGGGTACCTCTCTTTCCTTCGCCATGGACAGGAAATATGCGTGCAAGCCGTAATCGTCCGTCAGCTCCGGATGGTAGGAACAAGCGAGCAGATTGCCCTGACGAGCCGTAACGATCTCGCCGTTGTAAGTCGACAGCACGTCTACGCCAGCCCCGACTTCCTTAATGAGCGGTGCACGGATGAAGACCGCACGCAGCGGTGCATCCATCCCCTTCACCTCAAGGTCCGTCTCGAAGCTCTCCCGCTGACGTCCGAACGCGTTGCGCGCAACGGTCATGTCCATCAGCTCGAGATGCGCATCCTCTTGTCCTTCGATCCGCTGGGCGAGCACGATCAGTCCCGCGCAAGTACCGAAGATCGCCTTGCCCGAAGCGGCGAAAGCGCGAATGGCATCCATGAAGCCGTATTTGCGCATCAGCTTGCCGATCGTCGTGCTCTCCCCGCCCGGGATAACCAGCCCGTCCAGGTCGCTCAGCTGCTCTACGCGCTTAACGGCGACCGCCTCGGCACCAGCTTTCTCGAGACTCCTTATATGCTCTGCAACAGCGCCTTGCAGCGCCAGTACGCCTATCTTCATGTTACCCACGCCTTCCTCCGCAATAGCCGAATCCGTATTTAGAAGCTGCGGTCCTGCATCCGTTCGGAGCCGACAAGCTTCGAAATCTCGATGCCCTTCATCGGCGTACCCAGGTTCTTCGATACTTCGGCAATCAACGCATAGTCTTCATAGTGCGTCGTTGCTTCCACGATGGCACGGCCGAATTTCTCAGGATTGTCCGACTTGAAAATACCGGAGCCGACGAACACGCCGTCAGCGCCGAGATGCATCATAAGCGCGGCATCCGACGGAGTCGCTACGCCGCCTGCAGCAAAGTTAACGACCGGCAGCTTGCCGTTCTTGTGAACGTCGAGGAGCAGGTCGTAAGGTACGCCCAGCACCTTCGCTTCGTTGAAGAGCTCGTCCGGCGACATGCCCTGTACCTTGCGAATCTGACCCGTGATGAGGCGCATGTGACGTACGGCCTCCACGATATTGCCCGTTCCCGGCTCGCCCTTCGTACGCATCATGGACGCGCCTTCTTGGATGCGGCGAAGCGCTTCGCCCAGGTCCTTCGCGCCGCATACGAATGGCACCGTGAACTTATGCTTATCGATATGGAATACGTCGTCAGCCGGCGTCAGCACTTCGCTCTCGTCGATGTAGTCCGCACCCAGCGCTTCCAGCACCTTCGCTTCGACATAATGTCCGATACGCGCCTTGGCCATGACCGGAATCGACACCACTTTCATGACTTCTTCCAGTACCGTCGGGTCAGCCATGCGAGCCACACCGCCCGCCGCACGAATGTCGGACGGAACCCGCTCGAGCGCCATTACGGCTACCGCGCCTGCGGCTTCCGCAATCTTCGCTTGTTCAGCATTCATGACGTCCATGATGACGCCGCCTTTTTGCATCTCTGCCATGCCGCGTTTAACGCGCGATGTTCCTGTTTCCATTAACCATACGCCTCCTAAAGTTCCTGAATAATCCGATTTGTACTAAATTCATATTTTACATGAAACAGCTTCCGGCGACAAGCCGGAAGCAATGTTCGCGGTATGCATTTTTTCGGCTTAGAAGAGGTCCACGATGCCGTTGAACAAGCCCTTGAAGAAGCTGCCGATCGAGCGGAGCATCAGCTTGAACCAGCCCGCCTTCTTAACCTCTTCGCTCGTGATCAGATTCACGGTCTTCTTAAGTTCCTTGCCGTTCTCGTCCGTATACGCGTAAGTCACCGTACCGACCTTCTGCGCTTTTGCGATCGGGGCGATCAATTCCTTCTCCGGCGTAACGGCCGTTTCGACTACTTCGATCTTCGGCTCGACGCCTTTTTTCACGAGAAACGTAACATCTTGATCCGTCACGACCGGCACTTCAGTCTCGACGCCTTTTTTTAGTTTGACCGTCTGCACGGATTCTACTACAGACTTCGGTGCGACAATCGTCTTCGTCTCGAAATTGTTGAAGCCGTAGTCGAACAGCTTCGCCGTCTCGAGGAAGCGCGCGCCTTGCGACTCCGTGCCCATCACGACGCTGATGAGCCGCATATCGCCGCGCTTGGCCGTCCCCGTGAAGCAGTAGCCTGCTGCGCTGATATAACCGGTCTTCATGCCGTCTACGCCTTCATACGCGTATTGCTTGAAGTTCGTGACGCTCTTGTTCGAGCCGAGCATCCAGTTCCAGTTGACCATCGGATTCTTATCGCGCTCGCGGAACTTGTAGTTCTGCATCGCGGAATACTCCAGGAACTCCGGATGGTCGCGCAGAATAATGCCCGCGAATGTTGCAAGATCCCGCGCCGAGATCACCGTATCGTCCTGCAGGCCCGTAGCGCCCGTGAAGCGCGCCGTCTCCAGTCCGAGCGATTGCGCAGTTTCATTCATAATGGATACGAAGCCTGCTTCCGATCCGCCGATATGGGATGCCAACGCGATTGTCGCGTCATTGGCCGAGCCGACCGCCATTGCAATGTATAAGTCCTTGACGGTATGCTCATCGCCTTCAGCCAGATAGATCTGCGAGCCGTCCGGCGGCGTCGAAGCCGCTTCCTTGCTCGTCGCGACGACATCCGTCCAATTCAATTGTCCCTTCGTGATGCGTTCCAATACGATATATTCCGTCATTAGCTTCGTCATGCTCGCCGGAGGACGCGGAGCATCTGCATTCTGTTCGTACAGGACTTGTCCGGTTGCTGCATCGATCAGGATCGCTGCCGCCACCGCTCCGCCCAATGTGAAAGAACCCCCTGCTCCCGCAGTCTGGCCCTCCTCCGCGGCCGAAGCTGCAAGAGTCCCGATCATCGACATCACTAACCATATCGCTAAGAACCCAGCTAGCGCTCTCGTCCAAACAGCCGGCTTACGATGTACATTCAACGTTATGTGCTCCCTTCATCCCTTAGTTTGTCCGTCCCTAATTGTATCACAGACTCTATCGCCTGAAAAACTCTAATAGAAACCAGTTGTGATCTCGAAGCAAAGCTACGGAGCTTATTCGACGTCGAGTCTTGAACGCTGTCGAATATTCCGGTGCTCACGTAGATCTGTCTACGCTCCACTCCTTATTTTCTACCATCGTCCAACCTTCTCGGAGCTGACAACTGGTCCTTGAAATAAAGGCGAACAACCAAAACAGGCAGGAATGCGGCCCATGCCGACGTTCCTGCCTGCTGTTGCTTGATCCAATCCCTTACATCGAGTAGTTCGGTGCTTCCTTCGTGATCTGCACGTCATGCGGATGGCTCTCGCGAAGTCCTGCGCCCGTGATGCGAACGAATTGCGTGTCGTTCTTCAGCTCCTCGATGCTCTTCGTGCCGCAATAGCCCATGCCGGAGCGCAGTCCGCCGATCAGCTGATGCACCGTATCCGCGAGCGGCCCCTTATAGGCAACGCGACCTTCGATGCCTTCGGGCACGAGCTTGTTCTCATTCTCTTGGAAGTAACGATCCTTGCTGCCTTCCTTCATCGCGCCAAGCGAGCCCATCCCGCGGTAAACCTTGAAGCGGCGGCCTTGATAGATCTCGGATTCGCCCGGGCTCTCCTCCGTGCCGGCGAAGAGGCTGCCGATCATGATCGCGCTGGCGCCGGAAGCAATGGCCTTCGTAATGTCGCCGGAATACTTGATGCCGCCGTCCGCGATAATCGGGATATTGTATTCCCGCGCGACAGACGCGCAGTCGTAGATCGCCGTAATCTGCGGCACGCCGATCCCTGCAATGACGCGAGTCGTACAGATCGAACCAGGCCCGATGCCGACCTTGACGACCGAAGCGCCTGCCTCGATCAAGTCGCGCGTCGCTTCGCCTGTCGCAACGTTGCCCGCGATAATCGTCAAGTCCGGGTACTTGTCCCGCAGCTTGCGAACCGTGTTGAGAATGTTGATGTGATGGCCATGCGCAGAGTCCACGACCAGCACGTCGATGCCGGCTTGCACGAGCGCTTCCGTACGCTCGAACGTGTCCTTGGAGATGCCCACGGCTGCGCCGCACAACAGACGGCCATGCGAGTCCTTCGCCGCATGCGGGAATTGAATGGCCTTCTCGATATCCTTGATCGTGATCAGGCCCTTAAGCGTGTTCGTGTCGTCCACCAGCGGCAGCTTCTCGATCTTGTGCTTCTGCAGAATTCCCTCTGCTTCCTGCAAGGTAGTGCCTACCGGCGCAGTGACAAGCTCCTCATGTGTCATGACATCCTTGATCTTGATCGAGTAGTCGTGCACGAATCGCAAGTCGCGGTTCGTCAGAATCCCGACAAGCTTCTGATTATCGTCCACGATCGGCACGCCGGAGATCCGGTACTTGCCCATCAGCTCCTCGGCATCGTAGACGTGGTGCTCAGGAGTAAGCGAGAACGGATTCGTGATAACGCCGCTCTCCGAGCGTTTCACGCGGTCAACTTCTTCCGCTTGCTGAGCAACGGACATATTCTTATGAATGATGCCTACGCCGCCTTCGCGAGCGATCGCGATCGCCAGCGCGGATTCCGTTACCGTATCCATCCCTGCGCTGATCAACGGCATGTTCAGCTTCACCGTCGGGCTTAACCGAACCGATACGTCAACCTCTCTAGGCAGCACTTCCGACTTTCGCGGGACGAGCAGCACGTCATCGAACGTGAGCCCTTCCTTAGCGAACTTTGTTTCCCACACAGCATGTTCCTCCCTCATCATGATCGAAGCTTCGGCGGGCTGTCCGAATCGCTCCGGGATTACTCTCTATAGCGCCCTATACTTCCGTAACAACAGCGCGAAACAGCGATTCCGCACGTATATTATTGCAATAGTATCAGAGGGGTATAGGGCTGTCAAGAAAGGTAAGAATACTTGCAATTCGAGCTCCAAAGCAGGAATTGTTTGACACCTGCCTGCTTGGCCGCAAGCACTTGCTGCCGTATCTCTTCCGAACGATATTCCTGGTGGGGATGTACCCACGTCGCCGTAAAAGCCTGCAGCCAAGGCCGCACGATCCCAGGCTTCAGCCCCTCGTCCGCCAGAATCCGGTTGCGCTTGACCGCATCCCGCATCGCATGGCTGATTACCTTGCCCGGTTGAAGATCCGGTTGACGGATGCCGTACATGCCGCTCGAGTAGTGGGAAGGATACGTCATCGGCGATATAACGTCGACCGCAGATGCCACTTGCCTCCAGGTCTGTCCGATTCCCATATCGTCGCGCGAAGAGGTGACCAAGCCGAACACGTCTGCCGATACGGCGGCCCCGGCTCGATTCAGCCTCGGCTTCGCATCTCGGAGGAAACCGCCGATCACGTCCTCCTTCGGTTTGCCGTCAGCTTCATGGTAGCGTACGACCTTATCCATCTCATCCCCGTTATCCGGAAACCGCACATAGTCGAATTGGATCTCTTGAAAGCCCATGCGAGCCGCTTCTTCCGCGATCGCGAGGTTGTATGCCCTTACTTCAGGATGGTACGGGTCTACCCATGGAACGCCCTTCCGGTCTCGCCATAGGGAGCCTGTCTTCGTATGAAACGCCAATTCCGGCTTCTTCTTCGCCAAGAGCGGATCCTTGAAGACGACCACTCTTCCGATCGTATAGATGCCTCGCGCCTTCAGGCGATTGAGAAGTGCAGGCAAGTCCTTAATGGCAGGGTTCGAATCCGCGCCGAGCTTCGATACGTCCGGCAGCTTCGAATCGTAGGTCAATTGGCCAAAATCATTCTTCACATCGATCACCATCGCGTTCAAATCCGTCTGATCGACCAATCGCATAAGATTGTCCATTGCCTTCGTGCCTCCCGCGACCCACCCGGATACATAGATGCCCCTTATGTTTTCCGGGATCTTCGGAGGCGACGTATCGGGGCGCCGCTCCTCCCGGAAGGCCATATCCCGCTGCTGTTCCTCGCTCTGAGAACGGATTGCCGTGTCCGGATGAATGCGGCCCAACTGCTGCGGTCGGGCATCTGTCTTCGGGACGCTGCCGCTCGATGGCGGAGTCGGAATCGGCCTGCCCGGAGTGTCTAAACCGGGGGATCTTACATGCGATTGAACCTTCGGATTAATCGATTGTTGCTGCTGTACAGCTTGATCCCGATGATCGCGTGTCGTGCAGCCACTCAGCAGCGTCATCGTAAGTAAGACCGATAAGCACGCCAATGCGACGTGATGGTTATGCTTCATGTCAGCACCTCCCGCATGGACTGTCCCTATAGTATGAGCCCCGCATGCGGAACGGTTGTGAGAGAGATATCGCCATAACAGTCAGATTTCGGTCCACCACTGCACGAACGACATTCTCGGGAATTCCTACAACAATTTTTGACTTGGTCATACTCATCCACCATTTAGTGTATAAAAATACCACTAGATCCGAGGATACACCCATTACGGCTGCATCCTGCGATTATAGTGGTACGAAATGCAGCTAATCCATCGAATGATTCGATTCGACCAACATTAGTGGTACGATTCTACACGATTACGCCCAGTGAGTAGCATACAAAGAACCCGTCAAGCGCGAGGCTTAACGGGTTCATGTGCTTGGCAACGTCCTACTCTCCCAGGACCCTGCGGTCCAAGTACCATCGGCGCGGGAGGGCTTAACGGTCGTGTTCGAGATGGGAACGCGTGGTTCCCCTCCGCCATCATCACCAAACGACCAGAGCTTGCGCCCTGAAAACTGGATGCGAATGATTGAAACAAGCTGAATTACTTGTAGGATAAGCCCTCGACCGATTAGTATTCGTCAGCTGCACGCATTGCTGCGCTTCCACCCCGAACCTATCAACCTGGTCGTCTACCAGGGGTCTTACGAATTGGGA
>JAEZCJ010000219.1 GCA_023433615.1 Bacillota bacterium | reverse complement strand
CCTCTCCTTTTGGTTTATGGTTGGGTGGTACCTCCATTTTACCAAGGAAAGGTTTCTTTTTGTTTACAAAAATGAAGAAGGGGTGTCCCTTAGTCGTTTAATTTAATGACTTTTGGGACAGCCCCTTCTGTATTTTGGCGGCGTGCGGTGTGCGGTGTGCGTTCTGAGTGCAGTTATGGCGGCAAAAGGGACGGTTAGCGTAAAAGGTGTCACAGTGTAGAAAAGTACAACTATTATATCAGTTTTTACGGTTTTGCATCGATTAGTGCAGAAAAGTACAGTTATTGTTGGGCATATAGCGGAATTTGCCGAAATGCGGAGAATTAGCGGTACGAATCTACACTAAACCTCCGTAGGGACAGTGAACGCGGGAATAGTGGTAGAAAATGCATCTACCGAACTTGGTATCGTTGCTGCACATAAAGTTAGCAAAGAGCGAAGCGTCTACCGAGACTCAGTTAGCCAACGCACGAGAGGCCCCAGCGTGCGCCGCCGACGGCTGGCAGTTAGGCACAGTCCTCCAAGCGCGCGTCTGCCGACTTATTGCTGCTTCATCTGCAGCGCACGACGATAAGCTGTCGGCGAAGAGCCGCTCCACTTGCGGAACTGCTTGGAAAAGTATAAGGCGTCGTTGTATCCAACGGACGCAGCGACCTGCTCGATCGGCAGCGCGGTCGCGAGCAGGTTCTCGGCACGCTCCATGCGCACCTTGTACAGATACTGCTTCGGCGACAGCCCGGTAGCGCGCTTGAACATCTGGGAAAAATGCGTCCGATGGTACCCGTAGGAGCGGGACATGCCGTCGATCGAGACGGCCTGTGCGTAATGCGTCGCCAAGAGCCGTTCGGCTTGCGCAACCTGGCGGTCGATATCGGACAAGCCAGCTCCGCTGACGGCCATGCGGCCGCGATTCGCCGCAGCGCCGATAACCGCGAGCAGCTCTCGTAGGCTGCCGGACGACTCCAGCTCGGCCAGCAGCGGCGCCGTCGGATTCTCCAGGCCGGCTCGTATTCGCCGGTAGAGCGGCAGCAGTCTGCGGCTGTCGCTATGTACTAACGGCTCAAGTACGGTGATGCCCATCTCCGACAGCAATCCTGCGGCTAAGCTGCCTTGCATGGAGACCCATGCGTATCGCCAAGGATCCCGCTCGTCCGCTTCGTAGCTGACAGGTTCGCCGGGGAAGATGAAGAACGTATCGCCCGCCTTACAAATGTACCGCTTACTGCCTACTGTGTAGATGCCCGTTCCGGCCATGACGGTATGGATCAGATAATAATCGTGCACGGCCGGACCGATTTTATGGCCGCCCACGGGATCGCCTTCACCGCTGAATATTACGCTAAGTTCACCGGGAACCGGCGAGGGGTGGAACGCCATCCGGAATCGGGTATGGTCGGGAATCATAGACGGCCTCCTCATGCATTGCAGTGCTTTATCTAAAGCCAGCCTAGCAAAAGATCCTACAAATGTCCATATGGAACTGCCTTTTATCCATTCGATTCGCCGCAGAACTGTCCTATTGTAGAGACAGCAATAATAATCTGCACTTCACCACCTCAGGAGGATGAATACCATGCCGAAAATTACGTTCATCGGTGCAGGCAGCACCGTCTTCGCCAAGAATGTGCTAGGCGACTGCATGCTGACCCCCGCCCTTCACGAAGCAGACATCGCGCTCTTCGATATCGATCCGGTACGCCTCGCCGACTCCGAGCGCATGCTCCAGAACTTGAAAGCATCGTCCGGCAGCAAGGTCACCATCACCGCCTATTCCGACCGCAAGGAAGCGCTCCGCGGCGCGAAGTACGTCGTGAATGCCATTCAAGTCGGCGGCTACGATCCGTGCACGATCACGGATTTCGAGATTCCGAAGAAGTATGGCCTGCGCCAGACGATCGCGGACACGCTGGGGATCGGCGGCATTTTCCGCAACCTGCGTACGATTCCGGTTATGCTCGACTTCGCGCGCGATATGCAAGAGGTCTGCCCGGACGCGCTGTTCCTCAACTACACGAATCCGATGGCTGTACTCACGAACGTGATGAACACGCATGGCGGCATCAACACGGTAGGTCTATGCCACAGCGTGCAAGTATGCGTTCCGCATATGTTCGACCATCTCGGCATCGACCAGACGGGCGTGCGGGCCAAGATCGCAGGCATCAACCATATGGCTTGGCTGCTGGAAGTCACGAAGGACGGCGTCGACCTCTACCCTGAGATCAAGCGCCGCGCCGCGGAGAAGCAGAAGGAGAAGCATCATGACATGGTGCGCTATGAGCTGATGCTGAAGTTCGGCTACTACGTCACGGAATCCTCCGAGCACAATGCCGAGTATCATCCGTACTTCATTAAGAAGAACTATCCGGAGCTCATCGAGCGCTACAACATTCCGCTCGACGAATATCCGCGCCGCTGCATCGCCCAGATCGACCAGTGGAAAAAGATGCGCGCCGAGCTGGTGGACAACGTCGACCTCAAGCATGAGCGCACGCACGAGTATGCCTCGTATATCATGGAAGCGATCGAGACGAACGTGCCGTACAAGATCGGCGGCAACGTCATGAATACCGGACTGATCACGAACCTGCCGAAGGAAGCCTGCGTCGAGGTGCCTTGCCTCGTCGACCGGAACGGCGTCACGCCGACGTATGTCGGCGACCTGCCGCCGCAGCTGGCCGCGCTCAATCGGACGAACATCAACACGCAGCTGCTCACGATCGAAGCGGCGATCACCGGCAAGAAGGAGCATATCTACCACGCCGCGATGCTCGACCCGCATACGGCCGCCGAACTGTCGATGGACGACATCATCGCGATGTGCGACGACATGATCGAAGCCCACGGCGACTGGCTGCCGAAGTATCGGTAAGCAAGCGAGGCGGCACGTGGACCATGCAACGTGCGTCTTGGAATCTCAAACATCCGAATCGGTAGGCCCTTCAAGCCGTCCGCTGCCTGCATGCCGCAGGCACGGGCGGCTTGTTCGCGGTCCGCGTCCTTGGACAAGGGAGAAGCCTTGTCGACATGCGCGCATACGAGGTACGTTTCGGAGTCTCGCAACATATGGTATGTTGATCAGAACTTCATTGACTACGAACAGGAAAGCGGTGTATACGTGCAACAGCCGATCGCGATATTGGATTCCGGAGTGGGCGGCCTCACCGTGGCCAGGGAAGTGATGCGTCAGCTTCCGCGGGAGAAAATGATATATTTCGGCGACACCGCCAGAGCACCGTACGGACCTCGACCTGCGGAAGAAGTCATTCAATACACGAGAGAGATCGTGGATTACCTGATTCAGTTCCAGCCGAAAATGATCGTCATCGCATGCAACACGGCAACGGCGTTCGCGCTGGAGGATATACGATCGCGCGTCAACGTTCCGGTGGTCGGCGTGATTCATCCAGGCGCTCGGGCAGCAATCAGACGAACGAAGAGCGGTTACATCGGCGTAATCGGCACGGACGGAACGATCCGCAGTCGAGCCTATGAGTACGCGTTGAAACAGCTGTCGCCGCATATCGAAGTAATCAGCCAGTCCTGTCCGAAGCTGGTACCGCTCGTCGAACAAGGGAACTTCCGCTCGGAAGAGACGCGGCATACGGTGGACGAATCGCTTCAGCCGCTGTTCGGAACGCCGATCGACACCTTGATTCTGGGCTGCACGCACTATCCGTTCCTGGCAGAGACGATCTCGGAATCGATAGGGAGGCAAGTGACGCTCATCAGCTCGGCAGAAGAGACGGCCCGCGATATCAGCACGATCCTGCAGGTGAAGAGCAAGCTGGCGCTGGGCACGATCATTCCCGTGCACCAGTTCTACTGCAGCGGCGATCCGAAGCTGTTCAAGTCGATCGCCGAGCGATGGCTCAACGAGCAGATCGAGCTGACGCCCATCGTATGGCAGGTGCCGCACATCGGTTGACCCCAGCACCACTAACGTGAAAATATGACCGCCTAATCGCATCCTTCACCGTCTCAGTCGATCAGCCGTTATCCCCTCGCGCAGGCCTGGAAGCCTGACCGAAGGGGATAGCGGCACTTTGCGCTATAGAGGCTATGTGCTTGGCAGTGCTTGCTGCCCTCTTCATAACGATCCCCATGCATGCATACATATGGGGCATAACGAGATGGAGCAAGTAAGCGAGGAGGAGGATGACGCCACATGCTTCGCTATACCGTGCAACCCGGCGATACCGTACGCAGGATCGCGAACCGCTGCGGCATTCATGCAGACAGCCTCTATGCCGCGAACCCGCAGCTTAGCCGCGCGCAGCATCTGGCACGCGGTCTCGTGCTGTCGATACCATCAGCTGCCCCGCAGCACTATGTCCTGCAGCATGGCGACACCGTGGACGGGCTGTCGCGCATCTTCGGCGTGTCTGCCGCGCAGCTGCTGCTATGCAACCCGCATCTGAATCCGATGCGGCCGATTCCGGGCCGGCTTCTGGCGCTGCCTCGCGCTTCGGCAAGCCGGTTCGTCGATCCGAATGAAGAATACGGTCCGCGGGAGCTCTATGCGGATCTGAATCAGCTGGCTTCGGCCTATCCTCATCTGCAGGTCGGGATGATCGGCAGAAGCGTGCTGGGTCGTCCGCTGCCTTGCATTCGTATCGGCGATGGGCACAAACGCATGCATGTCAATGCATCGTTCCACGCGAACGAGTGGATCACGTCGCTGCTCGCAATGACGTTCGCCGAGGATTATGCGCGCGCCATCGCGCGAGGCGAGCCGCTGCGAGGCGTGGACGCACGGGCGCTTGCCGGCCGCGTCCAGCTGTGGATCGTGCCGATGGTCAATCCCGATGGCGTCGAAATCGCGCAAGAGGGCATCTGGCCCGGTCATCCGTACTATGCGGAGATGATGCAGTGGAACCGTCATTCGCTTCGTTTCTTCCGCTGGAAGGCGAATATTCGCGGCGTGGACCTCAACGATCAGTTCCCTGCGCATTGGGAGGAAGAGTGCGCGCGGCGCGGCACGGAGGGTCCCTCGTCGCGCGATTATCCCGGAACCGCGCCGCTATCCGAGCCGGAAGCAGCCGCGATGGCCGCGCATGCGAGGCAGATGGACTTCGATCTTGCGATCGCGCTGCATACGCAGGGACAGGAGATCTATTGGAACTATCGGGACTTCGAGCCTGCGGAGGCTGAGCCCTTGGCAGCGCGGCTCGGCATGGCAAGCGGTTACCGTCCGGTGAAGCTGAGCGGCAGCGATGCCGGCTTCAAGGACTGGTTCATCCAGGAATACCGCAAGCCGGGCTTCACGATCGAAGCCGGAATCGGCGTCAACCCGCTGCCGCTCGAGCAGTTCGCCGATCTGTATGACGAGGTTGCGCCGCTGCTGCTGGAAGCGATGCAGTCCGTGTAGGCATAGGTTGGCGCAACCGGCATGCCGATATGCTATAATGGCGCTGAAGGAGGGATGCAGCATGTTCCGCAAGCTGCTGTCTTTGCGCCATTGGCGGCATGTGTTCGCCCGAATCTTCCGTCTGCTCCGCGCGCCTGAGGTGAAGCTGTCGGATAAGCTGCTTTTCGGCTTGCCGGTTGCGCTATATTGGATACTGCCGGACGTGCTGCCGATGCTCCCCGTGGATGACATCGCCGTGACGATGATCGCCGCCGAGTGGTACACGCGCAGAATGGAACGCAAATATCCGCATGTGTAGCGTTGTTGTGCTTCGATTGCTCCGGCGGTATTGAAACTCGCCTCGCAATTCATTAGAATAAGTAAGATCAAGAGAACGCACCGGACAGGGCGACAATAAAGGAGCTGCAAGCAGGATGAAATGCAAAATTTCGCGCAATGCCGCCAAGATGCTGCTGGAAGAGCTGAACAAGCCGGAGAACGAAGGCAAGAAGCTGCGCGTCTACGTGACGCATGCACACGGCGATCATGCCCACTACGGCATGACGGTGGACGAGCCTAAGGAGACGGACGAGATCGTCTCGACGGACAAAGGGATTGACGTGCTGCTGACGCGCGGCGACGAATTCCTCGACGGCATCCGCATCGACTATTTCTATGTACCGCAGGAAGGGTTCGCGATCACGAATCCGTCCAAAGGCAATCACGGCGACCATTAATGGCGAACGATATTCGAATCTGCGATAAATGCAAGCATATGCGCGTCAAGACGGCTGTCTCGAAGCTGAATAAGCTGGCCCCGGACGCCGAGATCAAGGTCGCATGCAAGTCTTATTGCGGTCCGTGCGCCCGATTCGCGTTCGTCTTCGTGAACGGCCGGTACGTGACGGCATCGACGGAGGACGAAGCGATCGAGAAGGCGAGCAAGTATCTCAAGCCTTCTAGAAATTTGGTCTAGAACTGCGCGGTGTTATTTGATATTATAATTGCAATAGCAAATGCGATGAAGAGAAAAGTAAATAGAGGAATGCTGTCGCAGAGAGCCCCGGAAGCTGGGAAGGGGCACAGCAATCGCTATCGAACAAAGACTCCGAGCAGCAAGCCGAAACCTGAGAGCAGGGGATGGCGCGCCAGGTGCTCCTGTTACAGGGCTAGAGTATAAGCATTGCCGCGCAATGCCGTACTCGAAGAGGCTGATGCGGCGACGCAGCAGCGAATCTAGGGTGGTACCACGAGCTGCGATCTCGTCCCTAAGACTGATGAGGTCTTGGGGGTGGGATTTTTTTGTTTATACCTGATGGTTACACCGATTGACGCGGTTGGAATACATCATAATGAGGAACGACTACACGTTTTGGCGATCAAGCCAATGGGAAGGGATTGAAGATACAGATGTCAGATAAATTGAAGGTCGGTATTGTAGGCGGTACGGGAATGGTAGGCCAGCGTTTCATTCAATTACTCGATCAGCATCCATGGTTCGAGGTCACGACGATTGCGGCGAGCAGCAGCTCGGCAGGCAAGACGTACGAGCAATCCGTGAATGGCAGATGGAAGCTGGACACGCCGATTCCGGATGCCGTGAAAGGGATCGTCGTGCAGAATGCGGCGGACGTGGAAGTGGTTGCCGGTCAGGTGGACTTCATCTTCTGCGCGGTGGACATGAAGAAGAACGAGATTCAGGCGCTGGAGGAAGCTTATGCGCGTACGGGCACGCCGGTCGTGTCCAACAACTCGGCGCATCGCTGGACTTCGGACGTCCCGATGGTCATTCCGGAGATCAACCCGAGCCATCTCGAAGTAATCGCGGCGCAGCGCCGTCGCCTCGGCACCTCGACGGGGTTCATCGCGGTGAAGCCGAACTGCTCCATTCAGAGCTATGTCCCGATGCTGCACGCGCTGCAGGAGTTCGGTCCGAAGCAGGTCGTCGCCACGACTTATCAGGCCATCTCCGGCGCAGGCAAGAACTTCACCGATTGGCCGGAAATGCTGGATAATGTCATTCCGTACATCGGCGGCGAAGAAGAGAAGAGCGAGCAGGAACCGCTGCGGATCTGGGGGAACGTGGCGGAAGACGGCATCGTCAAGGCAAGCGCGCCGCACATTACGACGCAGTGCATCCGCGTTCCGGTCACGGACGGCCACATGGCGGCCGTATTCGTCTCATTCGATAAGAAGCCTTCCCGCGAGGAGATTCTTGACCGCTGGGCATCGTTCAGCGGCAGGCCGCAGGAGCTTGGCTTGCCAAGCGCGCCGAAGCAATTCATCACGTACTTCGAGGAAGAGAATCGGCCGCAGACCGGGCTTGACCGCGACATCGAACGCGGCATGGGCGTATCGGCTGGTCGCTTGCGCGAAGATTCCCTCTACGACTACAAGTTCGTCGGACTCTCGCATAACACGCTCCGCGGGGCGGCTGGCGGCGCAGTATTGATCGCCGAGCTGCTGAAGGCGGAAGGGTATATCGAGGCGAAAGTGTAAGAAGGAAGATGCGACGAGGCTGCCGATCATGGATCGGCAGCCTCGTGCGCGTTGCAGACGCTATTGCGTCCGTCCGTTAATAGTACGCAATGAACGGGGGGAGAAAAGGTTTGTACGATAAATCGTACAAAATGTGCGGGGATGCCCCTTAGTAGAGTCCCTTTGTACGATTTATCGTACGCTTTGGCTCGAATTTGCGATTTGCCGGGATAGTTGTACGATAAATCGTGCAACATGCTTATTTTTTGCCGCTAGCGATTCGGGTTTGTACGAATACACGTTCAAACCAATGAATTCGGCAGTGGGACAAGCGCAACTGTGGCCATATGGACATCATTTGGACTACTTGCTGCAACACCTGCACCTGCAGCAGTGCTGTAGCCGTGGTTGCACCACCGGCGCCTGCAGCAGTACTGCGGCCGTGGCTGCACCATCCGCTCCCGCAGCAGTTCCGCACAGCCCCTCGCAGTCGCACCCCGTTATTCCAGCGTTTGCTCCACCGGCATTCGGAACGAGCCGATCAGATTATATTCCACCGCATTCGACGACATCGTTATCTCGCGCTTCGCCGCCTCGGTGCCGGCTTCGCAGGCGGTTGCATCGACGGGCTCGCCGTTGACGGCGTCGAAGCATCCGCTGCCGCCGTCCTGTGCGGCAGTCGGCAAGTAATATACCTTGCCATCCGTCCACGTGCCGTTGCGTATGACGACCTGGTGATCCGCCGCCATCGCGGGCTCGCTCGTCACGATCGGCATCCCGATCATGGTCATCCGGCCGGTCTTCACGCCGAGCAAGTGCAGAATCGACGGCGCAAGATCCAGTTGACCGCCGACCTCCTCGCGAACCGTGCCGCCCATGGCGTTGTCAGGCAAATGGACGATCAGCGGCACTTGCTTCAGGATCTGCTGGCGTTCCACCGCATTCAGCGGCTTGCCGACGATCTGCTCGAACGACTCCCACTCCCGTATCGAGTTATCGTGATCGCCGTACAAGAGGAAGATCGTATTCTCCCACAAACCGTCCGCCTTCAATTGCGCGATGAAGCTTCCGACCGCCTCGTCCACGTATCGGATGGATTGCAGGTAGTCGCGCATAATCCAGTAATCGACGCCGCTGACATCGAGCTTCTGCTTCGCGCCGGGAATTTTGTAAGGGTGATGGCTCGACAGCGTGATCAGGAACGAATAGAAAGGCTGCCGATGCTCCTTCATATAGGCTTCGGATTGCCGGAAGAACGAAGCATCGCCGAGCGACCAGCCGAGCGTCTCGTCCATCTGGAAATGCTTCTTGCTGTAAAATTGATCATACTGCATCCGGTCATACATCATATTGCGATTCCAAAAGCCGCCGTCGTAGGCATGGAACGCAGCCGTGGCGTATCCGTCTGCCTTCAGCGTGCCGGGCAGACAATCGAAATCGTGCGCAGCATAGCGTATGAAGACCGAGCCGCTCTGCATCGGCTGCTGCGAGCAGTGGGCAGCAAAGTCCGCATCCGAGGTACGGCCTTGCGATGTCTGATGGTAGAAGCGGCTGTAATACACGCTATCCTTAAGCAGCGCGTTCAAATTCGGCGTAATCTCCTGCCCGGCGATCGAACGTCCGATAACGAAGTTCTGCAGCGCTTCGACCTGGATCATGACGACGTTGCTGCCGCGGTAAGCGCCGAACAGCGAATCCTGCTCCGCGATCATGTCTCGCATCGCGCCGCGTTCGGCGAACCATTCGCGGGTGAGCTTAGCATCCTCGGGGGCAATGGACTTCTCGCCCATCTGCTGCTTCGCGAAGCGGTACAGATCGTAGCCGTGATACCCGTACAGCCCCGTCACGTTGTACAGCGACACATTCCACCAATTGCCGGTGAACAAGCCCTTGGCCCACGTGCTCTTGGCTGCGTTCACGGGCACGAAGATCAACGTCAGCCCTGCAGACAGAATCAACAGGCCCAGCGAGCAGCGCAATAACGCGAGGCGCATTCTTCGCGTGCGCGGCACGTCTGCCGCCGCGTGCCGCGACCGACGGCTTGCAGCGAAGAGAGCATACAAGCCTAGAGGCAGCAGGATCAGCCAATCGGCAAAATAGACCGTATCTCTCGGCATGAGCAGCGTTGCGATGCTGTCTCCGAGGGCGCCGACTTGGCCGGCTTGCAGCAGGACGGGAATGGACAGAATGTCTTGGAAGTACCGGTAGTAGACGAGGTCGCTGTAGAGAATGGCCGTGAGCAGAATGTTCAAGACGATCAGCGAGATCAACCGGCCGCGGAAGGGCAGGAACAACGTCCAGAACGAGCACACGGCAAGCGTGCCCGCGGCGATGACGACATCATCCGGAGTCAGCTGCATATTGCGTACGGCAATCATGTAGTTGAATAGGCAGAGCTTGACGATCATCAGTGCGTAGAAAATAACCACCTCAGCGCCTCGCGTACGTTGGAGTGCCTGGTACATGATACGCAGCGCGCGGCCCGGGACGGATCGGAGGAATGACAGCATGGGGTGAGTCCCTTCTCTTTACAATCGGTCAATAAATTCTTAACCCATTATAAAGAGAGGGACACGGATTATCAAATGGAGGAGGCGCTTAACTTCACTGCTTAGGCGGCAGCGGAGGCAGCGGTCCGAGGTACTGATAGAGCTGGCATTCGATCCGGCCGTTGTACAGCTTCCGCTTCTTGTCGGCCGGACGGCCGAAGTAGTGCTCCAAATTCTTCGAAGGACTGAGCGCGAAGAACGACCAAGTCTGCAGCCGAGCAGCGCTGAAGCCGAGCTCGCGCAGCACTTTCTCCGCTTCCTTAGCGTCGCCGAGCCGCTCGCCGTACGGCGGGTTCGTCACCATGACGCCGTATTCGCCTTCCGGCTTGGCCTTGGCGATCGGCAGCGTCCGGAACGTGATCTCTTTGCCGAGGCCGGCGCTCTTCGCGGATGCTTCGGCAACTTCGATCGCCTTGGGGTCGATGTCGGAGCCCGCGATCTGGAGCGGAATATCGTCCTTCACGGCATCGTACGCCTCTTCGCGTGCCGCCTCCCAAGCGTCCTGCCCGATGATCGGCCAGGCCTCGCTGCTGAAGCTGCGGCGAAGGCCTGGCGCGATGTTCCAGCCGATCATCGCCGCTTCGACGGCGAACGTGCCGGAACCGCAGAACGGATCGTACAGCGGGCGATGCGGACGCCAGCGGCTGAGCTGGATGATGGCCGCAGCCATCGTCTCCTTCAGCGGCGCCTCGGTCACGAGCTTGCGGTAGCCGCGCTTATGCAGGCTGGGGCCGGTCGTATCGAGCGTCAGCATCGCGATGTCACTCTGCAGCGATATCTCGATCACGTACCGCCCGCCGTCTTCCGGGAACCACTCAGTATGGTAGCGCTCTTTCATTTTCTCGACGATGGCCTTCTTCACGATGCCCTGGCAGGCAGGCACGCTGGACAGCTGCGACTTCTGCGAGCGTCCTTCGACCGGGAATTCGCCGTCGCCCGGAATCCATTCCGGCCAATCCAGCGCCTTGGTGCCCTCGAACAGCTCGTCGAACGTGCGAGCCTCGAATTCGCCCATCTTCACGAGCACGCGGTCTGCGGTACGCAGCCACAGGTTCGTCCGGCAGATGTCGGCGATCGTGCCGGGGAAGATGACGCGGCCGTTCTCGATGCGCACGCCTTCATATCCCAATTCCTTCAATTCCCGCGCGACGACGGCTTCCAGCCCCATCGGGCATGTCGCGATTAATTCGAATGTTCTCATGTTGATCTCTTCCGCTCCCTGTCTAGACGGCATGTTGGACTGTTGTTGTATCAATCGCCGTCTCAAGCTACAATCTAGTATAGGGTATAGAGGGACTACATGCCAAATATCGAATGCGATGAGGAGGGATACGCATGGAGCAGGTTCAGCTAGAGCAGTATGTGGAATCGCTATTCGCCGGGGATGAGGATCTGGACCGGGCTGCTGAAGGGATTCGCGCAGCCGGCATGCCGGAGATTTCGATCGCCGTCGGATACGGCAGGCTGCTGACGCTGCTGGCCCGTATGTCCGGCGCGAAGGAAGCGCTCGAGATCGGGGCGCTCGGGGGCTACAGCGGCATCTGTATCGCCCGCGGATTGCGTGACGGCGGGCGGTTGACCTCGCTGGAGCTGCGGCAGGAATACGCGGACGTCGCGTATTCCCATATGACCGCGGCAGGTCTCGGGACGCGCGTCACCTACCGGATCGGCGACGCGAAGGACAGCTTGGCGGAGTTGGCCGGCGAGGGCAAGCGATTCGACTTCTTCTTCATCGATGCCGATAAGGAAGGGTATCCGGACTATCTGGAATGGGCGCTGACGCTCGCGAATCCGGGGGCAGTCATCACGGCGGACAATACGCTGCTGCGCGGCAGGGTAGGGGAACCGGCGAAGCAAGGGCCGTCCGTCGTCGCGATGCGCGTATTCAACGAACGGCTGGCATCGGATCCGCGGCTCGACGCGACGATCCTGCCGGCGTACGATGGACTGGCAGTCGCGGTCGTGAGAGGGTAAAGCAGCTGTGCGATAGGAATGGCTAAGACCGTCTGGAATGCTGAGCGAGTTGCTGCAGCGTCCCAGGCGGTCTTTGCGTTGCGGGGCAGGTAGGCGGCGCATTCAGGTAGGCCCGAAAGGGCCTGCTTTGCCTCGCGCAAGGGCGGTGATGTGCAAAGTAAGGCCCGAGGGGCCGTACTTTGGCAGCTTGTCACGCATCCGTGCCGGCGAGCATCGCAAGTAGTGCCCGAGAGGGCCTGCTTTGCCTCGCGCAAGGGCGGTGAAGTGCAAAGTAAGGCCCTAGAGGCCATACTTTAGCTTATTGGCATGCATACGAGCAAGCGAGCAGCGCAAGTAGGGCCACAAAGGGCCTACTTCGCCCCGCGCAAGGACGGCGATGTGCAAAGTAAGGCCCTCGAGGCCGTACTTTGTCTCTTTGGCATGCATACGAGCAAGCGAGCAGCGCAAGCAGGGCCGATAGGGCCTGCTTTGCGTCGCGCGGGGTCTGCGATATGCAAAGTAAGGCCAGAGTGGCCGTACTTTAGCTCCCTGGCATGCGTACAGGCAGACGAGCAGCGCAAGCAGGACCGAAAGGGCCTGCTGTGCCTCGCGAGTGGTCAGCGATATGCAGATAGGCCTGTCCGAAGGCTTAACGGTCCTGCGGACCGTTAAGTGCCAAGCGAGTCCGACGATTGCGGTTGATAAGGGACCGGAGGACCGCTATGCGGGCCAGTCAGCAACGGTGGTTGCCATATTCGCTTCCAATAACGGTCCTGCGGACCGTTCGAGCCTTCCAATCCTCGCTGAGAGGCATGATAACAATCCCCGGGACCATTATCACGCCAGCCCTCGGCCTGCATGCTACCCTCCCCGCGCACCCTTCGCCCGGGAAGGCGCGAAGACGGCGTAGCGAACCCAGATCGCGTTAGCGAAGAAGAGCACGCCCGCGATGATGAACACGCCCTCGATGCCGATCCAGCCGGATATGACGCCGCCGATTATCGGGCCTGCCATATTGCCGAGGCTGAGCGTGCTGCTGTTGAAGCTGTACGCGCGGCTCTCCATGCCGTCCGGCGTATGCTTGCGGATGAGCGCGTTGACGCACGGAATGAGGCCCCCGAGGAAAATCCCGATCAAAAACCGCACGATGAGCAGCTGCCACACTTCGGATACGAACGCTTGCGGGATGAACATCAGCCCTGCGCCGACGAGCGACACGCCTAGCACGAACTCCGCGCCGGACCGGTCGCTGAGCCGCCCGAGCAGCGGGGACGCGAACATGTTGGACAGCCCGGTCACCGAACCGACGAAGCCTGCCCAGAAGGCGAGATTCTGAGTCGTGCCGTGCAGCTCGTGCACGTATAACGGGATGAGCGGCATCGGGCTCATCATCGCGAACTGGATGAGGAACGTTACCGCGAACAGCGCCGTCAGCTGCGGGATATGGCTGATCTCCTTGAAGCCCTGCCATACGGAAATCGAAGGCGCAGAAGCCGCCTTCGTCCGGTCGAACTTCTCCTTGACCGTGAACATCGCGAGCAGCGACGCGCCGAAGATGAGCGCCCCCGTAATATAGAAGATCGGCCGGAAGCCGACCCAGTCAGCCAATAGCCCGCCGATGAACGGTCCCAGAATCGTGCCTGCCGTTGCCCCGGATTGCACGGTGCCCATTGCGAAGCCCATCCGATCCTTCGGCGTCGTGGCGGAAACCAGCGCGACGGCCGCGGGGTTGAAGCCCGAGATCGTGCCGTTCAGCATGCGCAGCGCGAGCAGGTGCCACGGCTCCGTGGCAAAGCCCATCATGACCATGACGATGGCCATGCCGAAGCCTGAGCGGAGCAGCATGATTTTCCGGCCGTGCCGGTCTGCCAGCTTGCCCCACAACGGTTGAAACAGGAATGCCGTTACGAAGTTTCCCGCGAAGATGATGCCTGCCCAGGTCGCGATTTCATGCTCGTTCGTCAGCCCGAAATCTTGCTGCAGATAGAGCGACAAGAACGGAATGATCATCGTCATTCCGGCCAGCACGAGGAATTGCCCGAACCATAAGACCGATAGATTAACCTTCCATTGCTCCATGATGCATGCTGCCGCCTTTCCTGCTGCAATCAGCGATTCGACCCGTTGTCCGTTCAGTATAGCGCATTCCGGCGAATGCGACAAAGCCGCCAGAACCGCTTCCGGATTCGGAAGGGCAGGCGGCTTGCGCGAACGAATCAAGCTTGCGGATCGGCGGACAGGCTGGTCTGCTTGCGATAGACGGCCTTGGATATGGCGACGCTGATCTCGTACAGCAGAAAGAGCGGCACGATGACGACGATGTCGGACAGAATGTCCGGCGGCGTAACGGTGACGGCCACGATGACGAGCAGGAAGTACGCGAGCTTGCGCGCCTTCGCCAGCCGGTGCGGATTCAGAATGCCGAGCTTCGTCAGGAACATGACGACGGCCGGCATTTCGAACAGCAGGCCGAACGGCACGGTCATATGAATCATGAAGGTGAAATACTTTTGCGCCGTATACATTGCGATGAAATCGTCGGCCGCCATCCGGTTCATGAAATGAAGCACCATCGGGAACAGAATGAAGTAGCCGAAGGCGATGCCGATCAGGAACAGCAAGGTCAGCGCAGGAATGAACAGCATCGTTGCGCGCCGTGCCGCATCGCCAACGGCAGGCTGCACGAACTTCCACGTCTGATAAGCGGCGATCGGGATCGTCACGGCGATCGCGACCACGCCGGCCAGCATGACGTACACCCACATGACATCGGAAGGACCGAGCACGACGAGCTTCTGATCGACGTCCCGCACGAGCCACTGGTAGATATCGCGCACATAGATAAAAGCGGCCGCCATCGACACCAGGAACGCGATGAGCGTGCGGATCAGCCGGGCGCGCATCTCTTCGAGATGCCCGACCAAGTTCATCTCCTTGACGTCTGCCATCGCTTATTTCGAGGCTGCAGCCGACACGTCATCCGCTGCTTTCTTGCCGTTGCCGCTGCCTTCATTGTCGTTGTCCGGCTCGCCGCCGACGAGTCCGCGCGTCGCGCCCTTGAATTCGCTGAGCGTGCGTCCGAAGGCGCGGCCGAGCTCGGGAAGCTTCGATGGGCCGAATATAATGAGTGCAATGATCAGAATGAGAATCAAACCGCCGATACCGATATTGCCGAAAGGCATAACCGTCAACTCCTTGGTAGAATGGGATGCGGCCGCGGCATTGATGCGCATGGTCCGCGGCCGAGCAATCGTATAACAGGTCAATAATGTAAGAAGCTTCAGCCGAGCTTGAAGCCGCTGATCGCGACGACGCCTGCGCGGGCTCCCTTATCGCCCGGGCGATGCGGCCAGCGGCTCGTCGGATTGTTCAAGTCCACGGTCTCTTCGCCAGGGTGCTGGATCGAGAGGAACAGCGTCTTCTCGTCCGGCGTGAAGAACGGACCCGTCAGCTCGCTCTCGACCGGACCGGATGCGAATTGCATCGCCTCGCCCTTGGCAGGGCCGACCGTCGGGATGACGAACAGGCCGTTGTTCATGAACGACTTATGTACGCCCTTGTTCTGGCTGCTGCTCGAAATATCCGTGACGACCCACAGGCTGCCGTTCGAATCGAATGCCAGATTGTCGGGCGAGCTGAAGCCGGATTGACGGCCGCCTGCGGCGAAAATCTCGAAGTCGAACTCCAGCGCGCCGAGGTCGCTGCCTGCTTCGAAGATGCGCGTAATGTGGCCGTGAATGTTGCCGTGCGAATCGTTATTCGTATGGCAGATGAACACCGTGTTGTCGAACGGCGAGATCTCGATGTCCTCCGGACGGTCCGTCGGCGTGCCGCCGACAAGCTTGGCAGCGTCTTGGCAGTTGGTTACGACGTCGCCTTGATTCGTCCACTTCTTCAGCTCGTCGGCCTTGCCTTCGAACGCCTTCTTCACGCCGTCGAGCGTAACCGGTATCCACTTGCCGGACTTGAGGTTGGCAACGTACAGGGTGCCGTCCTCGAGCAGCGCGGAGTTGGCTCGGCCCTTCGACGGGTCGTACTTGCCCTTGCTGACGAACTTGTACACGCAAGCATCCTTCTTGTCATCGCCCATATAGACGACGACGCGTCCGTCCTTCGCGAGTCCCATCGCCGTATTCTCGTGGTTGAAGCGGCCGAGCGCCGTATGCTTCTTATGATAGGACTTGTCGAACGGATCGATTTCGATGACCCAGCCGTAGTGCGACAGCGGCAGCTTGGCTGCTTCCGCCAGATCGGAGAAGTTCTCCTCGCAGGAGAGCACCGTGTTCCACAGCGTTACGCCGCCGGAGCAGTTCGCAAACGTGCCTTGCGCCGAAGTAGCGGCGCCCAGCGCGGTTGTCCCTCTGGCAGGCCCGGTGATGTCGAACTTCGTAAACCCGTCGATGCGCCGAGCGTATTTGGATGTCGTGTCCATTTTCCAAGCGCCCTTGTCGTCCTTGAACACTTCGATGACGGACATGCCCTGGTATTCGAGATTCATCTTCACTTGCGCAGCCGTCGGCTCGCCGTCGATCGGGCCTACGCTGAAGATGCCGGTGTATTCATGGTTGGTAGCCAGGAGACCGCGCGTGTTCGAGCCGTCGATCGGGAAGTATGCATTGTAGTCCGCACCGTCGCCGAACTTCTCGCCGGCCTGGTTAATCACGTCGCCCATGGCGGCTACCACGTCATACTTGTAGCCCTTCGGGAGGATCAGCTTGTCTTGCGTGGAAGGCGCGATCGGTTCAAAATAGCCGCTGACCTTATTCGTGCCGAAGCCGAACAGATGGTCGGCCGTAGGAGAAGCGGCGGATGCCTTGCCCTCCAGCGTGCCGAGACCGGCCGAAGCGGCAGCCAGCGCGGCAGCGCCCGTGCCGAGATAAGATAGAAACGTCTTGCGGTCCATGCCCTTGTTCAATTCTGTTCACTCCTCAACGTGTATTTACCCTCGCGACCAAGCATAGCGGGGCAATGTTAAGGCGGCGTCACGATGGTATGGAATGATTGTAAACAAGAAGTCGAATGCTGCCGAGCGGAGTCGACTATGGGAACGGAGAGAAACAACTGCAAATGACTAACGAAGCTATTGACAAAGTTTAGGGCATAAGATACCATTTCCAATGTATAATGATAATCATTATCAATGACGAACGCCTTTTTTTTGAGCAATTATTGAGAATGATTATTAATTAATAGGCTAGGGGAGAGAGACAGAATGAGGAAGAATTCATTATTGATCATGGTATGCTTGCTGCTGGTCGCAGTGGTTGCTGCGGGCTGCGGAGCCAATAACGCCGCTGACGGAGGCAATGCTTCGAATCGGCAGGCGAGCACTAACGATGCGGGGAACGGAGCTGGCAGCGGCGAGACTCCAGTTGCAGATCCGGCACAAGAGACGGCAACGCGCGTGATCGAGCACGCGATGGGCAAGACCGAGATTACCGGTACGCCTGTCCGAGTCGTAACGTTGTATCAAGGCGCTACGGATGTCGCCGTCGCGCTGGGCGTCAAGCCTGTCGGCGTAGTCGAGTCGTGGCTGGAGCAGCCGATCTATACGTATCTGCGCGGGGAACTGGACGGCGTGCCGATCGTCGGGGACGAGACGCAGCCGAATATGGAGGAGATCGCCAAGCTGAAGCCGGATCTCATCATCGCGTCCAAGACGCGCCACGAGAAAATTTATGAGCAATTGACCAAAATCGCGCCTACCGTAACACACGAGACGGTATTCAAGTTCAAAGAGACCACGCAGCTGATGGGCCAAGCGCTGAATAAGGAAGATGAAGCCGCGAAGCTGCTCAGCGATTGGGAAGCGCGCGTGGCCGATTTCCAAGCGAAGATCGCCGTTAAGCTGCCGGATGCATGGCCGATCGAGGCGTCTGTCCTCAATTTCCGCGCTGACCATGCACGGATCTATGTGACGGGCTATGCCGGCGATATCCTGAATGAGCTCGGCTTCACCCGTTCGGAATACCAGCAGGAAGAGGCGGACAAAGGGACGGTCGTCGTCAGGCTGACGGATAAGGAAGGAATTCCGAGCATGAATGCCGACGTGTTCTTCTACTTCCTGTCGGATCCGGGACAGAACGAAGCCGTGCAAGCGACGTTCGAGGAATGGAGCAGTCACCCGCTGTGGAGCAATCTCGATGCCGTCAAGCAGAATCAAGTGTACCAGATCGACGAGATCGCTTGGAACATGGCAGGCGGCATTCTGTCGGCCAATACGATGCTCGACCAATTGTATGACCACTTCGGTCTGGAGCGTTAATGCCGCAAATTCTGTAACCTGATACGAGAAGAGAGAGTGCGATGACACATTTGCTCCCTGGTACAGCATGGAAAACGATTGGTTTATGCGCGGGACTGCTGCTGCTTGCGCTGGCTTTTCTCTCGAGTCTCGCCTTCGGCCAGATCCCGATCCCGTTCGCGACGGTGCGGGATGCATTCCTTCAGTACGACGGACAGTCGACCGAGCATATCGTGATTACGACAACCCGATTGTCCCGCGCGTTGATCGCGACGGCAATCGGGGCCAGCCTAGCAGTCGCCGGAGCGCTTCTGCAGGCATTGACGGGCAATCCGCTTGCATCGCCAAGCTTGTTCGGCATTAATTCGGGCGCGGTAATGTTCGTCGTCGCGGCATTCACGTTCTGGTCCGTGAGCGCATTATCGCATTTCATGTGGATCGCTTTCGCGGGGGCGGCTGTCGCTGCGGCACTCGTCTACCTGCTCGGCTCGATCGGGCGAAGCGGGATGTCCTCGCTCAAGTTCGTGCTTGCCGGCGCGGCCGTCACGGCGCTATTCGTCTCGCTTACGCAAGGGCTGCTCGTGTTCCGCCAGCAGAACCTGGAAGGCGTACTGTTCTGGCTGGCCGGATCGGTAGCCGGCAGGACGACGGATATGCTGCTACCGATCCTGCCCTATATGCTCGGCGCATGGGTAGTCGCGATGCTGCTGGGCCGCCACGTGAATATCCTGACCTCCGGCGAAGACATCGCAAGAGGACTAGGTCAGCGGACGAATCTGGTGAAAAGCCTGATGATCGCCGTAGTCGTCGTGCTTGCAGGCGGCTCGGTTGCGGTCGGGGGTTCGATCGGCTTCGTCGGGCTGATTGTGCCGCATATCGTACGGCGTCTCGTCGGCAACGATTATCGGTGGGTCATCCCGTACTGCATGCTGTTCGGAGCGATCCTGCTCCTCCTAGCCGATGTGGCCGCCAGGTTCATCATCATGCCGCAGGAGATGCCGATCGGCGTCATGACCGCGATCGTCGGCACGCCGTTCTTCATCTACCTCGCCCGGAAGGGGGCGGGCAAGGAATGAGGAATCGAACACCGGTCACGATCATCTCGCTCGGTTGTCTGGTCCTGCTGCTGTTCCTGGCGGGCTTGTCAATCGGCAGCACGATGTTGAATCCGATCGATGTCGTCACGCACCTTGCGGGATTCGGCAACGGCGAGCTTGACTTCGTCATCGATACGTTGAGGCTACCGCGAACGCTGCTGGCCGTACTCGCAGGCGCCGCGCTCGGCGTGTCCGGCTTAATCCTGCAGAGCGTCATCCGCAACCCGCTCGGCTCGCCGGATATTCTCGGCATATCGGGCGGCGCATCGTTCGCGGCCGTTGCCTTCATTACTTATTTGGCAGGCAGCGTCAGCTTGCTGTGGCTGCCGGTTGCGGCCATCATCGGAGCGGGAACCGTCTCCGCCGCCATTTATTTTCTGGCATGGAAGAACGGCGTGTCGCCGATTCGGCTTGTCTTGGTCGGCATCGGGATCGCCGCCGCAACGGGCGCGCTCACGACGATGATGCTCGTCATGGGCGACGGCTATTCCACGCAGCAAGCTTATGTATGGATGACCGGCAGCGTGTACGGCGCAGGCTGGAACGATGTGTTCGGCCTGCTGCCATGGACGGCTGCCGGCATTCCGCTGGCTCTGCTCCTGTCGCGAACGGCAGATACGCTAGAGCTTGGAGATAGCGCCGCAGTAGGCTTGGGCGTCCGGGTGCAACTGCACCGTCTGCTGCTCATCAGCATCAGCGTCGCGTTGGCAGGAACGGCGGTTGCCTATGCGGGCGGCATCGGGTTCGTCGGGCTGATCGCCCCTCACATGGCGAGGAAGCTAGTCAACCGTTCGTTCGCAGGGCTCGTTCCGGTAACGGCATTGCTGGGCGGGCTGATCGTGATGGCGGCCGATATTGTCGCGCGAACGGCATTCCTGCCCAATGATCTGCCAGCCGGCATATTCGTATCGGCAATCGGCGCGCCGTATTTCATCTACTTGCTCTATAAGAACCGTCATGAATAGAAGGAGGTTCTCCCATGAATCGCATGTCAGCAGGATTGGCAGCACGGCTCGAACCGGCCGAGTGGAACGCATTGTCGGAGCTTCGCCTTACTCGCGAGCCGCTGTCGGACCCGGATCATTCCTTATCCAGCGTCGATCTGCTCGATCGCGGCAAGGCCGAGGCCTTCCTGGGTAAATTGACGGCCTTGTACGAGACTTCATCGAAGCGAGCAGTCGCTTCCCAGTTCGCCAAGCGCTACAGCTTCCTCGCCATCGCGCCGAGCCTCTATCTCATGACGATGTTCGATCGCGGGATGGATTTCTCAGCGTTGAACGTCCATGTAGAATCCAGCATGAAGGACGACATCTGGCTGCCGCATGCCAGGCTGTACCATTGGCAGGCGACGAGGCCGGCCGAGGGACTGCGCGGCGAATGGCGGAACGAGATGATCCGATCGGTCTTCGCAAACAATGTAGCCAAAGTGTGGACCTCGCTCGCGGAGGCAGCCCGAATGCCCGTGAATATCCTATGGGAGAATGCGGCGGTCTATGTGTTCTGGTTATACGAGAAACGGATCGGCGCAGAAGCGAACGAGAGGCAGCGCGCACAGATTCAAGACGATCTGCAGTTTCTGCTCGAAGCGCCTGCGGAGTTATTCGGCCAGCCGGATAATCCGATTGCCCGCTATAACGGAGTCAAATGCAACGTGCCGGAACGCGAGGATCCTGTCCGCATGCGGCAGACTTGCTGCTATTATTATCAGGTATCATCGGAGAATCAGTATTGTTCGACCTGTCCCATTAAGAAATAAGCGTGGCATACGTACGAATAGCAGGCACCTGTATGGCGTTCATGCAGGTGTCTTTGTTCGCGTTAAGGGTCCGAATGTCATAGGATTGTCATTGATCGTCGAAGGTTGGCGGTTGTTAGGCTGGTGCAACTAGGGCATAATGGTAACGAAGAGAAAACGAGCGAAATGGAGTGCCTAAATGAATAACGACCGTTTCATCCGGGCGTGCCGGCAGGAGAACGTTGATCGCGTACCGGTCTGGTACATGCGTCAAGCGGGGCGTTACGATCCTGACTACCGCACAATTAAAGAGAAGTATTCTTTGCTTGAGATATGCCGCCAGCCCGAGCTGGCTGCCGAAGTCACGATGATGCCGGTCCGCAAGCTCGGCGTGGACGCGGCCATTCTGTATTCGGACATTATGAATCCCGTCGCTTCGATCGGGATCGATTTTGATATCGTTCAGAACGTCGGACCTGTCATCGACAATCCGATTCGTGCTGCGGCGGACGTCGACAGGCTGCGGCCGATCGATGTGGAAGGGGATCTGTCACATGTCATCGAGACGATCCGTATCCTCAGCCGCGAGCTGGATGTGCCGCTGATTACGTTCGCAGGCGCTCCGTTCACGATCGCGAGCTACCTGATCGAAGGACGCCCTTCGCGCAATTACTTGAAGACGAAGGCGATGATGTACGGCGAGCCTGAGCTATGGGACCGTCTGATGGGCAAGCTGGGCGATATGGTCATCACCTATTTGCGAGCGCATATGGCCGCAGGCGGCCAGGCGTTCCAATTGTTCGATAGCTGGGTAGGCGCGCTTGCGCCGCATGATTTTGAGCGCTTCGTGCTGCCGACGATCACGCGCATTTTCGCGGAGCTGTCGGATTTGCCGCAGCCGAAAATCTATTTTCCCGGCGTGAGCTCGGGGGAATTGCTGCCTACGCTGCGGTCGCTCCAAGCGGATGTAATCGGTCTCGACTGGCGCGTATCGGTGTCGGAAGGCCGCAAGCGTCTAGGCGGCAGCGGGCAATTCGCCGTTCAGGGCAATCTGGATCCCGTCGTGCTGACCGCCCCTATGGAAGTGATCGAGGCCGAAGCGCGCAGAATCATCGACCAAGGAATCGAAGAACCGGGCTATATCTTCAACCTGGGTCACGGTCTGTTCCCGGAGGCGTCGCTGGATAAGCTGCGGCAGCTGACGGAATATGTGCACCGCTACTCGGCGGACCGCATCGCGTCCGGCGCGGCAGGCGGCAAGAAGGAGGCTGCCGGCCATGCCTGATCGGTTAATCGGCGTTCTCGTCATGTCCTATGGCACGCCGGAATCCATGGAAGATATCGAAGCTTACTATACGCATATTAGGCGCGGCCATGCGCCGACGCCTGAGCAGCTAGCCGAGCTGAAGCAGCGCTATGAGGCAATCGTCGGCGGCGTCTTCCCGCTGCGCGAGAATACGAACCGTCAAGTCGAGGGCCTGCAGGCGGTACTTGATCGCATGAAGCCCGGCCAATACCGGTGCTATCAGGGCCTCAAGCATGCGCGGCCTTATATCGAGGACGGCGTCGAGGAGATGGCGAAGGACGGAATTACCGAAGCGGTGGGCATTGTGCTGGCGCCGCATTATTCGGTGATGAGCGTCGGCACCTATATCAAGCGTGCGCAGGAGAAGGCGGAAGAAGCCGGCATTCGGATGTCGTTCGTGGAGGAGTACCATCTGCATCCGAAGCTGATCGCGACGCTGGCAGACCGCTTGGTAGCAGGGCTACGCAAGTTCGGTACTGATGTAGAGCCTGCAGCTGTGAAGGTGCTGTTCAGCGCGCATAGCTTGCCGGAGCGGATATTGGAGATGGGCGACCCGTACGTGAAGCAGCTGATGGCAACGTCTGCTGCCGTAGCGGAAGCAGCGGGCGTCACGAATTGGGAGTTCACGTGGCAGAGCGCCGGGCGGACGCGCGAGCCATGGCTCGGACCGGATATTCTCGAGACGATGGAACGTCTTCAGACGGAAGGCGTGCAGCAGGTGCTGTCCGCGCCGATCGGCTTCGTCTCCGATCATCTGGAGGTGCTGTATGACTTGGATATCGAAGCGAAGGCATTCGCTGCGAAGCTGGGGATGCACTTGGAACGGATCGAGATGCTGAATACGGATCCGTTCTACATGGAGACGCTGGCAGAATCGGTCGAAGCTGCCGTCGAGAATGGGCTGTAGGCGGATAGATGGAATTCGCAAGTTGTAAGCGCACAGAAGAGAGAGGTTGACCATCATGGCGACGGATCATGAGCGAGACATGCGCATCGTAATAATTGGCGGGGGCATCAGCGGGCTGAGCTCCGCTTTTTATTTGCGGCGAATGGCGGCGGAGCGCGGCATCCCGCTGCAAGTGATGATGATCGAGAAGTCGGACCGGCTGGGCGGCAAAATCGAGACGCTGCGGACGGACGGCTTCGTTATCGAGAAGGGGCCGGATTCGTTCCTGACGCGCAAGCAAGCGATCATCGATCTGGCCGATGATCTTGGGATCGCAGGCGAACTGACGAAGATCAACCCGTCGGGCAAACGGGCCTACATCGTGCATCGCAACAAGCTGTATCCGATGCCGCAAGGGCTCGTGCTTGGCGTGCCGACGGAGGTCATGCCTTTCGCGACGACAGGTCTCCTGTCGCCGATGGCGAAGCTGAGAGCGGCGCTGGACTTCGTCCTGCCGGCCCGGAAGGGAACGCAGGACGAGTCGGTCGGCTCGTTCCTCGAGCGGCGTATGGGCTCCGAAGTCGTCGAGCGGGTAGCCGAGCCGCTGCTCGCCGGCATTTATGCCGGCGAATTGAACAAGCTCAGCTTGCGCGCGACATTCCCGCAATTCCGGGAGTCCGAGCGCAAGTACGGCAGCTTGATTCGCGGGATGCGGATGAGCGTGAAGAAGGGGGCTGCCGGGGGCGGCACGCCTGTCGATCCGCGGTTTCGCGGCGCGCCGTTCTTGACGTTCCGCAGAGGGCTGTCGACGATGGTGGAGGCGCTCGATGCCGCGCTTGCCGGCTGCGAACGGCGAATGGGCCGCAGCGCGGTTGCGGTCCGGAAGACGGATGCAGGAGCAATCCTGAATGGAAGGCGATATGCTGTTGAACTCGATAACGGCGAGACGCTCGCGGCCGATGCCGTCATCGTGAGCACGCCTGCTTTCGCGGCATCGCCGCTGCTCGATTCGCATGTCGATGTATCGGCGCTGCGCAATATCGACTATGTATCCGTTGCGAATGTCGTTCTTGCGTTCGACAAGGCTGCTTTCGGCCTTGACTTTGCCGGCTCCGGCTTCTTGGTGCCGCGCACGGAGGGCAGGCATATCACGGCATGCACCTGGACGTCGTCCAAGTGGCTGCACACGTCCCCGCAGGATAAAGTGCTGCTGCGGTGCTATGTTGGACGCGCGAACGATGAAGCCAGCGTGGAGCTGCCCGATGATCAGCTGACGGCCGCCGTGCTGCAGGATATTCGCGATATTCTCGGCATTCGGGCAGACGTCAAGCCGCTGTTCACCGAGATTACGCGGCTGCGTCATTCGATGCCGCAGTATCCGGTCGGCCATGTCGAGGCCATTCAGGGGTTGCAGGAGGAGCTGGCCGAGCAGTTGCCCGGCGTGTACGTGATCGGCAACGCGATCGACGGCATCGGACTGCCGGACTGCATCCGACAGGGCAAAGCAACCGCCCGGCAGGCGCTCGGGGAATTGGCCGGGACGGCAGTTGCAGACGCGAATTGAAGGCCGGGCCGGTACGAAGGCGGGAGCGGTCTAGGCTTTGCGGTCAAGTATACTATGCGTGGGAAGCGGGCTAGGCTCGGTGGTCGATCAGACCAGGCATTCGGTTGATTGCTGGCATTCATCCGGAGGTTGTGGAATCAGATCACAGGCATTCTTAATCACAATAGCGCAATATATGCGTTAATTAATTTCTCGCTATGCGCTATTGAGGCGCCGGGTACTGTCTCTAATGCCGAATTCATTGTAAATGCGCAAATTGCGAACTAACGCTCGCTTTAGCGCATTTTCGTCTATTATTCAATAGTGTCCTCGCAAATCGGCCTGAATAGCGCATGTTGGTACACGGATAGAGACGATGCTTCGCTAATTGATACTGCAGCATGGATTGCAGCTTGTAGGCTTAGCTCGGTGCATGAGGCAGGGGCATGAGCATGTAACTTGAAGCAGGAGCTTGCACCGTGCAGCATGAGGATATAGCCGGAAGGATTGGCGTAAGCGCTCACAAGTATGAAGGAGGCGGAATGGATGCTCTTTCTATTAGGCTCTAGCATCTTTGTCATCGCAGCGACTCTCGCTTTCCGAAGGGCAGGCGTACCTTACCCATTCTCGAAAGGGATCGCAACGGCGATCGCCCTTTCGCTAGTCGCGCTAGTCTGCCTCGCGCAGAACGTTACGCTGGCCATGATGATTCCGGAAGCGAGCGACGGGATCGGCATCGCGAATCCGGTGGCCTACTGGATCATCGGGGAAGACCGCTGGTCCGTCGAGCTGTTCCGAACGCGATTCGAACAGTCGATTATCGTCTCGCTTTGCCTGATCATCCTATATCCGATTAGCGTGCTGTCGGAGTCTCGATTCGTTCGATAAGCGCGTTCAGATACTGAATGCCGCGCATTCTGCTGCGGTTGATATTATGCAAGAATTGCAGCGAGTCTCTTGCGATCTGTCTCGCCTGTTCAAGATTGTTATGGTCGAGCTCCTTAATGACCCGTTTGATCACGTCGAGCGACCAGACGGCCCTGCGCAGCGTACCGATGATGAGAATCTGCCGGATTTGTGTCGGACTGAACGTTCGATAGCCGTTCTCGTCGCTGCGCGACACCTCGATTAACCCCATCTTCTCCCAATGGCGAATAGCGGAGGCAGGCAACCCGGTCTCCTTCGACACTTCGCCGATCGTCATCCACTTGCGGCGCCCCCGCGCATCAACGTTGTCCAGCTCCTTGGTATCCAGCACGCGAATCGTCTGTTCTGACATGACCTTCTCCTGCTGGAGCGCGGCCATGGCATCGTTCACCTGCCATAACGCATCGTTCATCTCGCCTCGAATGAGCATGCGCATCACACTCGACGTGAGCCCCATGCCGAAGCCCGGACTCATGGCACAGATGCATTCGAAATACGCGACATGGAGATCCGTATAAATCCGGTAGCCGTTCGCCCCTCGCTCAACAGGCGGAACAATGCCGAATTCCTCATAATTGCGAAGCGCGCTTGTGCTGATGTGCAGGCGCTTGGCGATGTCGATCGGTCGAATCGGCAAGTACTTTCCCCTACCTTTCACTAGAATCATTCAAGTTGTAACCTTCAAGTCCACATCTAAGCTTTTCGTTCCCCATTCTCCTATATATCACTTCATAATATCACAAACCTTAGCATTTGCATGAATGTTATAAGATTAAGGTATCTTCCGGGAAAAGGAGGTTGAATCGCTGACAAATAGATGTCAGTGATCGATCGGTATACTGTTGTTGATAAGTTGAACGACAATCAGACCAAGGAGGAATTATGCCAACTATCGAGCATGCAATCGAAGTACGATCGCTGCGCAAATCGTTCGGAAGCGTTAACGTACTGCAGGGCATCGACATGCAAGTACCGGCAGGGACCGTCTATGCCGTATTGGGCCCTAACGGAGCGGGCAAGACAACGCTTGTAAGCATACTAGCCACGTTGCTGCGCCCTGATAGCGGCTCTGCCCGGATCTTCGGACTCGACGTCGTGCGCGACGCTTCGGCTGTCCGCGCCAGAGTCGGATTGACAGGACAGTTCGCCGCAGTGGACGAAGAGCTCAGCGGTCGCGACAATCTGGTACTGTTCGGCCGATTGACCGGATACGGGAGGCGGGCGGCTGCGGCGAGAGCAGATGAGCTGCTGCAGGCGCTAGAGTTGACCGAGGCAGCTGCGCGGCCGGCCGGTCAATATTCCGGCGGAATGCGCAGGAGACTGGACATTGCCGCGACCATGATCGTCAAGCCGGACCTGCTGTTCCTGGACGAACCTACGACCGGTCTCGACCCACGGAGCCGGAACGGCGTCTGGGAGATCGTGCGGTCGCTCGTGAAGAGCGGCACAACCGTGCTGCTGACGACGCAATACCTGGAGGAGGCAGATCAATTGGCTGATCGTCTGGCTGTCGTCGACGGAGGCACCGTGATCGCGGAAGGCACGGGAGGGGAATTGAAATCCTCCGTCGGCTCCGGCACGGTACACGTCAGATTCGCCTTGCCCGAGCAGCGTACCGCGGGAGCCGAGCTGCTGGAGCGAATAATCGGCACGCAGGCTCGCCTGCATGACGAGCCTGCGGCGTTATCCATCCCGACCAACGATCCGGAGCTTGCTTCGCGTGCCTTAGCCGAATTGTCCCGCACGGGACTTGCACCTATGCAATTCTCGCTCGGTCAGCCGAGTCTCGATGAGGTGTTCCTCGCGCTGACGGGCCGCCATGCGGACATCACGAAGGAGGAGAGTGCCTCATGAGCGAGAATTCTGCCAGCCTGCAGCATTTGGTTGCTCGAGCAGCCGACCGGCCTAAGCGCCCGAATGTGCTGCACGCCGTATCGACATTCACTTGGCGCGCGATGAAGCGAACCATGAACATGCTCCCGTATATGGCGATCGACGTCGTGATTTTCCCCGTGATCTTCCTGCTGATCTTCACGTACATGTTCGGCGGCGCGATCTCCGGCTCGACCGGCGGATACCTGCAGTTCTTGCTGCCGGGCATGCTGGTCTATACGGTGACGAGCATGACGGTCTACATCGGAATCGCGATCAAAAATGACATCGACCGCGGCGTATTCAACCGGTTCCGCACGCTGCCGTTCTGGCAGCCGGCGGCGATCATCGGCACGATGCTGGTCAATCTGATGTCTTACGCGGCAGCATTGGTTACGACCATCGCGATCGGGATGCTGCTAGGCTTCCGGCCGGACGCAGGCGCCGCCGGGGTCCTGCTGGGTATGCTGCTGGTCATCTATTACGCCTTCTGCATCAGCTGGATATTCGCATGGATCGGCGTCATCGCCAAGAAAGCGGAGTCGATCACGAGCATGACGTATGTCGTTCTGTATCCCCTGCTGTTCACGAGCAACGTGTTCGCGGATACGTCGACGATGCCGGATTGGCTCGGAAGCGTCGTGGCTTACAATCCCGTCAGCTTCGCGTCGGCGGCTGCCCGCGGTGTCATGCACGGAACGGGCACTGCGCAGGACGTACTCGTCTCGCTCGCAGGCATGACGGCGATCCTGCTCGTATTCGCTCCGCTCGCTTGGCGATCGTACATGAACAAGGCGAAGCAATAGCATACAACACCTACTTAATCGAGGAGGATGCGGCAATTGAAGGATTATATCGAGATTCGAGGCGCTAGGGAGAACAATCTGAAGAACGTGACGCTTCGCATCCCGAAGCACAAGCTGGTCGTCCTGACGGGACCGTCCGGATCGGGCAAGTCGACGCTTGCGATGGACACCTTGCAGCGCGAATGCCAGCGGCAATATATGGAATCGATGGGAATGACTTCGGATGCGGTCGCCAAGCCGAAGGTCGATTCGATCGTCGGGCTGTCACCGTCGATCAGCGTCGGTCAGCACGTGACGAACCGGAATCCGAGGTCGACCGTCGGCACGGTGACGGATATTCATACGTACTTGCGCGTCATCTACGAAAAGCTCGGCGAACGCGGATGCCCGACATGCGGCACGCGATTCGTTCCCGGTCCCGATTCGGCGGCAGACGGCGATCCGGAGGGGGCGGCGGGAACGATCCGCTGTCCCGGCTGTTCGGCCGAGCTGGAACGTTGGACTGTGAGGCATTACTCCTACAATACGCCGGAAGGGGCATGCGAGACATGCAGCGGGCTCGGCCATACCGTCATGCTCGACCTGGACGCGGTGTTCGATCAGGATCGAAGCCTGCTGGGCGGCTGCGTCACTTTCTGGTATGACGTAATCAATAAATACAATGCAGCGATCCTGCAGACGGCCGGCAATCACTACGGGTTCGAATTCGATCCGAACTTGCCGCTGCGGGATTACGGACAAGCGCAGCGCGATCTGTTGTATTACGGAGCAGAGAGCGAGGAATTCATGCGGCATTATCCGGACGCGAAGCCTCCTAAGTCGGTAACGGCCGGGAAGTTCGAAGGCGTCATTCCGGGAATCTGGCGGCGATATAAGGATAAAGGCGGCGAATCCGGCGAGGCGGCACTGTTCCGTGAACATGTCTGCGAGTCCTGCAACGGCGCTAAACTCAAGGCTGCGATTCGCGAGGTGACCGTAGGCGGCGTATCGATCGCCGAAATCGCCGATTGGGCGCTTGAGGATGCGCACAGTTGGCTGGAGCGGCTCATGGGAGAGATGCCGGCCGATGACCAGGAATTGATCGGATCGATGCTGCATGATCTTACGGTCCGCATGAAGCGCATTGTCGATGTCGGACTGGGCTATCTGTCGCTGAACCGGCAGTCCGTTACGCTCTCGGGCGGTGAGGCACAGCGCTTGAGGCTGGCGTCCGTGATCGGCTCGGGCTTGACGGGCGTGCTATACATTCTGGATGAACCGACAGCAGGACTCCATCCTCGCGATACGGCTGGGCTAATTCACGTGCTGAAGCAGCTTCGCGATCTAGGCAATACGGTGCTGGTCATCGAGCATGATATCGAGATGATGCGAGCCGCCGATCATGTAATCGATATGGGGCCGGGCGCAGGCAGCTTCGGAGGACGCGTCGTCGGCGAAGGTACGCTGCAAGAGCTGATGAGCCAGCCGGAATCCGTGACAGGAGCCTATCTGTTGGAAGAACAGTCGCGACGGGGCATCGTCCGCAAGAGAAGGGAAGGGAACGGGCAGCGCCTGCATGTAAGAGACGCGTTCGAACGGAATCTGAAGCATATCGACGTCTCGTTCCCGCTCGGCTGCCTGATTGCGGTCACGGGCGTGTCCGGATCCGGCAAATCGACGCTGTTGTTCGATCTCGTCGCGGCCGGCGGCACGGATGAGCAGAAGCGCAACGGCTGCGAGAACATTACCGGGTACGGCGCGATCGATGCGATCGTGAAGGTCGATCAGTCGCCGATCGGCCGGATGAGCCGTTCCAATGTGGCGACGTACACGGATGTATATACCGCGATGCGGAACCTCTATGCAGGGCTGCCTGAAGCTCGAGCTGCGGGGCTGACCGCAAAGCACTTCTCCTTCAATACGCCTGGAGGCAGATGCGAGCATTGCCAAGGGCTGGGCGTCGTGCCGATGGATATGTTCTTCATGCCCGGAATGGAGGTGCGCTGCCCGGTATGCCGAGGGCAGCGGTTCCGAGAAGAAGTGCTGCGCATCCGATACAAGGGATTGTCGATCTCCGAGCTGCTTGACTTGACGGTGCAGGAGAGTCTGCCGCTGTTGGCGGGCAATAGCAAGATGGATGCGCAGATCGGCTTGCTCCATGAGGTTGGGCTCGGATATCTGCACTGGGGACAGTCGATCGTGACGTTATCCGGCGGTGAAGGACAGCGGATTCGGCTGGCGAAGGAACTGAGCGGCAAGTCGAGGCAGCACATGCTCTACTTGCTGGACGAGCCGTCGACGGGCCTTCATCCTCGCGATACCCGCCAATTGCTCGTGCTGCTGAATAAGCTCGTCGATGCCGGCAATACGGTCATCGTGGTCGAACATAACCTGGATATCATTCGGGAATGCGACTGGATCGTCGATATCGGGCCCGAAGGGGGAGCGGGCGGCGGAGAGGTCGTGGCCGCAGGCACGCCTGAAGTCGTTGCGAACGTCGCAGCCTCGCATACCGGGAGGTTTCTGCTCGAAGCACTGTAACATTCATAGAAGCAGTAGAAGCCTGGGCAGACTGACATGCCTGGGCTTCTTAATTATCGCTCATGGAGGTATTCGCGGCCTTCCATTACCTGCTATAATGAGTGAAGCAAGAGTACGAACACGCATAGAAGGAGAAATCATACGCAATGTATATGTCTCGAACGGATTCACGCAATCATGAACGGCAGCGCAAGAAGCGGCGGCTGAAGAAGCTGATGATCATAAACGGCATCCTCCTCGTACTTGTTCTCATTCTGGCAGGTACGCTGTACGCATCGACCTATTGGCCGTTCGGAAGCGGGCAGGATGGCAATGCCCCGGCGCCGGCACAGTCGGCCGATGCGGCAGACGGCGAGCAAGCGGGCAGTAACAGCGACGAGTCGGGTCAAGAAGCCGGCGGCGTCGACGAACAGGAAGCTCCGGTACCGTTGGGAGGGTCATTGCAAGACAATGCTGGCGGGGCAGGCGCCACGCCAGGCGGAGAGGCAGCGGAACAGCCGGAACCGGAGCCCGCGGACGAGATTCGATTGGCATTCGTCGGCGATATTCTGCTGGCGGCCTCGGTCGAAGCGCTCATGAACAAGAACGGCATGGCATATCCTTACGAGAAGGCGCTGCCTTTCCTGCAGGAGCCGGATCTGACGGCCGGCAACCTGGAGAATCCGATTACGACGCGCGGCGTCCCGGCGGAGGATAAGCAGTACGTGTTCAAGGGCAGTCCGAGTCTGCTGCCTTCGCTTAAGGATGCAGGCTTCGATGTCGTGAGCCTTGCCAATAACCATTCGATGGATCAAGGCGTGGAAGGGCTGTTCGACACGATCGCCCATCTGGATGAGGCAGGGATTCCGAATATGGGGGCCGGCAAGGACGCGGACGCAGCGTTCCGCCCGGTAGTGTTGGAGGCTAAAGGCTTCTCCGTCGCGTATTTTGGACTAAGCCGCGTCGTGCCTGATGTCTCGTGGAAGGCCGGCGTCAATAAACCTGGCGTAGCCGAGACTTACGACTCGACGCGCGCCAAGGAAGAGATCGCGGCAGCGCGCGACAAGCATGACCTGATCGTCGTGTTCGCGCACTGGGGCGAGGAGAAGAGCGATTATCCGCGCGCCTACGAGAAGCAATTGGCACGCGATTATATCGATGCAGGCGCAGATCTGGTCGTCGGCGCTCACCCGCATGTCCTGCAAGGGTTCGAGCAGTACAAGGGCAAATGGATCGCTTACAGCTTAGGCAACTTCATCTTCAATATGACTTCGACAGAGAAGACTAAGGATACAGGCGTGCTGGATGCCGTATGCAGCCGCGACGGCGAATGCAAGCTGCAACTGCATCCGATGCGGGTGAAACAAGCCTCGCAGCCGACTCCGATCGAGGGCGAGGAAGCGAAGACGCTGCTCGATTGGGTAGAGAGCATCTCGATGGGAGCCGTTATCGACGATCAAGGGCACATTACGTCGGCAAGCACAGAGTAGAAGAAGGTGAACGAATGAATAATCCTTGCATTGCGCATCGGGGGGCGTCGGGCCTCGCGCCGGAGAATACGCTCGCAGCGATGCGCGAAGCGCTCGGGTTCCCGTTCGTTAAGGGAATCGAGCTGGATGTCCAATTATCGAGCGACGGCATCCCCGTCGTCATCCACGACGATACGCTTCGCCGCACGACAGGCCGTAAGGGGAGAGTGGCGGACTACACGGCCGCCGAGTTGAATCGGATGGACGCCGGCTCGTGGTTCTCCCCGGCATACAGAGGGGAGACGATTCCGCTGCTCGATCAGGTGCTGGAGCTGACAGCCGGCAAGGTCAAGCTGAATGTTGAGCTGAAGACATACGGCGGACGGTATCCGGGTATGGAGCAGACTGTCGTCGCTGCGCTGCGGAAGCGAGGGCTGCAGGAGACTACGGTGATCACGTCCTTCGATCCGCTCGCGCTTCGCAGAGTCGGCGAGATCGCGCCGGAGCAGCAGATCGGTCTGATCATCGATGCGGCGCCTCCCGGTCTTGTACAGGGGCTGCGCCAGCTGGGGGCAAGCTTCTTGTCCATCGGGCACAAGCACTTGAACAGCGAACGGGTGAAATCGTTCGAGAACGCCGGGCTTACGGTCATGGCATGGACCGTGAACGACCAGAAGCGCATGCGCCAGCTTGGCGCGATGAGCAGCACGCTGCAGATCTGCACGAACTATCCGGATCGGTTCCAGGCTGCGATGGAGCAGCGGACGCAGGGCAGCAGGATGTTGAGGTGGCTGAGCAGACGTTGAACGCTGGAGGGTGGACCATGACTAGGCTGCGCGCCCATCGAATTCTAATCGTATTGCTCCTATGTACGCTGCCTGCATCGGCAGCCTATTCGCAGGAGCTTATTTCCGTTGCGCCCGAGAGACTGACCTTTCCGGTTGTTGATTCGTCGGCAACCGATCGGACGGTCGTGAACGGATTCTTGCGAGGGTATGGCATCTATGCCGTCGCGTGGCGGCTCGGATCAGAGGAAGCCATTCAGAAGCTTACGGCGGGATCGGACGGCAAATTCCATTATGAATCGCTTTCGGGCGGTTACATTGTGGCGCCGAGCGGAATTCGATCGGCGAATAAGGAAGCCTATCGACCGCACGCGATCGGAGCCTCGACGCTGCCGCCGGAGGTATCGGTTACGGACAATGGACTGGCTTATGCTGCGGGAGACATCCGCTGGCGGTATACGCTTGGTACGGGGCGCACATTGCGGCGCGACACCGTTCAGCAGGATGCGCAAGGGAGCACTTTCTTCCATGACAGCGCCGGCGCATACTATGGCATAGATAATCGCGGACAAGCCGTGCTGCAGCTGTACATCGAGGAGTCGAGCCGATCGCTTCGCTGCGGGGTTACCCCTGCCGGCGATGTAGGCTGCGCCCATCCGGAGATCGGTTTATTCGGCTTAAGGTCTAATTCGGCGGCGGAGCTGCGCATCTTCGTGGACGGCGAAGAACAATATCCTTCTAGCAGACCGTTCGTGAAGGAAGGAACGACATTCTTGCCATTCCGATATCTCGCTGAGGCCATGCGCGCTTCTGTAACATGGAACGAAGAGTCGAGAGAGGTCGTGATGCGATGGGGCAGCAGATCGATTGCATTCGCTGCTACGGGATCGTCTGCTTGGATTGACGGCAAGCAGGTTCCGTTGGAACCTGCTGTCGTGGAGAGGAACGGCGTCGTGTACGTGCCGATTCGATTCTTCGCGGAGGCACTCGGCGCAATGGTCATATGGGAAGGGAAGACGCGCAGCATCCAGATCGTGACGCGCGAAGCTTAACGAACGGGTTATTGCGCGTAGTCGCCGGAATAATTGATCAACGAGACGTCCTCGACGCCGTCGATTGCGGAGATCTCCGTGACGAAGGCAGTATTATCGTCTCTGAGCCGCATCTCGACCGTGAGCTCGGTATAGCCCTTGCGTACCGTCTTCGACTTCAGCTGATATTCCATCTTCCGCAGCAGCAGCCGGAGAGGAATCGCCGCTTCGTCTGTGTGTCTAATGATCAGCAAGTAGGGCTGCTCCCGGATCTTGCGGCGGGACAGCCAGATGAGCACAGCACCGATCACGAGCGAGCCGAATAGGGCGACCGGGTACAGCTTGGCACCGGAAGCGATGCCGACCGAGATCGCCCAGAACATGTAGACGATATCGAGCGGATCCTTGACAGCGGTCCGGAAACGGACGATGCTGAGCGCGCCTACCATGCCCAGCGACAATACGATATTGGTGCTGATCGTCATAATAATAAGCGCGGTAATCATGGTCATTAACACGAAGGTGACGTTATAGTTGTAGCTGTACACGACCCCGCGGAATGTTTTCTTATAGATAAAGAAGATGAACAGCCCGATTAGGAATGCTGAACCCAATCCGAATACTAAGTCGATATACGAGACGCTATTGAAGGCGTCGAGATTCATGACGCTCTTCTTGAATATATCCTGGAAATTAACCGTGTCTCCCATGCTCCGCTGATCCACTCCTCATGTCTGAATCCGCTATCTCGATTGATCCAATCCATTCACATACCATTACCATGTTAGATCCATTAACGCCTATAATGCAGTTTGCCTAGTTCCCGGCACAGGACGTACTTCGATATGGTCGATCGCACCGCATCCGATGGCTGAGCGAGCACGCGTATCATGTCCGGCAAGAACGCATTGTACTTAATCTCCAATATGGTTCGGGTAGGCTCTAGCGCTTCGCTCAGAGCCAGTCCCGGATCGAATAGGTCGCTGCTGTTGACGGAGCCCGATAATTTCTTATCGAACGTAATGCGCACCTCGCCGGCATCATAAGTATAAGCCTCCCGCGTATAATCGACGATCGCGACAGGGCGAAACCCGCGGCTCGTCACTGCGTGGGCGAATTCCTTCATGAGCGAGATCTCCGACCGTTGGAACGGTTCCAAATCGCCGGCAAGCAGTCGATCGTACTGCGAACGGTTCATGGTGGCCGCTTCCTTGCTCACATATTCCCCGAACTTGCTCTTCCGCTCCAGCTTTATTACGCGATCCGATCCATTGTAAATACGGATGCGGTATTTCTCGCGGCTAAAGATTCCGTCATTCTTGTCGTAGAGCGCATGATCGTGAGGACCATCGTAATATAAGCTCCGGATGCCATAGCCTTCTCGGTCGCCGGAATTGCCGTCGATCGGGAGAAGGGCGGACACGCGGTTACGGAGCATGACGTACTCGCGCGGGTGAATATAGAACTTCAATTCATGCCTGAGCTTGCGTCCAAGAAATTCCATGCGTCATTCACCTACCCGAATCTCGCGGACACCGTAGTGCGGTTCGCCTTCCGTGTCCTCGTAATGGTCGAATGCGATCTGCTCGTGACCGGAGCTGTCGCGCGCGATGACTTTCCAATAATAGGTACCGGGCTTCAACGACTCCAATGTGACGCTGGTATCGCGCAGGCCGGTCCGCTTCTCGACAACTTGCGTAAGCAAGGGATCCTTGGCCAAGATCCAATCGTATACGAGATCTTCCCCTTGCAGGTCGAAGGACGGATCCCAGTCCAATAGATAACCCTCTTCCGCTTGCAACAAATCGCTCATGTAGAACGGCTTAGGCTTGTCCATATCCTCCAAGAAGCGCTGAAGCGAACGGTAGGGCACCCCTGCAATTTTGTCGAGTTCGTCCGACAACGCGTTCTTCTCGATCGGGAGGAAGCCTGAATCGGGAGGGCTCTTGATGATGGGCAGCACGGATTGATAGCTCTGCAGCCTCTGGGCTACGGTATCGTTATTGATTGCCGACGCATACAACTCATCGACCCGGTCCTTCAAGAGCTGTACGTTGTTCGTGCTGCGGAAGAAGCGATTATGAAGCACGCTGCCCCAATAATTGCTGACGCCGGATTGATAAGTGCTTATACTCCCGCTGGACCGTTGATCTTCCCAGCCGCCGTCATAGTCCCAGGGCAGAAAATACCATTTCATGGAGTTGAGCGGCGAATAGAGCAGGAAGTTGTGCGCATCCGTATCCATGTTATCCATGAGAATGTTGACGGCGAGCCAAGTGAGATAATTATCGAGGTCAAAATGTTTGGCGACCACGTCCTCGATCGGGATGGATAGGTTGTTGACATCCTCGAGCATGGCAATGAGCTTGTCGTGATCCTCTCTCCCTTGAATCTCAAGATATCGCTCGAATGCAGCTTTATCGTATGTCGGGTCGGATTGGGACTTAATCGACTCGGGATAACGATAAAACTCAAAGAATACAGGCTTATAGAGCTGCCCGTACGGGTCGAGCCAATGATTCTTCAGGAACATCTCATTCGGATTCTCAACGTGCGTGTATAAGCCGTAGTCGACATAGCCGGTAGTGGAATTGCTGCCGCTTGACAAGTCTTTGACGAATAAACGAACGAATTGCGTCCGAAGACTTACCATATCGGGGAGCGTCTCCATAATGTCGAAACTAAGCTTGTTGCGAATTCGCGAATCGTCGAAGGATGATTTGTTCAGATTCAACACGCGCTGGTCACGCCATAATCCGGCTTGATTATTCAATTTGATCTTGTAGGAGCGCTGGGAATTATAGCGGGTCGTATTGCCGCGAAGCGAGATCTTGCCATTCGCTTCAGAAGAACTGAATCCGAACATCCCCTGCTGCGGCCCGCTGCCGTCCGCTGCGCCTTCTTGCATGATGATTCGCAGATCGCCCTCATCCATGACGCTCTGTATGCGGTTAAGCTGATACCAGTCCACGGGCTTGTCGTCATTCGGGTCCTCCGGAAGAACGGTGAGGTACAGCGCAATGATCGACCCGTCCTCGTCTCGTTCATACAACCGCTTATCCTCGATCAACCGCTCCGAGTCAATAGCCGAGATAACCGATTCGGACATCTTCTCAGGGACAGGGGCTTCGGGACCGGAATCCGCTTGATTCGTACAGGCCGACAAGAGCATGATCGCGGCGATAGCCGCAGCGACATGCGATGCAGACTTGCGGTTCAGGCGTTTCCAGAACGACGTCTTCTTCTTGACCGTGATCGGCTGCGAGCAGAACGTATAGTAATCGATGTTGCGGACGTAGAACACCAGCCGAGAGAGCGCAACGACAAGGAAGATGAAGGAGGCGGTGAACATGCCAAGACCGTCGAAGCCTCGAAGCATAGCCCAATAGGACAGGGCGACGTTGAGCAGAACGAATAGCCCGCTGATGATCAATACCCCCTTGCGATCATCGAAGTATAACAGAATCAAGAGCACGATGAATGAAATGATGAACAAATAATAGCCTAGTACGAGTATGTTAAAGGTCTCGAGCTGCGACATCGTGAATCCGATCGCAGGCAGTACCTTGATGCCTACCGCGATGCAGATCACCGTGAACAGCAGTTGCACTTCCATGATGAAGCTGATCTCACTGACGAGCGTCCGCTGCATTTCCTTCTTGGCCCGTTCGATATCTGCGAAAGTCCCGCTATTCAGAATGCGATCGTAATAATCGCGGAATTTCTCGTAGAAGGAGGTTTCGACCGATACGACGAACGTGACCAATGTCGGTACGACCGTTAGATAGGCGTAGAACACGGGGAGATCATAGAAGGGCGAAATGGCGTATTTCTCCGCGACTCGCGCGCCGTGCTGCCCGAACCAATATACGAAGCTGTGAATATAAACGCCGGAATATAAGAACGTCCCAATGAAGAATAGCGCTGGGAACTTCCCGAAGTAGGACAGAAAATCGAAATATACGCGGCTCATGCGCTTCGGGAATTTCTGCTCGAAGTGGATTGAGCACATCAGCACGACAACGAAAAAACCGGTATCTAGCGCTGCTAATACAGCTGCCGCGCTGTCATAGGGTGTGTGAAATAACAGCACGTAGGCTAACCCGATCGCGATCGTGATGCCGTAGCCGAAATTGCGGACGATCCGCTTATAGTCTTTCAATGCCGATAGATGGACGGCTTGGATCCAGATGACGACGAGCTCCGCGAACAGCAGGTAGGCCGCAATCTTGTAGCCGAAGCCTGCCGACAAGTCATGAAGGAATGTCCAGGCGACGATCATGCCGATCGGCAGACATACGGCAACCGCACCGTAGTAGGACGACAGTAAATGCTCATGCTTGCGCAGGAACATCATATCGGCAATGAATCGCGTGAGGAGCATGGACAATCCTCCTGTGATGAGGACGGAGAAGATGAATGCATAGACGACCGTCGTCAAGAACAATTCGCGCTCCAGGAAGTCGGCTCCCGAGCGAACCATCATCCATTGCATGATGACGATCATTACCATGCACAATACCATCGGTCCGATCGTGGTGACGGACGAGAAGGCATATGCCTTGACATTGCTGATCAATCCCTGCTCGCGGAACAGCTTCCGGAGCTCAAAGCCGACGCCTGCCATGTTTATCCTCCTTCGAATCCGGCATAGGTCTCTCGATAGCGGTCGATGAACAATTCGCGCGTATACAATTTGCGCGCTCTTGCTAGGCCGTTGGCACCCATCTCGCTGCGCAGCTTCTCGCTCTTGCACAGCTTGACGATCGCCGCTGCCATCTGATCGTAATGCATGACCGGCACGACGATGCCTGCGTGGCCGAATTCATCCTCGGCACCTTCCAGCAGCTCCCGGCAGCTCCCGACATCGGTCGTTACGCAGGGCTTGGCGCTTGCCATTGCCTCGAGAACGGCAAGCGGCATGCCTTCGCTGATGCTGGACAGCAATATCGCGTCTAGCCTTGGCAAGTAATCGGCAATGTTGACTTCGCCCGTAAAGATAATGTCCGTTACTTGAAGTGTCTCGACAAGCGTACGGCACTCTTCGAGGTATTCTTCGTCTTCTTCCGACGGACCCATGATGTACAGTTCTGCATTCGGAACTTCCCGCTTGACCAGGGCGAAGCTGTGAATCATCGTTTTGATATCTTTGATGGGAACGACGCGGACGATGGCGCCGAGCCGGATCACGCCGTCTTGGATCGAGGGTGCATTGATGATAGGCTCGTATGCCGTCAGATTGACGCCGTTCGGAATGATCCGGATCTTCTCGGGATCGCATCCAAGCTCGATCTCGATCTCGCGGTTACGGCCGAATAGGGTGATCACTTCGTCGGCAGCCTCGTAAGCACATTCCGATAAGCGATAGAAGTATTCGATCCAGAGATCCTTAAAGTAGCCTTTCACCCAGTTCGCCTTAATAATCTCTTCCTCGCGCTCCCGCGAATAAATGCCATGCTCCGTCACGACGAACGGTTTGCCGTATAAATGCTTGGCAAGCGAACCGATAACGCCCGCATATCCCGTGGACACGCTGTGATAGAGATCCGCCTTCGGAATATCGTGACGGAGAGAGATGAAGAGCGGCAGTACCATGGAACGAACGGTCCAGAACATCTCCGTGAACGGTACCTGTTCATACTTATCGCGGCACAATTCGGCCAGAATGTCGAAATAATCCTTGCTCATCAGGAAGTCGGCGGCAGCTCGGAATTTCTCCGTGCGGAGCAGCTGAAACATCCCTGCCCAGTTCACGTTCTTGCCGCCGCCGAGCAAGGAATGAAAGGAGTCCCGCTGCTCGACCGACAGTCGAAATCGATGGCCCCATTCGCCGTCTTCCCGCAAGTAGGCATCCAAGAACGTTTCCTTGACCTCCCTAACGTTGGGTGGCAGCTTGTACTTGAATTGCCCGCGCATTCGTTCCTGGGCACCGATCGTATAGACCGTGAATTCATGCTCGGGCAAGTTCGTGATAAGCGTATGAATCCAGCTCGATACGCCCCCGGTCACATAAGGGTATGAGCCTTCCGCGATCATGCAGATATGCATAGCGCTATCCTCCCGTGCGAATCTCGAAATTTGCCTTGTGCGCGGTAACGAGATAGGTGTCTTCATCGATGAGGCGCGTGCTGCATCCTAGCGTCGACGTAATCCGCTTATCCGTTCGCATGATGTAGTAAGCCTCTCCCTTGAATGGCGTTATCGTGCCGGCTATCTTCCCGTCCTCCCGATGCCATTCGACGGCGCTGCTTATCATTCGCTCGACTGCCATCCCGGCCTCAATCGAAGTAAGCGGCCGAAGCCAAGGATAAGTCTTGTCCCATCTCGACAATAACTTCGAATATTCCTTGTAGAGATCATCCCATGACTTGTTGCCGCTTCGTTCGTCATTGATCACGTCGTCCGGATGGATGAAGTGCGAGATAATGCCGAGCGATGTCATCGTGTTCGCTTCGGCCCAGCGGTCAAACGGCCTTTCGAAGTATCCGGAGGTAATGCGCGGAAGCTCCAAAATGCCGTCCGCCGCGATCTCGTATTCCTGTACATACGAGTGCCCGGACTCATCCTCAGGATATAGGGATGCGATTATCGCCATATCGGGCCACGCGCGCTTCAGCGCTGCCCTGCCCTCAGGCGACAGAACGTTGGACGGCGGGACGTAGGAGACCATCCGGTAACCCGGAAAAGCACGCTTGGCAAAATCGACGGTTTCCGCGATGGAGCGGGCCATATGGTCGGCGCTCTTCCACGGCCTGTAGCCGAATGCGCCGGCCACTTGCTGGTCCGTAACCAACGATTGGTGGTTGAAACCGTGCAGGCCGATTTCCCCGCCGCTCTTGATCACTTCCCGTCCATAGGAAATCAGCCCTTCGAGATCTTCGTCAATCGGATCCTCGAATGGAGGAGATACCTGGTCATCGTAGGATTGGATGAGCACCGCCGTATACTCGACATCGTGATTGTTGGCAGCCTTCAGCATATCCGGCCACCAAATTTCCTTGAAGAAACGGACACGATCGCGCTTGTATTCCCGATAGATCTGCGGGTCGATCGTACGTGCGATCGGTGCCGGGAAGTCGTCGATATACATGATCTTCGTATTGAAGATGGGATAGATGAAATCCGGCTCCAGCATGCTCACGGCCCCGGCAATGATGCCCCGATTAATTTTCTCGGACAGCATCAGGCCGTTGAATACCATGAATTTGCCTTTCCCGTAGTCGTGATCCCACAGCAGAGGAACGCCGCTCTTGGTTCGTGCCAACAGCCGGCTGTCGGTTTCCAATTCGACAAGCAGCGAAGCATTCGTGACGAATGATTCGTCGATCGTAAGTCCGCGTTCCCCGATCAGCACATTCGATGTCAATTCGATGCTCTGCTCCGTGACGTAGCTGCCGACCGTACGAATCCCCATCTTGCGGTATAACCGGAAGAAGGCATCGTCGGTGTCGGGGGGCACGGTGATGAAGACATAGCCGCCGTTCTCGACATAACCCGCGAGGTCCGCGTGGTTTACCGCGCCTAGCTTAGGAGAGGTCAAGATGACGGCGGCGCAGCCGTCCGTCTGCAAGCTTCCGGTTTCGCTCTCAAGAACGGGTAATTTCATATAGGTCAGTACGCGGCTGATATTATCGTTCACTTTTTTATAGAACTGTTCGGGATCGCTCGAATCGTACGCTAAGCAATACGGCGAGCCCGTACGCATCATCGCGGCTTGATCGTCGGTATCCGGGCGCCACGATTTGGCGGCTTCCGACATTTCGTCATTGCGGTTGAATTGCAAGATATACTCGGAATTCGTGATCTGAACCGCCCCTGCCAGCAACAGAATGCCGGCGATGATGATATAGACGTTACGATTGAGATGGATGCTTTTCCTCTTCGACATGTCTTGCGGCCTCCGTCCAAAAACGAACAATCTTCAATGCGTGGTTCGACAATCGAACGGTGGAACGCTTCAACCTCGTTAAGGTGTCTTGCAACTGCTCGAATGAACGCGTTGAGTAGTATACCTTCATTAAGGCTAGGTAAGGCGATTCGCTCTTCGGGAATTGCGTTAGATAGTCTTGCGCGGTTTTCGCTGCTCGAGCGAATTCGCGCAGTTCGATGTCGATATTGATTTTATCTTCATAAGCACTTGCCGAACTGGGGTCGATCATCAGCAGATGCTCCAGAACGGAAGAATACGTATGTTTATGCAATTGCATCGTGCGTTCATCGATAAAGCCGGAACGCATGTAGCTTTTCAAGACATCTGCATAGGACTGAAGCAGATACGGGTCGCTTCGATCCTCCTCGTATTTCACCGAGAGCTCCTGCAACGATAACGTAAGCTTGCGCTTAATCTCCACGATGGCGCTTACCGCGTAGTGGGAAGTTTCCGTGTCCTCGTTCGCGACCGCCATGCCGAGCACTTCCAGGTATTCCAGCGAATCTTGCTTCAGCAAGTCGATCAGGACGCGCCTTCGGCTCGATAGATCGTTCACGAGCAGCGCTTCCTCTAGCGGAACGACATTCATCTCCTTCTCCGATTCCGGTCTCAGATAGATGCCGGTTTGGATGGCGTGCACATCCGGCTCATGCTGAATAATTTCCGGTTCCAGGTCGAGACGGACGCGATCCTGCCTGTCATGCCATCGCCTGGACCAGAAGATCGGAAGGAGCAGGCCGATGACCGGGAGACAGGCTGCCAGCGCAAAGTGTGCGGACCATTCCCGCCAATCGTTGCGATAGCGAAGCAGCAGCAAGAGGGCGCAGAGGACGATATAGGCGATCAGAATCCGTTCAAACATAGCGATCAGCATCCACGATCTTCATCGGTATATGATTGTTCGTGAACCGTTCGAGCACGTACATCGCATCCTGCTTCGAGGAATTCGACAGCAATACCATTAGCGTCCCGTCAACGCCTTGCCCGATGTAGTCCGTTTCCCGAAGCGATTTGGCGATCTGCTTCGCTATCTCTTCGCTTGCCGCGGCTTGTTCTTCGAGTGCGAGAACCACATACTCGATGCCATGCTTCTCGCTTGCCACTTGCTTGCTCTCCAAGATCTCGGCGAACACTTCCGAGCGAAGCACGGTCGTTCCTTCGATATAACGCTGGTTACCGGTCGCTTCGACATACGACAAGGCCCGGGATAGAGAGGATGAGATCAGGTCGACGACGATCTTGAACAGATTCTGATAGTAGAGCGTGAAATTTTCGAACGGCATCCCGTGCAGCGAAATTACGGCCATGACTTCGCCGTTGCTCACGATTGGCGCAGCGAGCAGGGGGGCGTCCTCCTTCAACTGCTTGTTAATATAGAAGGATTTCTCGTTCATGAGCTCCATAATATAGCCGTAGTCCTCGGCCTTCATCGATTTCGGCAGATTGAATTCAGCATTCTGGGAGCGGGCCACTAGCCTTAGGTAGCTGCGGTATTTGTTCACGGTATAGATGGATACCGTATTCGTCTTCATGATCGATTCGACGACGCTGACGGTCGAGGTGAATATTTTCTCCGGCTCGAGGCTCTCCAGTTCCTTGGTAATGGCGTATATTTTGCCGAAGCTGTCGCTATTGTTCATGATCTGCAGCTGCAGCTCGTCCTTGATGGCGCGCGTATCGTTGTATACTTCGTTCAGGAAACGGTATTTGTCGTCGAGCACGGTCAACTCTCGCTGCTTCGCTTGCAAGAGCGCCGATTTACGTTCAATCGAATACCCGACGACCAAGCCGACGAACAAGTAGGTGGCGATCGTGAAGAAGAAATTGGTGTCGTACAGCATGGCGATCATTTCCCGGCCCTTGTCCAGCTCTTGATAAATATATAAGCCGGTCGACAGCGCGATCGCGACGAGCGATTGGCGGTTGCCGTACAGAATGCCGAGCAGAATGATGTAGATGAGCTTGAAATCGAACATGTCGTACAGGCTGTCCTGCACGCTAATCGTAAGCCAGGCGGTGCCGGCGAATACGAGCAGATTCTCCGCGTAGGGGAGCAGCTTGCCCAGCCAGCGGATCAGACCGGTGTATTCCCGCTTGTTCCTGCTCTTCTCCTCCGATTGCCGGCGTTCCGAAGCATTGGCCCGGAACCAATCGTACGTTCGGCGGAGTCCGGTCTCTAGATTGATGATGGGGGCCCAGTCCAGCGTTGCCATGACGCGCCTGTTATCGAGCGATGAGCGGTCAATATCGCCATTCCGGCCTTCTTGGTAGTCGACTTGCACGTTCGGGTCCAGTACCTTCAGCGTGTCGACCAGGGCATTTACGCTCGTCTCCGTGTTCGTGGACAAATTATAGACGCCGGTCATGGAGGAGTACGATGAGCGGTAGATCGCGTCAGCGACGTCCTGCACATAGATGAAGTCCCGCGTCTGTTCGCCGCTCCCGAACACCGTCAATTCCCTGCCGGCCAGCGCGCCGCTCAAGAAGATCGAGATCACGCCGCCTTCGCCGGTCCGTCCCTGTTTCGGGCCGTACACGTTGGAGAAGCGGAAGCACAGCGTCTCTAGCCCGTACATCTCGCTCCACTTGGCACAATAGTTTTCGCCGATCCATTTGTTGAGACCGTAGGGGGAGATTGGGCTGCAAGGCGCGTCTTCGTTAATCGGGCAAGCATCATTCATCCCGTATACGGCTGCAGAGGATGCGAAGATGAATTTGTGAACGCCGTATTTATGCGATAGCGCGAGCATATTCGCCAGGCCGAGGACATTGGATTGCGCATCAAGTTTCGGATTATCGAGCGATTCCGCTACGCTCACCTGCGCAGCGAGATGGACGACTACCTCGAAGCGGCCGCTCTTGAATACTTCCTCGCACTTGGAATCTTCGACAGACAGCACATAGCCTTTATGCTTGAACTCGACGTTCTTCTTATCGCCTGTCGACAGGTTGTCGATAATCGAGACGTCGTAGCCTTCTTGATAAAAGCGTTCCGCGACGAAGGATCCGATAAAGCCGTATCCCCCGGTTATGAGAACCCGCATCTTGATACCTCCCCTCCCGCAGCCTAGCGCGAGCAATGCCGGACCTTGTAAATGATGGATAATAATAGCCGCACGATCTAATTTAGCATTCTACAATTATAGCGATGATAGGATTGAAGAACTAGTGGCATGGTTTGACAAGAAATCGTTTGAAGCACCCAACTTCATCTGTTACGATGAATCAACAAGCAATGTTCGAAGGAGTGCCGTCATGTTCAAAAAAGGGTTTGCTGCTGTGTCGATTGCGCTATTGCTTACGGCTGCGTCGCTCATCGCGTATTACGAGATTTCGGCCTCGACTTCGCCGGCAACCGTCACCTACGTGCCGGCTGAATCGTCTCGCGTCCTGAACAATCCCTATATGGGCTTCGCGATCGATGCCAGATACGACAATGCCGCACAGCCGTTCCGGTTGGCGCATGCCAATCTCCACTGGCGGGAGATTGAGCCGGTGGAAGGGCAGTACGATTGGGAAGCCATCGAAGAGAAATATCAATTCGAGCTATGGCGCAGCAAGAAGGTGAACCTCATTCTGCGCGTCATATTGGACTACCCGACCGACGAGAAGCACATGGATATACCCGACTGGCTCTACGAAGCGATCGATCGCCGAGGGACCTGGTATGACAATGATTACGGCCAAGGCTTCAGTCCGGATTACGATCATCCGCAGTTGATCGCCAAGCACGAGCGCTTGATTCGAGCATTGGCGGAACGGTATAACGATGATCCGCTCATTGCCTATATTCAGCTTGGCAGTCTTGGTCATTGGGGCGAGTGGCACACTCGCGACGAAGACCCCGGACGTATCGACTTTCCCAAGCGAGCTGTCTCGGACCGCTATGCCATGCACTACGTCCGTTACTTCACGAACAAGCATCTCGTGATGCGGAGGCCGCATGAGGTCGCGTTGAATCAGAATATGGGATTGTTCAATGATGCCTTCGGCAAAAGAAACGCAACGATCGATGAGTTCCTCGACTGGTACACGAACGGCTATAAGAGCTGGCTAACCCAGGAACCGGAGCCGGCAATGCCCGACTTCTGGACCTACGCGCCGAGCGGAGGCGAGTTCTCGGATGGGACGCGCTATGTGACAGATGCCTATATCGACGATACGATTCTGCAGGCGAAGCTGACCCATGTAACTTGGATGGGGCCGAACGGACCGTACAAGGAGCCTCGGAACGGCAAGCTGCAAGCGAATATCGACCGTTTCTTGAACACGATCGGTTATCGTTACGTCATCGCTAAGGAATCGCATGAACAGTCGGTCGCGCCGGGCGGCAAGCTGCATGTCCGGGCTACGATCATCAACCGCGGCGTTGCGCCAAGCTATCATCGCTGGCCCCTGGAAATCGGCATTGCCGATGCGGCAGGCGCGGTGCAGAGCAAGATTCGTTCCTCGCAGGACATCCGCGCATGGCTGTCGGGTTCGCGGCAGGTGTCGGTAGACGTTCCGATTCCGAGATCGCTGCCGGCCGGCGAGTATACGCTGACTGCGGCGATCTTGGATCCGGCGAACGGCCAGCCCGGGATCGATCTGGCGATCGAAGGCAGGCGGGCCGATGGCCGATATACGCTTGGAAGCTTTACCGTTACACGTTAATAGGTCAAAGTGCCTACACTGATTATAGTCCAAATGGCATCTAATTACACAGTTTATCACCGCGTGCTGAACAATCACTGAACAGAATGTCGATTTATAGGGTTTGCAAGTAATAAAAAGGGAGCTCAAGTCTGCTTCTAGCAGTCTAGAACTCCCTTATTTTTATCGGCATCGCATGTCTTACTCCAGATTCTCGTCCGAGTACTGGTCGCGAATCTCGATGATCTTCGGCAGCTGTTCCATGAACACGTCGATCAGCTTCGGGTCGAAGTGGCGGCCGCGTTCTTCTTGGAACAGATTGATGATGCGGTCAAGCTCCCAAGCCTTCTTATAGACGCGGTCGCTCCCCAGCGCGTCGAAGACGTCGGCCACGGCCGTGATCCGGCCGTAAATATGAATTTCCTCGCCCTTCAGTCGCTGCGGGTAACCCGTGCCATCCCACTTCTCGTGGTGCTCATGGGCGATCGAGGCAGCGGACTTGAGCAGGTCGCGGTTGGAATTTTTGAGCAGGTTATACGCAATCGTCGTGTGCGCCTTCATAATGTCGTACTCTTCGTCCGTGAGCTTGCCCGGTTTCTTCAGGACGGCGTCCGGGATGGCCACTTTGCCGATATCGTGCATCGGGGAAGCCATCTTGATCTTCTCCGCTTCCTCGACGCTCATGCCGAGACCCAACGCAAGCACATAGGAGTATTCGGCGACGCGCTTGACGTGGTTGCCCGTCTCCTTGGAGCGGCTTTCTCCGATCTCGCCCATGGTGAAAATGATTTCGCGCTGCGTGGCTACGATTTCTTCATGCAGCATGACGGACTCAAGCGATTTGCCGGCATAGGATGCCGCAAGCGATAAGTACTCGAGATCGCGTTCCGTGAAGACCGCGTCGGCGGTCATCTTGTTGATCGCCTGATAGGCACCGATGATGCTGCCGTCATTGCCGACGAACGGCACGGTAATGACCGCCTTCGTCTTGTAGCCGGTCCGCCGGTCGTTATCCGCGTTGTGGCGCGGGTCGGCGTAGGCATCCGCGATCAACAGCGGCTGGCCGATCTCGATAGAGTTGCCGACGAAGCCCGTTCCCAGCGGAACGCGAATTTCCTTCACGCCGTGCGCGACGGTCGTGTACAGTTCGCCGCGCTTGTGGTCGATGAGCCACACGGTGCAGCGGTCGGACAGAATCATCTCCCGTCCCATGTTCGCCATGAGGACGAGCACATTCTGCAGGTTGCGTTCGTTCGCGATTTTTGCGGTATAATCGAAGATGACGCGCAGCATCTGTTCGGATGTCAGTTCTTCTCTAAGGATCGGTTCTCGGTCGAATTCATTATAATCGGCCATGCGTTACACTCCATTTCCGGCTTGGAAAATTATTGTCGAAACCTGTCAGTACTATGTTCGACAAGTATTCGACGCCGGCAAGAGAAATCCTTCCTTTTCCACGTAAATCGTACTATTTCATCCATTCTTCTAGGCGGTGTTCAGATGGTAATGATGATTAAGCTTATTATCGGGCTTGCCGTGAGCGGCGCAGGCGCTGCAGCTGCCTATCGGCGGTCGTCGTTGTCGCGGTCCGGCGCATGGTCCGCGCTCGCGATGGGGACGGGCTTCATCGTGCTCGGCGGACCGCTGTGGTTCGGCCTTCTGCTGGTCTTCTTCGGGACCTCGACCTACTGGTCGAAGTGGAAGCGGCGGCATAAGGCGAAGGAGGCCGCCGAGGCCAAATACGCAAAGAGCGGACGCCGCGATGCGGGCCAAGTATGGGCGAACGGCGGCGCCGGGCTTGCGATCTGCGCCTTGCATGCCATGTGGCCTGAGCCATGGCTGGCTGCGGCCTACATCGGCGTCATGGCGGCCGTCAATGCCGATACATGGGCTACCGAGATCGGCGCGCTGAGCGGCAGCATGCCGCGCTCGATCTTGAACGGCCGCAAGGTGCCTGCCGGTACGAGCGGCGGCATTACGATGCTCGGTACCGCGGCCGCGCTGGCAGGCGCTGCCTGCATCGGGGCTGCGGCAGCCGTGCTTGCGCTTGTCGATTCCGTGCAGCTGCCGTCTCCAGCGGCGTTGATCGTCATCGCCGGCGTGTCGGGCTTGTTCGGCGCGCTTGTCGATTCACTCCTGGGCGCTACGCTGCAAGGCATGTTCCGCTGCTCGCAGTGCGGCATCGAGCTGGAGCGGGACGAGCACTGCGGCAGGCCGGCAGAGCGGTATCGCGGACTCCGCTTCATGACGAACGACATCGTCAACTTGGCGACATCGATAGCGGCCGGTGCATGCGCGGTCGGCATGGCCGCATGGCTGGCCTAGCGCCTGCGAGGGGTCGAATCCTGCAATTAGGGGATTCGACCTATTTTTTTGGAATTGTATACGATTGACATCTTAGTAGCCTCAACCTATCCTTGACTATGGAAGCTGTCCTGACTGGAAGAAGATGGGATATGCAAGATTATGAAAATGACAGCGCATTCATCGTATGAAAATGCGCGATGGACAGAGGGGGCGTGCGGATGGCGGAAGCGGGTATAACGGCTCAACAGCCGGACGAGGGCACGATTCTGCAAGCGATCGGCGTCAGCAAGGTGTTCGGTAGAGGCAGCTCGGCGGTAACGGCGCTGCAAGGCATCGATCTGTCGATCGAACGAGGCAAGATCGTCGCGTTGATCGGCCGTTCGGGCTCCGGCAAGACGACTCTGCTCAACATCCTGAGCGCACTGGACGAGCCGACCGAAGGTCGCGTGCTGTTCGAGGGCATGGATATGACGACGTGGTCGGAGAAGGAGCGTGCGGCCCACAGACGCAAACAGATCGGGCTCGTCTTCCAATCGTTCGGCCTCGTGCCGCTCATGTCGGCGTACGAGAATGTAGAGTTCGGCATGCGGGTCGCGGGCTTGAAGGGCAATCGCGCGATTGCGGAGCGTGCGCTGGATTGGGTCGGCATGAAGGAACGGATGAAGCATCGCCCCACGGAGTTGTCCGGCGGCGAGCAGCAACGCGTCGCGATAGCCAGAGCGATCGCGCATGAGCCCGTTCTGCTGATCGCCGACGAACCGACGGCGGAGCTCGACAGCAAGATGGGCCTGCAGATCATTAAAGTATTTCGGGATCTGGTGAAGCGGACCGGCATGACCGTCGTCCTGACGACGCATGATCCCGGCATAATGGAGCTAGTCGACCATGTCATCGCATTGGAGGATGGAACAATTGCAGAGCAACCGGATGCAATCATACCGACGTATGGTTAAACAAGCGGCAGCTGTCGTGCTCGCGGTCTCCCTTACCGCAGGCTGCTCGATGCTGCCGAGCGAAGAGGAGGCGCTTGCGCCGCCGCTCGTGAAGCCGAAGGAGGAAGCCTTCGACGTGGTGGAAGTCGCTCGCGGCAATATCCAGACTTACCTGAAGGGAATGGCCACCTTCACGTCCAGCAAGACCGAGCCCTTATTCTTCAAGGAGTCCGGCGGCCGGATCAAGACCGTCGCCCTGAAGGTCGGCGAGATGATCGAGGCCGGACAGACCGTCATTGAGCTCGATGTCGGCGACTTGGAGCTGCGCGCGAAGCTGCAGCGGCTGAATGTCGAGCGGGCGGAAATATTGTTCGGCCAAGCCGTTCGAGAAGGATTGACCGGCAATGAGCTGCGGCTTCGCGAGATCGATCTGGACCGCGAGCGGATCTCGCTGGAGGCGCTGGAGAGCCAGCTATCGCGCTCCAAGCTTGTATCGCCGATCGACGGGAAGATTACTTATCTCGCCGATCTGAAGCCCGGCGACTCCGTCACCGGCTATCAGCCGATCGTGACGGTAGCGGATCCTTATCAGGTCCTCCTGACCTACCAAGCGCCGTCGGATGCGGACTTATATCCCGTCCATGCGAATATGGAAGTCAAAGTTACGTATGACAAGAAGGAGTACAGAGGCACCGTGCTGCAGTCGCCTTCCAGCGCGCCGCTGACCCTCGACAAGTCGGAAGCGGATCGGAATGGGAAGCTGCTCATCATCGGCTTGGTCGATCCGATCGAGGGCGTCGAGATCGGGGACAGAGCCGACTTCGAGATTGCGCTCGAAAAGCGGGAGAACGTCATCGTCATTCCGCGCGCAGGACTTCGGAACTATCTCGGACGTACCTACGTACAAGTCGCGGAGGGCGAACGCCGCAAGGAAGTCGACGTGGAAGTCGGGCTGAAGACATCGATCGAAGTCGAGATCACGCGCGGGCTGGAAGAAGGCGCGCAGATCATTATGAATAATTAGCGTCCGCGGACGGGGAAGACGAAGGAGAGGAAGCGGCCTTGGCATTATGGACCATGATTCTGCGCAAGATGGCGAATAACAAGTGGCTCCAGCTGAACCTATTGTTCGGTCTGACAGTCTGCGTCGCGTTGTTCAGCTCGATGCCGCTTTATTCGAACGCCATTCTGCAGCGGACGCTGTATAAGGAGCTGGAGCAGCAGCAGCTTAAGAGCAATACCTATCCGGGCTATATGCGGGTCAATGCGCTCGTGAATCAGGAGGACCCGGTCAAGAGGGCACGCACGATTACGAGCTTGGATCGCTATGTCGCCGGATTCCCCGGCCGCGTCGGCCTGGATGCGAAGGCGAAGTATGTCAACCGCTCGACGGAATCGATGAAAGTGTACGGCTCGGATGCGACGGAGGAAGAGATTCAGAAGCTTACCGTCGTCGGCTCGTTCCGTGCCGTATCGAACTTGGAAGAGCAAGTGCGTCTCGTAGACGGACGGATGCCGAACCCGGACCGCGATGACGGGATCTATGAGGCTCTGGTGACGCAGTCTTACTTAATTAAGGTCAAGCGCGATCTGGGCGAAGAGATTACCGGCCTTGTTCGTTCGAACGGACAGACATACCGAATCTTGCCGGTCGGCATTATCGACATTCTGCCGGAGGGAAGCCCCTACGCGCCATTCCCGCTGATGAGCAACGAGTCTTCGTTCTTTATTCCTTATGCGGTATTCGATCGGGATTTTCTCGGGGCAGGGAAAGCGAAGGTCGGTACGACGCAGTACGTATTCGGTCTCGACTATACCCAGCTGAAGACGGAAGGCATCGACACTTTCGTCGAGCAGTCCGAATATATGCGCAATTATTTGTCTTCTCGGTTCTCGTATAACGCAGAGCTGCACCTCCCGGCGCTCAAGACGATCGAGACTTATTTAGAGAAGAAGGAACGGCTCGATAACACGCTGCTATCCTTGTATGCGCCCGTTATGCTGATGCTTGCCTTCTATCTATATATGACGTCCAATCTCATCATCGAACGGCAGAAGACCGAGATCTCGGTGCTCCGCAGCCGAGGGGCAAGCCGGTTGCAGATTATGGTGGCCTACGTCGTGGAAGGCCTTCTGCTGGGCTTGGCCGCTCTTGCCGTAGGACCGCCGCTCGGCATGCTGTTCACTCGCGTGCTAGGTGCCTCGGACGGCTTCATGTCCTTCGTCAACCGTGCGGCGCTCGACGTCGTATTGGGCAGCGATGCTTACCGGATCGCGGCCATCGCCGTGGCAAGCGCGATTCTGTTGACATTGTTTCCGGCCGTGCTCGCAACGCGCGTATCGATCGTCGGCCATAAGCAGCAGATGGCGAGGCTGGAGCGGGTGCCGTTCTGGCATCGAATCGGCATGGATATCATTCTGGTCGCCCTGGCCGTGTACCTGTACATCGGCTTCCGCCAGCGCGTGGCGGAGATGAGAGAGCTGGCGCTTGACGTCGGGGCCTTGTCGGTCGACCCGCTCTTATTCCTCATGCCGGCCCTGCTCGCATTAGGCGGAGGATTGCTGATCCTCCGGATCTATCCATGGTTCATACGGCTCTTGTACTGGCTGGGGCGCAAGTGGTGGCCGCCTGCACTCTATTCGACGCTGGTGCAGATCAGCCGTTCGTCCGGGCAGTACCTGACGATTAAGGTGTTCCTGATCATGACGGTGGCAACCGGTCTGTTCAGCGCCAATGCGGCCCGCACAATCAACGACAATATGGAGAATAAGATCGCGTACGGCATCGGCGCGGATGTAGCGCTGAACATCCGCTGGGAGAACGACGCGCCGCCGCCCCCGCCGCCCGGCCCACCGCAGGGTCCGCCGCAGGCGCAAGGCGACGGTGCCGCGCCGACGGCGAAGCGCGTGCAGTATACGGAACCGCCGTTCCTGCCGATGACGAAGCTATCCGGCGTGGAGACGGCAACCCGCGTGTTCGTTAAGGAGGATGCGAACCTCAACGTTGCCGAAGGTTCGGCCGTCACCACGCTCTATGGAATCGAGACGTACGAGTTCGGGCAAGTCGCGTGGTTGAACAACGGGTTGCTCGATTATCATTTGAATACTTACCTGAACTTGCTCTCATCCGATCCGCGCGGCGTATTGATCTCGCAATCGGTCGCAGACGAATTCAATGCGAAGGTCGGCGATCCGATCTATGTCGGTTGGCAGGGGTTGGACGCGACGCTGCTTACGGTATTCGGGATCGTCGACTACTGGCCGGGCTGGAATCCGCTGGCGAAGCCTGGCGACAAGGAGAAGCCCAAGTTGGTCGTCACGCATCTGAGCACGCTGCAGAACAGACTGGCCATGGAACCTTACGAAGTATGGCTGAAGCTGAAGGACGGCGCTGCTAGCGCGGAGTTGTACGAGGACCTGCAGGAGCAGAGCATCCCGATTCTCTCCCTGCAGGATGCGACGCAGGAGTTGATCAAGTCCAAGAATGATCCGTTCCGGCTCGCGATCAACGGCGTCATGACGCTGGGCTTCGTCATCTCGATGCTGATCAGCTTCCTCGGCTTCCTCGTATTCTGGATTCTGTCGTTGTCCGGCCGGACGCTGCAGTTCGGCGTATTGCGCGCGATGGGCATTCCGTTCGGCCAGATTATCGGAATGCTCGTAAGCGAGCAGTTGCTGACCTCCGGAGCGGCCGTATTGATCGGCGTGCTCATGGGCAACGTGGTCAGCGAGATGTTCGTGCCGCTCTTCGAGCTCTCGTTCAATCCTTCGGAGCAAGTGCCGCCGTTCGAGATCGTGTACAATCTCGGCGATTACCTGCAGCTGTACAGCATGGTCGGCTTGATGCTGTCGATCGGCCTGCTCGTGCTCGGTTACCGGTTGTCGCGCGTGAAGATCAGCCAAGCGCTCAAGCTGGGAGAGGAGTGACAGCATGATTCATTGCGACGGACTCGTCAAAATATACAAGACGAAGGACTTGGAGGTCGTTGCGCTGCAAGGTCTCGACCTGCGGGGCGAGACCGGCGAGCTGATGGCGATCATCGGCAACAGCGGCAGTGGCAAGTCGACGCTGCTGAACATGCTGGGCGGGCTTGACCGTCCTTCAGCCGGCAAGCTGTTCGTCGACGGCAAGGATCTGCTCGGCTTCGGCGAGCGGGACCTCGTGAAGTACAAGCGAGAGAGCGTCGGCTTCGTCTGGCAGAACAACGCACGTAACTTGATTCCTTACCTGACCGCCCTTGAGAACGTCGAGCTGCCGATCTTGATCCGGGGCAGAAGGAGGCGCGCCAGAGCGATCGAGCTGCTCGAGGCCGTAGGTCTGGGCCACCGCATGAAGAATCGGCTGAGCGAGCTGTCCGGCGGCGAGCAGCAGCGGGTCGCGATCGCGATCGCGCTTGCGAACGAACCGCGGCTGCTCCTGGCTGACGAGCCGACCGGCTCGCTCGACACGAAGACGTCCAATCAAGTCCTCGATCTGTTTCGCGAGCTGAATCGGACGATCGGCATTACGATCGTCATCGTCACGCATGATCCGCTGCTGGCGCGCAAGGTTGACCGCGTCGTGCAGATCCGCGACGGCAAGACGTCGGCTGAGATGATCCGCAGGCAGTCCTATCTGGAGGAATTCCAGAGCCTGGAGCGCGAGCAGGGGGAGGCGGCAGAGAGCCATGTCGAATATGCGGTCATCGATAAGGCAGGGAGGCTGCAGATTCCGTCCGGCATGCTCGTTGAAGAAGGATTCAAGGACGTGAACAAGGTCCGCGTGCAGATGGAGGAAGGAAAGATCATTCTGTACCCGCCCGAAGAGAAGCTGGTCACGAAAGCTTGAACGTAGCTCAATAGATGATTGATCCAAGATCGGCCCTTTCAGGCCGGTCTTTTTATTTGTGACGTTGGCGGGCATTGAGCCAGTTTAGAATTTGTTAATCTTTCTTTTCGACGCGTTTAATTTTCTTTTCTCGCCTGTTAAGATTCATCGTTCATGATAAGGAACATGAAGCAGCGAGCTTCACGAATCTTAGGAGGTTGATCGAGATGAAGAAGAAGGTCATGATGATTGGCGCAGGTCTTACGGTAGGGAGCGCGCTCCTGATTACGTCCGCATTCGCGGGAATCGGCGGAAGCGAAGGCTACGAGGCGTACAAGGATGCGCTCAAAGCGTCGGCAAGCATCACGAACGCGACGCAGCATGTAACGGTAACGTTGACGGACAACGGCAATCCGCTGCTTGAGGTGCAGGCGAAGGTGAAGGATGACCAAGCTTCGGGCGCCGCGAGCGGCAGCGTAACGCTTCGTACGGGAGCGGCAGAGGCTGGTACTTACGAATTCTACGATACAGACGGACAGACGGTCATGAAATCCTCGCACAGCGATACGTATCGATTGTTCGAGGAACAGACAGACGATTGGGAAGCCCGTCACGGCGACAGCCTCGACGCGAGCGATCATGCGGCCTTATCGAACGGCGCAGAGCGCATCGTCGATGCGCTGGTCGGCAACTTGAAGAACAGCTTCGTGCTCGAGAAGGAAGCGGACGGAGGAGCTGTAGTGAACGTGGAGCTGAGCGGCGCGCAGATTCCGGCGATTGCGAACACCATCGGATCGCTGATCATTAAGGAAGCGATGAACGCCGAACATAAGGCACCGGAACCGCAGGACATCCAGGCTTATGAAGATGTGCGGGACCTGCTCGGCATCGACTTGGAGCAGTTGGGCGGCACGATGCCGCGGCTGACGGATAACGTGAACATCGATCGCGTCGGGCTTAAGGCCGAACTGGACGAGAATGATTTTATCGACAGCCATGTCGTCAGCTTCACGATCAGCGGTACGGACGAGGCGGGCAACGCGCACACCATCGTGCTGCATGCAAGCGTCGTAGTGACGGACCGCAACGCGACGAAGCCCGATGCGATCGACCTGGCCGGACGCAAGGTGGAAAATGTCGATCTGGAGCGTTATAAGCAGGATTGATTCGGCTATTCGAGCGGTAATGAACAGAGCGGTGCAGCCTTAGAAGCATCTAAGGCTGCTTCTACCGATAGGAGCGTGAAAGAGCATGATGAAGGAAACCGTTTTGGAGATCGAAGGTCTAACCAAGCAATATGCCTCGAAGAGAGGCGTTGATCAGATTACGCTGCGCATCAACAAGGGGGACATATACGGCTTCTTCGGCCCGAACGGCGCAGGCAAGACGACCGTCATGAAGATCGTGTCGGGATTATGCCGTGCCGATCGCGGCCGGGTAAGGCTGTTCGGCATCGATGCGCAGGAAGAGCATGAAGCCGCGATGCGGCGCGTAGGCGTCATGATCGAGAAGGCGGAGGCGCACGAATACATGAGCGCTTACAAGAATCTGTCGCTTGCGGCAAGGCTGTATCCGGAGCTGCCGAAGGGCCGGATCGACGAGGTGCTGGATCTTGTCGGACTAGGCGCGAATAAGCATGAGAAGGTCGGCCGTTATTCGCTCGGCATGAAGCAGCGGCTCGGCATTGCCTCCGCTATGCTATCCAAGCCCGAGCTGTTGATTCTGGATGAGCCGACGAACGGTCTGGACATCGAAGGCATGGTCGCGATGCGGGAGCTGATCGCCAGGCTTGCGCGGGAAGAGGGAACGACTTTCTTCCTCTCGAGCCACTTGATTGCCGAGATGGAGCGCGTCTGCAATCGAATCGGCATTATGCATCAAGGGCGTTTGATTCGCGAATTCAGCATGCATGAGCTGCGCGAGGCCGGCGAGTCGCTGGAGTCGTTCTATGTCACGCAGTTGCGGATAGAGAGAGAGGGGGAGCCTTATGAAGCTGCTGCTATCGGCTACCATTAATGAATGGGTGAAGCTGACAACGCGGAAGAAGACGCTACTGTTCCTGTTCATGACTGCGGTGCTGCCGTTCCTCGGCCTATACGTAGTGACGCGCATGCAGAACGGGCTCGGCATTACGGGGATCACGGCTGCAGATTATCCGTTATCGTACCTTACGCTGCTCGCCAAGTATTTGCTGCCGCTCCATCTGTTCATGATGGCTGCCGATCTATATGCAGGCGAAGCAGGCGATCGGACGCTGCGAGCGGCAATCGTACGGCCGATCAGCCGTTTCAAGATCTATG
>JAEZCJ010000191.1 GCA_023433615.1 Bacillota bacterium | reverse complement strand
GATACAAGGTGACGATGACCAGACAGATCATGAAAATGTAGTTGCAAATATCGAAAATTTTATCGCCGACCGAAGTCTTGCGAACTGCGCTTGAATTTAGCATCGAATCGCCGCCTTTCACTCAGTAATGCGTGTTCAAAATGACCGGTTGTCAGTGCCGAGAAGGTTGGACGATGGCAGAAAATGAGGAACTCCAGCGTTCAAGATTCGAAGTCGAATAGGCTTCTCGAGTTACTTCGCGATCACAAGTGGACTTTTTGAACATCCTTAATTGTATAGCAGACGTTGTGAAAATGGAAAACGCGCCTACCCGCAGGTAGACGCGTTTAAGGGAAGAAGCAGGCGAATTGCGGGACTATTCGCCCGTTTTCAGCCAATTCAGCACGTCATCGAGCGTCCGAACCGGTACGACCAAGAGCTCCGGCGCGCCCAGGCGGGCTTCGTCCTCCAATCCGGCAGGCACGAAGAACACTTCGGCTCCCGTACGGCTCACCGTATAGGCCTTCTGCCGGACGCCCCCGACCCGGCCGATGACGCCGTCCGGGCCGATCGTGCCCGTCCCGGCGATATGCCTGCCGCCCGTCACGCCGCCCGGCGTCAATTGGTCGAGCAGCGCCAGCGTCAGCATGGCGCCGTGCGAAGGCCCGCCCTCATGCACCGCATAACGGCGGAAACGGACATCCCCGGCAGCGTCCGGCACGAGCACATTCTCGACCAGCACGCCGAACGCGGCTCGATCCGGCTCGTCTTCGCTCGCGCGGGTGCCGGCCGTCACGTTCAGCTCCCGGCCGTCCCTTACGATCGCCAGCCGCGCTTGCTCGCCGGGAAGCACGCCGTCCATCGCGTCCGTCAGATCGATCAGCGACAGCACCTTGCGGCCGTTCATCCCGACCAGGATATCGCCTGCATGGAGCACGCCCGATACGGGACTGCCGGCCTCGATTGCCCGAATGCGCACGCCCTGCGCAAGAATGCCTTGGCCGAGCCCGATCCGCTGATAAGCAATCGCGATCGCGGCCTCGTTCGCATCCTGCTTCATTGCGCGGACAAGCTCGTCGTACTCCCCGATCGACATGCCGAGCTCTTCGATCGGCTCGAACGTATAGTGCGGGAACAGCTTGGCGTATAGGCGATCGACGGGGAACGCCGGCCGTTCAAAGATCAGCACGCCGTCGATCCGCCCCTGCCGCTGCCGCTCGCCCTCTTTGGCTGCCGCGTACCGGTTCATGTCCATCGTCAGGCCCGGGTAAGTCACGAGCGAGCCCGTCGGCCAGAACAAGCAGGCTAGCAGCGCCGCATTCGCCGCCAGCAGCAGCAGCGTCCTCGCGATGCTGCGTCTCGCGTGCCACTCGGCCGCCGCCAGATCGAGGAAGACGGCCAGCCATGCCGCGGCTAACAGGGCGACGGTCACTACGATGCGATTCGGTTCCATCTCGAGCATAGCGATCGCAAGGACGGCTGCGGCGGAGAGCAGCAGGGAGAGCAGGCTGACCGCGCCTGCGACCTTGCTTCCCGTGCGGCTGCCCCAGCGCAGGCGGGATCTCCCGGTCCGGTCGGCGATGCGCATCCATGCGCCGCAGGCCCACAGCGCCGGCGCTACGGCTGCCAGGTAGGGCAGCGCATTCAGCGCATCGATCCAGCGCATCGTGCCCGGCAAGCTCAGCGGATCGAACAGCCAGGCAAGCTCGCCGATCACGCACAGGATGAGAAGGACGGCCATCCCGGCAACGCTTAGGCGCGCATACCGCCGGCTGCCGGCCGTCATGATCGCATCAGGTCTTTCAAGTGCGGCATGCCGTCCTGCGCGCCGAATACTTGCACAGCCATCGAAGCGGCCTTGACGGCGAACGCGCAATTCTCGCGAAGCGGCTTGCCGTGCAGCAAGCCGTAGGCGAATGCCGCGTTGAATGCGTCCCCCGCGCCGGTCGTATCGACGATTGAGACCTTCGGCGCCGGCACCGTAACCAGCTCCCCGTCCTCAAGGAAGCTGCAGCCTCTTGCGCCGCGGGTGACGACCACCTTCGCACCCTTCGCACCCTTGGCCGCCTCCCAAGCGCGAAGCGAACCGGCCAATCGGCTGTCTTCTTCGCCGCCAGCATCATCTGCAGCTCCTAGGCTGTCGCCTCCAGCATCATCGCTGCCGATCATGCCCCATTCCGTCTCGTTCGGCGTGAGGTAATCCGTCGCCTCCAAGAGCGATGCCGGCAAGGCTGCCGCAGGTGCGGGATTGAGCACGGTGATCCCGCCGGCCTCCTTTGCGATTCGGAATGCCCGCTCCACCGCCGCGAGCGGAATCTCCAATTGGGCGACCGTGACGGCCGCGCCTCTGATCGCATCCGCATGCCGCTCGATATAGGCCTCATCGCATGCCTCGTTCGCTCCCGGTACGATGACGATGCAATTATCCTCGGGCGTAAGCGAGATATGTGCCGTACCGGTCGCATGCGCCTCCGAGAACTCCACTGCGGCCAGCTCCACCCCGGCTTCGGCCAACTGCCTATGAATCCGTTCCCCGAAGCCGTCCGAGCCGAGTCGTCCGACCATCGCTACAGGCGCTTCCAGCCGAGCCAGCCCATAGGCTTGGTTGGCCCCTTTTCCGCCCGGCACGTACCGGACAGCCTCCCCGCGCATCGTCTCCCCGATGCGCGGAAGCCGCGGCATCGTGACGACGACATCCATATTCAAGCTTCCAACAACTGCGATTCCGCGTCCTTTCACGCAAGCAGCCTCCCTAGCCCCGTTTGCCACTATTCTAGCATAAGGCAGTCCGGCTTCGCCCCTCGAAATGACGGATCATCGACGTACCACGCCGATCGTTATCGCGCCGTAATGCTCGATCGTCTTCCGTACGACGTCCAGCTTCTCCCTCGTGCATTGGATGACGACGGTGACCTCCTTGCTATCGGCGAGCCTATCCCGCCTCTTGGCGATGCTCCGCTTGTTCAGCAGCATGCGGATAACCGCGCCTGCCAAGTAGCCGATCGCCGCGAAGAGGACGCCGCAGATAACGGGCCCCCATGCCAGCACGAAGCCCATGCTCATGCCGACGACCGCGGCCGCCGTCGCGGTTGCCATGCCGACATCGAACACCGTCGTGCTGCGCTCCACATGAATGATGCTCCCCGCTGACTCATCCGACGCGGGGTCCATCGGCACGGCAAGCAGATCCTCCCTGGCGATCCCGATGCTCTCCAGCCTTGCAAGCACGGACTCTAATTCTAGGGACTGCTCGAATGTACAGAATACCAGCATCAATCCACCTCGCTATCCGACATGCCTCGCATCGGCAGGAAGGCAGACGGCTGGTATTCCGCCTCCAGATAGCGCCGCTGCTCCACGCGGAAGAAACGATTATTCTCCCGCGCAGCGTAATAGCCGTGATAGACCGCGCCTCCCATGACCGAAGGCATGAATAGCAGCCAGTGCGGATCCAGCATCGCGGATGCGCCTGCGACGCGACCGTGGAACAGTTCGAGCAGGACCAGGAATACGTTCGAATTCACGGCGTAAATCCACCACCAGAAGATCGCATAGAAGGCAATGAACAGCCTACCGGTGTACAATTGGCCTAGGCCAGGGAATATCGCCGAGCAAAAAGCGCCCAAAGCGGGCCGTCTGCGCGCAAGGTAATCGATGCCCCACATCGACAGCCGGTATGTCCGCACTGCGCCCTTGCGTTCGATCGCGGATGCCTCGCTTAGCCGGCACATTTCGTTGGCATTCCTGCGGCTGTCGCAAATCGACCAGAAGTATACGGCCATGTAGCCATACATATACTCCGGATCGACGATCTGCTTCGCGAGCTCGAATTGCCCGCAGAAGGAATAGACCATCGCTTCGTTCACGTGCCCCAGCGTGTTAATGATCACCTCCGACAGCGTGAGCAAGACACCGATCACGTACCGATGAAGCAACAGATGGCCGAACCCGGGGAACGCAGCCGACCACCAAGCGACGACATTCGGGTTGTGCGGGTGCAGATACGTTATTCCTGCCGGGCCGACGCTGCCGAATGGCCGATGGGCTCGGGCCTCGCTCTCCATGGATTCAACACCCCATATTTTCTAAAATTTAGGATTAATGCCCCTTGTAGTATGGCTGATTTACGGGATGCGATATGCAAGCTTGGACGGACACGGAGAAATTTGAGGCAATATTTAACCGGACAGACTTCTCTCATCATGCCGTGTTGCGCTACAATGTGAAGAGCAATCGATTGGAGGAAACGATTCGTTATGCCTTATTCTGCACAGACTGCCCTTCGCAGCCCATTCGTGCTGTTCACGCTGCTAATGGTGGCGAAATTCTATATGGCATCGGCCGTGATCTGGGGCAATGTCGGATGGACCCCGCTGTGGACGGCGCTGCCTTCCGTGTGGGCCGCCTTCGGACTGATCGAACTGATCGCGTCCAGACGCAAAATCGCTGCCTACGCAGCCGTCAACTTGTTGTTCACTTGTATCTACTTTGCCGTCATTATGTACTATAAATACTTCGGAATCATCGTGACTTACCATGCCCTATCGCAGGTCGGGCAAGTGACGGAGGTGAAGGGCAGCGTATTCCAGCTCATGCACCCTTACTTCCTGCTGATCTTCACGGATCTGCTCGCGATGGCCGGGCTGTTCGTCTGGCATCGCGGTTTCCGCCGCTGGTCGTCTTCCTTCAAGCCCTCGCGCGCTTCCCGGATCGCGTCGGCTGCGCTTGCTGTCGTGATGCTCGGCGTCTGCCTCGCGCTGGTGCTGCCGAATCGCGACATCGTCAACGAACTGAAGCGCACGGAACGCATGGGCATAATCAATTATGAGATCTACACCATGTTCGATTCGGGCAGCGCGCCGTCGGATGCATATGCTGCCGTGACGCCTGCCGCGGTACGGCAGGCGAAAGGCGTGGAGCGGCCCGCCGAGCCGATCGGCTGGCAGGCTGCCGAAGGCCGCCATATCTTCTACATTCAGTTGGAAGCCTTCCAGAACTTCCTGCTCGGACTGTCCGTCGAAGGGCGCGAGATCACGCCTGCGTTGAACGGGTTGGTTCGGCAGGGCGCGTATTTCCCTCGCGTCTATCAGCAGGTCGGCGCAGGCAATACGTCCGACGCGGAATTCACGACGAATACGTCGCTGATGACGCCGCCGGTCGGAGCGGCCTCCGAGACATATAGCGGCAAGCAGCTGCCCAGCTTGGCCAAGCTTCTACGGGATAAGGGCTACGACACGATGACGTTCCACACGAACGACGTGAAGTTCTGGAATCGGGATCAATTGTACGCTGCGATCGGATTCAACCGATATTATGACAGGGAGTTTTTCCAAGACGAGGATCTGGTGCACTTCGGCTCCTCGGACGAGGTGCTGTACCGCAAGACTGCCGACGAGCTGGCTTCGCTCGCGGGACAAGGCAAACGGCTGTACGCGAACATCGTGTCGATGTCTGCGCATCATCCTTTCAATCTACCCGAGCATAAAGCGCTGATCGACCTGCCTGAACGGTTCGACGACACCTTCGTCGGCGATTATCTCGTTTCGCAGCATTACGCGGATGCCGCGCTGGGCGGCTTCATCGGGCAGCTTCAAGCGAGCGGATTGTGGGAAGACAGCCTGATCGTCATCTACGGCGATCATATGGGCGTGCCGATCTATTCGCTGACCGATGACGATCTCGGGCTGCTGGAGGAACTGAACGGCAAGCCTTACGATTACACGCAGATGCTCAACATTCCGCTCCTGCTGGTCGCGCCAGGCGCACTGGAGCCCATGGTCATCGAGCGCCCCGGCGGCCACAGCGACATTATGCCGACCGTCGCCAACCTGGCAGGCATTCCGCTGACCGATACGGTCGTATTCGGCCAAGACCTGCTGAACGCGAAGTCGACGCTGCTGCCGCTGCGCTACTACCTGCCTTCCGGTTCGTTCATTAACGATCGCGTGATCTACATCCCCGGCGCCGGCTTCGAGGATGGCATCACCTACCCGCTGGCAGGCGAGCAATCCCGGGGCATGCAGGATGTCACCGAGTCCGAGTTCGAGCGGGCGCTGCAGCTTATGCAGATGTCGCATGCCTACGCGAGCGGTCTGCCCGATCGCGAATAGAAGGCTGAGGCTCCTCAAGGTATTGTTCAGCTCATTCTACGCCGATAGCGATCCTACGGACCGCTATCGATGCTCGGCAGGCCGCTGCAAATGGAGTTAGCGGTCCTGAGGACCGCAATTCGGCTAGTCTCGACCTTTCGAGCAGCTCTTCGTTCGCCGTTAGCGGTCCTGCAGACCGTTAATCGATGCTAGGCAGGCGGATGATGATGAAGATAGCGGTTATGAGGACCGCTATCTCAGAAAAAGCTCCCCACGATAAATAGGGCCCTAACGGCCCTATTTATTGTTTCCTTGCTCCTTCACCGTATCGCCATTCCGCACACGCCCAGCACGATCACGATTTCTCATGCAAACCTAATTACTTGCCTCCACGACATTACGCATAAGCCCTGCCTCGACCGCCGCCGCTTAAGAAGCCGTCACGGCGCTGGCTTGGAGCTGGTACATGCGATAGTAGCGTCCCTCGAGCGCCATCAGCTCCTCATGCGTGCCGCGCTCCGCAATCTCGCCTCGGTGCAGGACGAGGATGCAATCGGCATCCTTGATCGTCGAGAGCCGATGCGCGATGACGAATGTCGTCCGCCCGCTGCGCAGCACGTCCAATGCGCGCTGGATCAGCGTCTCCGTCTCGGAATCGATGCTCGACGTCGCCTCGTCGAGGATCAGCACGGCCGGATCGTAGGCGAGCGCCCGCGCGAACGAGATCAGCTGCCGCTGCCCCGCGGACAGCGTGCCGCCTCTCTCCACGACGGGCTCATCCAGCCCGCCGGGCAATGCCGCGACGAAGTCTGCCGCGCCGACCTCCCGGAGCGCATGCCACAGCCGCTCATCGTCCCAATCTTTGCGATGCAGGCCGACGTTGAAGCGGATATCGCCCGTGAATAGGAACGGATCCTGCAGCACGATGCCCATGTGCCTGCGCAGCGCCTGCTTCGACATGTCGCCGATCGAGCGGCCGTCGATCTTGATGCTGCCGCCGTCCGGCTCGTAGAAGCCGAGAAGCAGGTTCATGATCGAGCTCTTGCCGGAGCCCGTATGCCCGACAAGCGCTACCGTCTCGCCGCGCTTCGCTTCGAAGCTGACCTCGCGCAGCACCGGCTCGCCCGCCTTATAGCCGAACGTGACGTTCTCGAAGGCCACATGCCCTTCAGGCCGCTCCACCTTCGCGGCATCCGGCTCGGCCTCCATCCCCTCCTCGTCCATCATCGCAAAGACGCGTTCAGCGGACACGACGGCCCGCTGCGCATTCATCAGCTGATCGAAGATGCCGATGATCGGCTCGAAGATCCGGCCGAGATACTCGATGAACGCGTAGAGTACGCCGAACGAGATCGCGGACGTCAGCGACGCGCTGCCGAAATACCAGATGATCATCGCCGTGAAGATGCGGCCGCAGAAGTAGACCGCGTTGCGGCCCGAGAACGAGAAGATCCGGAACTGCATCACTTGATTGCGGTAACGGTCGTCGTTCAGCGCATCGAATTCCTGCACCAGCGCCTTCTCGCGCCGGAATGCCTGGATGATCGGCATGACGCCGATCGACTCGTTCAGGCTGGCATTCATCTCGGCCAGGCGCGCGCGAATGATCGCGACATACTTGCGCGAATATTTCAGATGGAGCACCATGATTCCGGCATAGAGCGGAAGCAGCACGGCGCAGAGCAGCGCCATCCGCCAATCCAGGAACAACAGCGCCCCGAAGACGCCCGCAATGTTCAATCCGCTGACGACGAAGGTTGCCGTGAAGCTCATGTACAATTCCTTCACGTTCTCCGTATCGTTCGCGATGCGCGAGACGACCTGCCCGACCGGCGTATTGTCGAAGAAGCGGACCGGCAGCCGGTGAATATGGCGGAACACGTCCATGCGAATGCGCTGCACGGCGCGCTGCGCCGTCGATTGCAGCATGAAGCTCTGGATGAAGTTCAGCACGCTCGCGATCAGCGCCAGCGCCACGATCAAGCCGATGAGCAGCATGACCGGCTGCACGTCATGTCCATAGAACGACGCGACATCGCCTGCCGTCAGCTGCACATCGCCATAGGTCGGACTGTGCAGCGTGAACGCGGCACCTTTCTGCGTTAAGCTGGCCTCCGTTGCGCCATCCAACGCATCGCCGCTCATCAGCCAATCGCTGCGCACGTACGCGGAATCCCGATAGGCGACATGCTTCACGCCGATAGGAACCTCGGACGGCGCAATCTCGTACCAGTCTCGCTCGATCGCCAGAATATGCTCGTCGATGATCGTCTTCGCGATGAGCGGTCCGGCAAGCTGCGCGACCATCGCGACGATCAGGATCAGCAAGGCTGCCGCCACGCGGCCCTTGAACAGGAGCATATACCGAATCAGCCGTCCGGCTGTCGTATCGCTGCGTCTCACTCGGTCGTCCCCCCTCGGTCTCCGCCGTCCAGCAGGCTCTGCTCGAGCGTCTGCCTGTCGTACTGCCTTCTATACCAACCGTCCAGCCGCATCAATTCCTCATGCGTGCCGCGCTCCGCGATCCGCCCCTCCTCCAGGACGACGATCTGCTCGGCATGCTGTACGGCCGACAAGCGGTGCGAGGCAATGAACGTCGTGCGTCCGGCCCGCCTCTCGCGCAGCCGTTCGAGGATCGCGTGCTCGGTCCGCGCATCGACGGCGGAGAGCGCATCGTCCAAGATAAGAATCTCGGGATCCATAAGCAGAGCCCGCGCGATGCCCACGCGCTGCTTCTGCCCGCCCGACAGCATAACCCCGTTCTCGCCGACCAGCGTATCCGTGCCATCCGGCATCGCGGCCAAATCGCGCGCGAGCGAGGCGGCCTCGATCGCTTCGCGCAGCGCTGCTTCGTCAGCATCCGGCCGTCCCAGCCGAATATTGGCTTCGATCGACCGCGACAAGAGCAGATGCTCTTGCGGTACGTAACCGATCAATCCGCGCAGCTCGTCCAGCGCGATCCGTTCGACCGGCACGCCGCCGAGGGTCAGCTTATCCGGCTCGAGCGGATACTGGCGAAGCAGCTGCTTGAGCAGCGTGCTCTTGCCGGCCCCGGTCTTCCCGACGATGCCGATCGTCTCGCCGCGTCTGACGTTCAGCTCGATCTCGCGCAGGCTGTCCGATTGCGCGGTCGGGTATCGGAACGTCAGCCCGCGGAACTCGATCGAGTCCGGCGTGCCGACCGCAGCCGGCGACGCCGGCGAGACGATGTCGGGCCGCTGGTCCAGATTCCCTTGGATCCGGTCGACCGATGCGGTCCCCCGTTGCAGAATGTTGATGAACTCGCCGAACGCGATCATCGGCCAGATCAGCAGCCCCAAATAGATATTGAACGTGACGAGCTCGCCGAGCGTGATCTCGTTATGGAAGACCAGGTAAGAGCCGTAGCCGATGCCGATCGCGAAGCTGAACCCAACGATCGTCGAGATGACCGGCTGGAACAGCGCATTGATATAGCTGACTCGAATATTCGCTTCCATTACTTCCGAGGTCACGCGCTCGAATGCCTCGACATCCTCATCCTCCTGAACATAGGAACGGAGCACGCGCATTCCCGATACCGATTCCAGAACGTGGTCGTTCATCTTGCCGAACGACTCCTGCGCAGCGAGGAATCGTCCCCGCATCGCCTTGCCCAGACGATTGATGAAGAAGGCGAGCAGCGGCAGCGGCAGCAGCGCGGCGACCATCAGCTTGAAGCTGACGAACACGATCATCGAGATGACGACGATCGTGGTCGCCGCGACCGTGTTCACCAGCGTTAATACGCCGAAGCCTGCCGTGTTGCTGACGGCCTGCGTATCGTTCGTCGCAAGCGCCATCAGTTCCCCGGAGCGGTTCCGTTGAAAGAACGACGGCGACATGCGGGACCAGTGGCGCAGCAGGCGGTCCCTCAAGCTTTTCTCCAGCAGTACCGAACTTCCGAACAATAGATTATTCCACAGGTAGATGGCGGCATACATCGCGAAGGCTATTCCGACCAGCAGCCATACCGTCCGGGAAAGTCCTGCCTCGGTCAGCGTTCCGTACCGGATGCTGTCGATCACGTCGCCGACTAGCCGAGGCGCGATCGTATTGAGCATGCTCGTTGTCGCGATCAGGAATACCGTCGCTGCGTAATGCGCCCACCGCTTCCCGAAAAACCAGCGAAGCTTATAAATGAAAGTCATCGGTTCACGCCTCTCTGCATCATTATCTTTCTATCGCGACACTAGCCGGAACCATCCTGCATCGGCCGGGGCCGCTTCATCATGTAAGGGTAGAGCAGGACAAGTCCGCCGACATAGAGCGCGAACGCGACATAGGCGGGCAAGAGATGCCAGAAGTTCGAATATCCGATATGGATATGGACGCCGAACCCCGCCGCGAACCCCGGAATGCCGCCGATCAGAAAAGTATGCCACAGCCAGCGCCGCCCTTCCCCTATGCCCCATAGCGCCGATGCCGCAATCGCGACGGCTAGCGAGAACAAGGCACCGCCGAAGCCGGCCCGGTCATGCGCAATCAGCGGCAGCAGCCGCTCGTTCCAGTCCATAAGCTCGGCGGGCGACATGCCGATGAAGGTCAAGTCCGTCGGGACGAAGACGACCGTAATGCCGATGAACGCGATAACGAGCCCTCCCAGCAGAAAAGCGAACCCGAGCGCCACCCAGCACAATTGTCCCCATTGCGCGCGGCGCCACGCCGGATCGTTCGTCCTGTTCGGGCGATCCCGCGGCGGCAAGTCGCGCGCTCCGTTCATCGCGAGCAGGAACATGGGCAGCAGGATCGCGGCCGCGGCCGCATGCAGCGGGTCAAGGTAGCCGTAGCCTAGGTATAGGAAGAAGCTGCTGAACCCGACGATGCCGGAGCTGAGCAGCGCGATGCGCGCCCAATGCTGGCCGTGACGCAAGCCGTGCCGGGCCAGTTGATAATAGAAGATGCCGATCGATATCATCGTACCGGCCAGCGTGATCCGGTCATGCGACATGAACATCAGCAGATGATGGTTTAGCGCCCCGATATCGGCGTGCGTTACGCCGAGGTAGGCTTCATCATAAGGCAGCAGCACGGACGTAACCGCGATGAACCACGCGATCAATCCGCCGATGATCATCCCGATGCCGAGCAGGCACATCCAGCCCCAATTGCGCCAGAAGGCGGGCAGCTGAGGCGCGGCCTCCCCGCTTAAGCGCGCATGGATTACGGCCTCGTTGATCCGCTTCGGCAGCCCGGGACCGGCATAGACGATTCCGCTGTCCAACTGCACGTAGGAAGCGCCGGCCTCCATTGCCTCCAGCGCATCCTGCGGCTCGTGCATGCCCCCTGCAGCAATAATGGCTGCCTCCGCCCTGACATGCCTTCGCATTGTTGCGATCGTATCCAGCACGTCCGCCTTGGACTCGCGGCCGACGATCATCTGCCCGCTATCCGGACACCAGCGCTCGCCGCCGATCGCATACCCGTTCCAGCCCTGCGCATCCAGCGCCTCGAGCCATGCATCCGTTACGCCCTCAGCCTCCAGCGATTGCGCTGCAACATAGAGCAGCACGGGTTGTTCCGCGTATCCGGCGACGGCCCGAATCGCCTCGAGCGTCTGCCCATAATAAGCCGCTGCCGCCTCAGGCGGCCAATCGGCCCCAAGCGGCGCTTGGATGATGAGGCCGTCGGCTGCGGGCAGCAGCTGGGCCGCCGCCTCGGCAGCTTCGCGCGCGGCCGCCGCAGGCGATTCCGCGGTCGCCGGCATCAGCCGCACAAGGTGCGGCAGCAGCCTCCCCGACGATGCCCCGCGACTCCGCTTGCGCTCCTCCAGCCTCTCGGCTGTCCGACAGGCACCTGCATTCGAGACCGCTGCCCCGTCCGCATACATGATCGCTTCGCCAGCCTCATCCATGCGGATCGTGCCGCGTTCCGGAATCGGCTCCAGCGTCACCGGGCCGATCTCCATGTAACCGGTGCCAAATTGCGCCAGCGCGGCTGTCGCAATCCCGCCGGGATCGACGATGCCGCCGATGCCGACCGGATAACGGATCTCAAGTCCGCCCAGCCTGCTCGCCAGCATCGGAGCCTGTTCCATATGCCCCAGCGTCTTGATCAGGAGCGTCCCGCCGGGCAGACGGCTTAAGCGGCCCATCGCGCCAAGCGTCAGCGCTCGGGCACGCCGCGGCTGCAATTTGAACAGCAGCGGCTTGAACAACGTCTGGTACGACCAATCCGGCATGCTGCAGCCTCCTTCCATTTTCCAGAATCGCCATCTTCATATGTGTGCATTATATCACCGTGCCGCACAAGGGGAAATGCTATGCTTAAGCCATCACAGAGCAGCCGCTGCAGAAGGGCCGCATTCCACTGGAGGGATTACGATGACATCGCCGATCGCGCTTGCCACCGATACCATTACGCAGAATTATCTCCGGTTCTGCTATGATTGCAATGACGCCGCCGGATGCGATACCGAAGCGAAGTGCCTGCAATGCTGGGAGGATAAGCAAGAGGCCCATGCCGAAGAACGGCATGGACCCCTGGCGCTCACCGCATGGTTCCTCCAACTGCAGTACGACTGAACGGATCGTCCGGCGTTCGACCCTCGGCAAGCGTCGCCTCTCCCGATCGGGACTAGGCGGCGCTTGTCGTGCCGCGCTTCTCGGTGCTGATCCAGATCAAGCCGCCCGCCATGCAAGCTGCGCCGCCCAGCTGCCACACCGTGATGCTCTCGCCGAACATGACCCATCCCGCGACTACAGCAGCGAAAGGCACCGTATACCGGAAAAAATTCGCGCGCGTCGCACCGACCTTGAACATCGATGCATTCCAGATGACGAACGCAGCCACCGTTGCGATCGCGACATTGTAGCCGATCACGGCGTACTCGCTCCCGCCCAGCGCAGCCCACTCCACCTTACTCCACGAATTCAGCGTGAACGGTACCATGAACAGGCTCCCGAACAGAATCGTCCATGTGCTTACCCGGAGCGCCGAATACTTGCGCATGAGCGGCATGCATGCCAGATTGTAGAGCGCCCCGATAATGCTGGCAGCGAGCGCCAGCAAATTGCCGACCATGTTCTGCGAGGACAGGTCGAATCCGCCCCCGCCGCCCAGAATGACTAGGCAGACGCCGACGGCCGCAGCTGCTCCTCCTGCCGCGAGCCTTGCCGTGAAAGCCTCCTTCATGAAGAGCGGCGCGAAGATCGCGGTGAAGATCGGCCATGGCGCAACATTAAGCAGCGAAGCATTCGCGAGCGTCGTGTATTTAATCGAATACATGACCGCGATTTCGAGCGTCGTAATGCCGACCGCGCCGATCGCCATCAGCTGAAGGGCAGTGCGCAGCGGAATGCCGACATTCCCCTCTTTCCACCACAGCAGCAAGAAAAATACCGGCACGGCCAGCCCAAAACGCAGCAGCGTGAAAAGCACAGGATCGAACGATTCCATGCCCAACCGCGAGAATCCGAAATTCGCTCCCCATGCGATCGCCGCCGCGATTAATCCAAGATACGCCAAGCCTTGCTTACCCATCTGAAGTCCTCCGCCTGTTGTCGAGTCTGTCGAATAGCGCTATCTAACTTTCTCAATGTAATTCATAAGACAACAAGCGTCAACCATGCTACAATGGAGGGGATTGGCTAAAAAGGATTTTGTCGGCTAATGTCGAAATAGTAATGGTACATTACGCCTAGTGCTTAGCAACCAGCATGAGCATACGCAACTCATTTATCCCGGAGGGGGGCTTCTCCATTGGACTCGCCTAGGTATCTAATGCTCAATGAGCGTTGGATCCGCATCATCATTACCCAATTCTGGTTGTTCTTCACTGTAGCCCTCCTTGCACAAGTGACTATCTTCCTCACGAATCCCTTCGACGACGCTTTCACGCGCAAGGTTTTCTTTACGCAGTACGTCTGGATGCAGGATCTCATCATCCTAGTCGTTATCGCCGCTTCCGAGATGGTCATACGGCGGTTCAAGTCCTATACCGAGCACATTCTGGTAGCGGGAGCGATCGCCATTGCGGCCACGGTCGTCTTCTCGATGCCCGAGAACATCCAAGTCGGTCCCGTCATCCTATTCTTCCCGATCCTCATCTCATCCTTAACCCTGAAAAAATTGCATCTGTTCACGGCCTCCATTATTTCCATGGCTGCGGCTACGATCGACATTGCCTTCTTCATGGAGTTGGATTACGTAGGCGCCACGCGCGCTGCCATCATCTACTCCGCGCTCATCGGCAGCTGCCTGACCGGCTACGGCATTATCGAACGCGGCCGCGAGCTGACGCATACGCTCGAGAAGACGACGAAGTCCGAGCAGGAGCTTCTGATCCGGAACGTGCTGATGGACAGGCTGACGAAGGTCGACCCGTTGACGGATCTGTACAACCACAAGACGTTCCACGAATATATGGAGAAGCTTGTCGAGCATCATCGCAGCAACCCGTACGGCCTGCATCTCGCCGTACTGGACATCGACAACTTCAAGAAGGTGAACGACACGTTCGGCCACGCGGTCGGGGACATCGCCCTGAAGGTCGTTGCCGAACGGATTTATTCTTTCTTAGGCTCGGATGATTTTGCGGCACGCTACGGCGGCGAAGAATTCGTCGTCATCCTGACCGGCGGCACCATCGAGGACGCGCGCGCCAAGATGGAGCATATCCGCCAATCGATAGCGGTCACCACGATTGAACAGATGGACCATACCTCCGTTACCGTAAGCATCGGACTACATGAATATATCGCCGGCGAGACCAAAGAGTCCGCCTTCCAGAAGGCGGACTCCGCACTCTACGTCGCCAAGCGAAGCGGCAAGAACCAGACGGTCATTCACTAGCGGAATGGCCGTCTTCTTATGCCCCGAGGCTAGATGGCTGCCGCAAATCCTCGAATCGCTCATTCAGAATCGCTTGCGCTCCAGCACCCCTACGTAGACGGTCAGCATCACGGCAGCGTAGATTGCCGGCCAGGCGATCCCGATTAGCCATTCGCTCGGCGTCCCCTGAGCATGATCGCGTTCCGTCAGGAACTGCATCGTCTGCCGCACCGGCGGCAGCAACCAGGTGAGCGCGGCGGCTCCGCCCGGAAGCTCCTGCGCGATGCTCTGCGATGCGAGCGATGCGGAGAGCGCGAGGAACAGCCCGAGCAGGGCGTGGCTGTGCTTGGCGATCAGCTTGTTCGTGAACCAGACCGCTACGGCCAGTCCCAGCGCAGCCAGCACCGCATGCCCGAGTAACGCCGCGAGAATCTCCAGCCCTGTCGCAGCACGTTCGAATTTGCCGCCGGCAAGCGGGTACAGCACGGCGAACAAGCTGGGCAAGATCGACACGACGCTCAGCCCCGTCAGCAGCCTGCCGATGTAATACCGCCGGATTCCTCCGCCATGAAGGGCAGCCAGCGCTTGGTGCGTCGGATGCTCCGCGTCGATATAGCTGAACCCGGTCCAGACCGACATCGCGAACAATAGGGCCGAGGTTGCCGCATAGCTCTCCATCACCGGGTTCGGCACGACGCTGTAGATGAAGAGGATCGCGCCGACATAGACGATTAAGGGCGCTGTCCACCGATGGGTACGCCGGTAATAGGCCAGCGATAACCGCAAGATCGCGATCATGGCCGCACCTCCGTCCTGCCGAGCTTTCCGCTGGCCAGCGCCTCGATCAGCTCCTCCGCTCCCCCGACCTGCTCGACCCGTTGAATCGAGCCGCCTGCCCGCAGCAATGCCGCGATCCAACGGTCCGCCTCCGCTTCGGCAACCGTATAGCGCAGCGTGCCGTCCATGACGCGCTGCACGTTCAGCAGCCCGGCACCGGCCGCTTCCGTTGCGTCCGCTGACGGTTCCGCTGCCCAGCGGCAGTCGATGGCGCGCGCGGGCTCGCCGAACCCGTCGATCCGAATATCCGCTCGAAGCCCTCCCCCTTGCAGCACGATCACTCTGTCCGCTGCCTGCGCAACCAGCTCCGGCTCATGCGTGGCGAAGACGAGGGCAATGCCTTCGGCCTTCAACCGCACCAGCATGGCGATCAGCTCGCCTTGCGTCTTCGCGTCCAAGCCCGACAACGGTTCGTCGAGCAGCAGCAGCTCCGGCTCATGCAGCAGCGCCTGCACGACATTCACCTTCTGCAGCATTCCTTTGGAGCAATGCCTCAGCTGCACGCGCGCATGCTCCGCCATGCCGAATCGCTCCAGAAGCTCCTGAACGCGCGATTCGGCCGTCCGGCGAGACATGCCTCGCAGCTCGCCGAGCCGCCGTACGTAGTCGGCGCATTCGAACCGCAGCTTCGGCAATCGATCCGGCGCAAAACCGATGACCGGTCCGCGCGGCGGATTGCCAAGAGCCGTACGTGTCCCCTCCGACAGCGCGCTTAAGCCGGCGAGCATGTAGAGCAGCGTGCTTTTGCCCGACCCGTTCGCTCCCCACACCGCAACCGCCTCCCCCCGGCGCAGCGCGATATCGATGCCGGTCAGCACGGACCTGCCGCGATAGCTCCGGCCCGCGCCGCGCAAGCTCACCAACTCCGCTCCCGATGCTTGTTCCATGTGCTTAACTCCTCCGTTAACTCCCAATCTATTCTATAGTATGGAAAATTCCGGGCTGCCCGTCAAACGGATCTTGTATGGGCACGACCCTGGGTGGAGCATCCCCTCGACCTAGGTCCAGCATCAAAAACCGCCGCAGGACCGTTACTCGGCGCGTCTCCCAAGCGATACAATGGACACATGAAAGGGAGCCGCAACGCGAGTGGAAGGCAAACAAGGAAGAATGAACAAGCGGCTGACCCCCCAATTCGGAGAGGAGCATGGCAACATGAGAAAATTATATCTATCCCGCACCGACAGCAAGCTGACCGGCCTATGCGGAGGCATCGCGCAGTGGCTCGGCATCGACGCTACCATCGTAAGACTGATCACGGTCATCGCAGCGCTGTTCAGCTGCGGCAGCGTCTTGCTCGTCTACCTGCTGTCCAGCTGGGTCGTTCCCAAGGAACCCGGTTTCGGCGGCGGCGGATACGGCTATGACCGCTTGTGATCACGAAGCAGGACTAGTAGCTTATTCGACATCGAATCTTGAACGCTGGCGCAATGAAGCGGATGCTTCCGATGTGCGTTTCTTACGAAACGCTGGAGGTGCTCTCGTAGGTCTGCCTACGCTCCGCTCCTCTATTGCTACCATCGATCAACCTAAGCGTATGCTTCCGATGCTGCGTTTCCTACGGAAACGCTGGAGGTGCTGACAAGCGATTATTAATTAAATTGGCGACAAGCCGCAGAGGAGAGAAATCACGATGAGTATTCTTAAGAGAGTTCTGGACGTAACGAGAGCAGCTGCACACGAGGCGCTGAACAAACTGGAAGACCCGGTCATGATGCTGAATCACTACACGAGGCAGATGGAGGAAGAGCTCGAGGACGCGCAGGAAGCGCTGCGCAGCCACCAAGCCGTTGAACGCAGCGCCAAGCTTCGGCACGAAGAGTATGCACGGCTGGCGGAACATCTCGATAACAAGGCAGTCGAGGCGCTCGCGGAAGGCCGCGAGGCAGAAGCGCGCACGGCGCTGGCAGAGAAGCTCGTCTACGCGGAGAAAGCCGCGCAGTATCTTGCATGGCATCAAGAAGCGAAGCTGCGCACGGAAGAGCAAGAGCAGCGGCTCGCAGCCGCGCAAGCGGAGCTGGAGCGTACGCGGGAGAAGCGCAATGAGCTGATCGCCCGCGCTCGCAAGGCCGAGGTTCGGACGGATCTCCCCTCGTACGGGGCCGTGAACGGCAGTCCGCTGGACGGCGGCTCGGCGGCACGCGGCTTCCGGCGAATGGAAGAGAAGATCATCCACTGGGAAGCCGAAGCCGAGGTGCGCGGCGCCAAGCAGGCTAGCCATGCAGCGGTAGATGCGGCTCGCGCGGCGCAGATCGAGGAGCAGCTGAGCCAGCTCCGCAGCCGGCAGGCGGAATCGACGACGCAAGCCTAAGCATCGCATGGAAGCAAAGAGGACTGTCAGGTCAGCGATGACCTTGGCAGTCCTCTTCTTCCATGTAGCGGAGGTGACTCGGCCGTCATCCAGGTAACTAACAGATATAGAAACCCCGCCCAGATGCGCGTATAATCAAGGTTGTTGCCTACAGCATAGCGGCTGGTAATGCAGGGTATTCGGAGGATGATCACTATGAAAACCAAGCTAATTGCAGCGACAGCTCTTGTCTTCTTACTGGGCGGAATGGTCGGTATTCAGGCATTGGTTAACAAGGAAAGCGCCAGCGACATCCCGGTTATCCATTCACACACCACTCTGATCGCTGATTTTCACGATAAAAGGACACTCGTAGGCGCTTCACATCATGTATTTACAGGGACCGTTATGAAACAAGTCGGAACTAAACAACGCGGTTCGTTGCCAGAAACGCAATTCACCGTGCAAGTTATCGAGAATATTAAAGGGACGCTCCCGAAAATCGTAACCGTCAATCAACAAGGCGGGTTGTTCGAGAAAGATGGTGACGTCTCTCTAATATTAGTTAATGGAGACTCGCAACTCATTCCCGGCGAGTCGTATCTATTCGCGACACGATATCTAGCAGAGGAGAATTGGCACGCCGTATTTCCTAATTTCGGAGATATCAAGATCGAAGGGAATGTTGCGTATGAGAAGGGTAGTGGCGGAAATGCTACGTCAAAAAATGAATTGCTTGCCGAATTCAGAAATGCGCTTGCCAACGAAATCGTTCCTGAGGCACTAAAGAATAGGAAATAGTACGCATAGCGTAATGGGAGTTCCGCTGAGAGCAGAACGAAGAGGACTGTCAGGTCAACGATGACCTTGGCAGTCCTCTTCTTCCTTGCTGCGGTTATATCCACATTCGGCTAGCAGTAACCGTCGCACAAAATCTAACGGAACTCACGGATGCTATTCCCGACATTTCGCACATTCCGGCAGATTAGCGGAACAGAGCGACCTTATTCCGGCAAATCTCCATCGAAATGGCCTTGTTCTCCGGCAATAACGTCTCTACGTTCCGTTACAAACTCGAAATCCATCGTTTTCGACGAATAGCGTCGCTGGGTTCCGTTAGCGCGAATGGGACGCCGTCGCTATGTTCCATTAGCGCGCACGCGCGTCGCCCCCGCCGCCTTCATGGGCAGCCCCAGCCCGGATGTGCAAAACAAGGCACGAAAGGCCGTACTTTGTCGTGTCAGGCGGCGCGCAGTGTGCAAGTAGGGCCTATAAGGCCGTACTTTGCGGCATCAAGCTGCAAGGCGCGGCACGGACGTGCAAAGTAAGGCACGAAAGGCCGTACTTTGTCGTGTCGGGCGGCGCGCAGTGTGCAAGCAGGGCCTATAAGGCCGTACTTGCAGCATCGAGAGCACCCCCAGCCTTAGCTCCAGCCCCTAGAAGCCCCAAGGGTACAGATCCGGCGGCTCGCCGCCCTGCGCGCCGTCAGCGCTCTCCCTCTCCTCGCTAAGCGGGTGCAGCGCGCGGGACTCGTCGATGAAGATAACGGCATCGTAGCGGGCCGGCAGCACGGTAGGCACGTAGTTGCCCCGTTCATGCTCCGGATCATACACGACGCCGATCGCTCGATGCCCCAATGCCGCTTGCATCGCCTGCCTGCGGGCGGTGCCGGACCGCAGCAGCGCGATTTGATCGAAGGCGCCGGCGCGATGCATGTAGTCCTCCCAACTGCCGCGCATGGCCTCCGGAACGCGCATCGCCGCATGCGGCGCCCCCCAGCGGCGGCCGGCAATGACCGTCCCGCGGTGCGTCGCGAAGCCGACGGCGTAAACATCCTCCGGCTTCATGCGTTCTCGCAGCAGCTGTCCGACGTTGACCATCCCTTCCTCCGCCATGTCCGTCGCTCGGGCGTCGCCGATATGCGTGTTATGTTCCCACACGATCACCTTCGCCTCCGGTCCGCCGAAGGCAAGCAGCTGCTCCAGCGTCTCCGCCATATGGCGGTCGCGGATGTTCCACGATTCCGGCCCTCCGCCCATCATCGCCCGATAATACGCTTCGGCATGCAGCGCGACGCGAGCGTTCTGTTCGACATTGAACGCGCCTTCCGGATCCTCCTCATACAGCGGCCGATTGCCGCGAATATCGCGCAGCAGCCGCGCCACCTCGTCGCGGCAGTGCCCGCCGACGATCGAAGCCATGAGCCCGTACTGCTGCTCATCCCCTCCATACGGCTGGAAGCACTGCATCGCTTCCTTGGCTGCCTCGGCCTCTTCGGGGCTGCGCTTCTCCAAGAACCCGATGACGGCCTCCATCGAGTCCCAGAGCGAATACATATCCAGCCCATAGAAACCGACCCGCTTCGCTGCCGGAATCGAAGCGTTATGGCCCTTCAACCACTCCGCGAACGCCGCGATCTCCCAATTCGCCCACATCCACGCCGGCCAGCGGTTGAAGGACCGCCTAAGCACAGCCTTCGCATTCTGCTCCTTATCCGCTATCCCTCTGACGTAGCGGTTCAGCTCGTAGCACGACGGCCAATCCCCCTCCACCGCTATAATCGAGAAGCCCTTCTCTTGAATCAGCCTGCGCGACAGCTCGGCGCGCCATACGTAGAACTCGGATGTACCGTGCGACGCTTCGCCCAGCAGCACGACGCGGGCATCGCCGCATGCCGCCGTAAGCTCGTCCAGGTCATCGGCACTTCTCAGCGGCTTGGCAGCCGCCTGCCATTCCTCCGCGAGCGACCGTTGCTCGATCATGTATGTCCATCTCCTCTGCGCCTATGGAATTGACCAGCATCACCGCTAGTATGTCCCATTTTGCGCATTAGCGCGGAATCGGTTATCGATCACGTTACTTCCGTATGGGACTGCTCGCTCGCGCGGCCTACGCTAGCCGGGACAAAATCGACCGGACGTTCGCGCACATAGGCTGCCAGCGAGGCGAACACGCGCGGCAGTTCGGCCGTGAATGCGGCATACTGCCGATGGATGATCGCGCGCAGCTGCCGATCTTCGTCCAGATCGTCCGGGCTGGCGGCCAGCTTCAGACCGGCCTCCCGCCACCGTGACAGCACCAGCGCCTCCGTCTCTTCCCACAGCTGCAGCATGGCATGCGCACCGACGTATGCGAGACTGGATTTTACCGCGGACCACGTGTCCTCTTCCCCGATGAGATGCGACAGCCAGCAGTAGTAGTCCGTCGGCGATGCCGATGCATGGTCAGCCGCCATCATGAATAAGAATATCGCCCGTTGTCCCTCCGTAATCTCCGCGTACACCTTCTCCTTGACCTCCGGAGGCTTCCTTCTCATCCGATCGATAACCGGCTCCATGCAAGTCCGCACAAGCATCTCCGCTTCCTCCCTGCCGCCGAATTCCGGTACGCTATGAACACTATCCATCCATCGCCGCCTCCTCCGTGCCCCTTATGACATCAGCATAGCCGACAGATTGCCGTCTTGCCAAATTCGACGAAATTCACGTTAACCCGACCTGCGCGGTCGACAAGGGTCATCGAACAGGCGCACGCGCGGATCGGAATATGAACCGCTCCATTGAAATTCGACATTTCAAAGAGGATAATACTGGGTATACGGCTAATGATGTACCAAAGTACGCTTAAGGACGGAGATTCATTGATGGTTCTGCGGATGCATGACGAACTGCAACTCTATAAGGACGCCTTCGACCTGGACCTCACCGGAAAAGCATTCTTCGATTCCGAAGGGCGATGGCTGCGGGTGAATGCTTCCTTATGCCGAATTCTGGGCAAGACCGTGCAGGATCTGCGGACAGGCAAGGTGACCGATCTCTTCCCGCAGGTTGCAGATTGCCTGTACGAATTAAATGCGGATCGAAGGCCGGACTCGGGTACAGAGCCGAAATCGGAGGGTACGGCGGAGACCGATGTCCCCCCGTATGCGGCTAGTTTTGTATGCGCTTATTCAGCGAAGGACGATTCGACGCAGTGGCTGCAGGTATCCGTAACCTTACATGAACGCCGGATCGGCATGCTGCAGGTGCAGGACAATACGGAACGCGAACAATCGATGCAGCTGCTCGTCCAATCCGAGAAGCTGACGGCCGCCGGTCAACTGGCTGCGGGAATCGCGCATGAAATTCGCAATCCGCTTACCTCGCTCAAGGGATTCCTGCACCTGCTCAAGGCCAATAACGGAAACCCTGCCAAGCATGATGCGTATGTAACCATAATGAATGATGAATTGAACCGGATCGACCAGATTCTTAGCGAGCTGCTCGTGTTGTCGAAGCCGCAGACCGTCCAATTCATTCGCAGACGGCCAGCGGCAATCGTTCAACAAGTGCTCGACATTCTTCAGCCGCAGGCTGTCCTGAAGAATGTGCAGCTGCTCGCCAGCCAGATGGACGAAACGGTATCCATCTATTGCGACGAGAATCAGATCAAGCAGGTACTGATCAACCTGGTGAAGAACGGCATCGAAGCGATGCCGGACGGCGGCAGAATTTGGGTCGGGCTGATGGCCGAACGCGAGCGCGTGGTTCTGTCCGTGGCCGACGAGGGAGCCGGAATTCCCGAGGAGGTCCTTAACCGGATCGGCGAGCCCTTCTACACGACCAAAGAGACGGGTACGGGATTAGGCCTTATGGTCAGCTTCAAGATCATCGAGAATCACGGCGGCACGATTCAGATCGAGAGCGCGCCGGACCGGGGCACGCGCTTCACGATCACGCTGCCCCGTGCCGGACACCAGCCGGACGGACCCGACGGGATCTGATCCGCGCGGTTTACGACAAGCCCCGACGCGCGTTATACTAATGACTGAGGTGACACCCATGGAGGAATTACGCAAGGCTTACGAGCTCCTCGGCCTTCCGGAGAATGCATCGAGGCAAGACGTGGAGAAGCGCTACGACATTCTTCTTCGCCAATCGAAGACGCAGCAGCGGCGGCATCAGGACGGCGAAGACGATGCTCCCGCGATGGACTTCACTGCGATCACGCGCGCTTATCGCTATATACTGGATTACGAGAATCAAGAAGCGGTGGAGGCGATTACGCGCGAGCAGTACGCGAAGTACAAGGGTTTTGCCGGGACGGCGCAGAAGATCGACCACTTCTTCAGCTATTACAAATGGCATACGATCGGCGTCATTGCCGTGATCGGCTTTTTGATCTACGGCACGATCGCCTACCTGGATAACCGCGAGGAGCAGCGACGGCTGGCCGCGCTTCCTCCCGAGAATCTGATCGGCACGTTCATCGGCGAGTTCTACCTGCCCAACATGGAGACAGACCCCGCTCCGATCGAAGCCGCCGTGTTGACGCAGTTCGCCGACTGGCAGCGCGTCGAGTTCGATATGCTGTCCTTCTCGATGAGCGGCGGCAACCAAGTCGACGTGGCCATGCTGCAGAAGGCAACGATCACGCTGGCGACCGAGCATCCGGATATCTACTTCCTGGACGCCGATACGTACCCGTGGCTAACGCGGTCAGGCGTCCTGCTCGACCTTAGCCCGCAAGCGGAAGGCGCATGGAAGGATCTGCTGCCGCCGGATGCTGCCGTACTGGCGAACGCGGAAGAAGGCGGGCCAGAGCTTGTATACGGCATCGATGTCACGGACAGCGCGCTCGCCAAAGAGCTGCCGGTTCACTACGAGAAGCTCATTATCGGCGTACGCGGGAATGCCGAGCATCGCGAAGAGGCATTCGCGCTCATCGAGCGTTATCTGAAGGCGATTCCAGCCAAGTAGATGGGCATCAGGAAAAGACCGTTCGGCGGGGAGCATGTCAGCATGCTTCTCCGTACTTCCGAACGGTCTTTTTGCGTTAGACATCGTTAGGCTTCCGCGATCTCCTTCGGCAGCGGCGCCGGCCCTGCAGCTGCCTCGGTCTCGGTCTCGGAACGGCGCAAATATCGCTGACCCTTCCAACGGAGGAAAATCACGAAGCCCCGCACGTATTCGTCGAGAATCATGCAAATGTAGATCCCAACCAGTCCCCAGCCCAGATGCAGGCCCAAGTACCACGACAATCCCACAGCAATCGACCACATGACGATCAGCCCGACCACCATCGGGTAACGAGTATCGCCGACGGCGTTGAGCGCGTTCGTCATGGCCATGTTGATCATTTTGCCCGGCTGCAGGACGGCATTGAGCATGAGCAGCGCCACGCCCATGGCGACGATTTCGCCGTCGTCCGTGAAGAACGACAATACCGGCTCTCCGAGCGGAATGAGAATGAGCGCATTGACGGCTACGACCGCGAGTCCGATCCATAGCGCCCGGTAGGCGCCGCGATAGGCTTCGTCCCGCAGACCCGCTCCGAACAGATGCGCGATCTGAATCTGTACGGCCAGCGCGATGGCCCATCCCAGCATGAAGCAGAACGATTCCAGCGTGTTCATGTAAGTCCGAGCGGCCAGCTCCTTCGCGCCTAACTGCGCGATGAACGAGAAGATGACGATCTGCGAATAGACCCAGCTGCCTCCGCCCGCCCCGAGCGGCCAACTGATCTTCAGCACTGCGCGCAAGAGCCTCCCCTCGACGCGCTTGAAAAATTCGGAGAAGCGAATTCGGCTCTCGAAAGCGTGGACGAACATCACGAACAGGACGGCAACGCCCAGCACCCGGCTAATGTTGGTCGAGATGGCGACACCCGTCAGACCCAGCTGAGGCAGACCGAGCTCGCCATAGATGAAGCCGTAGTTCAAGATGACATGGATGACGTTCATGCCGATTGCGACGAGCATCGGCCCTTTGGTGTTGCCGGTGTTGCGAATGACGGTGCTGAGCGCGAACATCATCGCGACGAGCAGCGCGCCGCCCCCGACGATCGATATATAGATCTCCGCGAGCCCGTACAGCTCCACGGGGTAACGCAGCAGCTTCGCGAACCAGAGCGGCTTCAATGCCAGCACGATGCTGAATACGACCGCGATCGCGGCCACGAGCTGCAGCGCCAGGATCGATATGGAGCGCGCGTCTCTCTCCTCTCGCGCGCCTAGCTTCTGCGCGATGAGAATGCCTGCGCCGCCCGCGATCGCTTGGAACAGCACGTACAAACCGTTGAACAATTGATTCGAGAAACCTACCACAGCGACGGCATCATCCGAGATGCTGCTGACCATCAGCGTATCCGCTGCTCCTAGCAAAAATTGAAGGAACGTTTCGATGAAGATCGGCCATGCAAGCACCCATAGGGTAAATTGATTTTTATTTTTCATAGATCAGATTATAAACCCGGCAACACCGAAAATATATGCGTGTATCAACTCATACTATCGCGATTCGAACCTCGGACTACGGGTAAGCGTTTCCTTTATCCAGATGCTTCCGAATGGCCGGCCGTATCGTTCTCAGCGGGCTTAGAGCGCCGCCCTCTGTCCAGCAAATAGCGGAGCAGCGGCGGTGCCAGCAGCAGAATAAACAGCAGGCGGAACAGCTGGTACGCCGTCACCTGCTGCACGTCGGCATGCAGCAATAGCGCCGTGAGCGCAACCTCGCCGAGACCGCCCGGCGCGAGCGCGAGGAACCAGGTGACGACGGAGTCGCCGGTCCATGAAGCCAGAACCGCGGCAGCCGCGGCCGTCAAGGCGACCAGCAAGCATGCCGCGCCCAGCGCGAGCGGGCCGAAGCGCTTGCTGGCGATTAAGATGCGCGGCTGCACGCGCATGCCGATGTAGACGCCGATCAGAAGCTGGGCGAGCGCTAGCAGCGGGCTCGGGACCGCGGGCAGACTCGCGCCGACAGCCGACAGCGTGCCCACAAGCAGCACCGGGCCGAGGAATTCGCCCGCCGGCAGCTTGAAGCGCCTGCCGAGCCAGGCGGAGAGCGGCACCAGCGGCAGCACTGCCCAGCCTGCCGCTGCGGGCCATGGCGCAGCAGCCACTGCCTGTGCTGCGGCTGCCGCCGGGGTGGTCGTTCCCCCGCCATCCGCGAAGACGGCAGCCAGCATCGGCACCGTGTAGAGCACCACGACCAGCCGCGAAGTCTGCATGATCGCGACCGTGCCGGGATCGCCGCCCTTCATCTCGTCCGCGAGCATAATCATCTGCGACAGCCCGCCCGGCATGCAGCCCAGCACGCCGTCCATCTTGGAAATTCGCGCCAGCCTCGCGAAGCCGAAGCCGATCACGATGCAGACCGCAATCCAGAGCGAGGCTGCCGCAATCATCCCGGGCAAGTCATGCGCCATCGTCCGTACCGTCTCCAGCGTCATGCGCTGGCCCAGGACGTACGCGACGACGACGATGCCGGCATCGCCGAACCATCTCGGCCATGATGCCTTCCCCGGCGCCAAGCCGTTCATGAGCATGACGGCGAATGCCGCGCCTAGAATCCAGGGCAGCGGCAAGCCTGCGAACGCGAACGCGGCGCCGCCAGCCGCTCCGGCTGCCAGCGTAATCGCGCGTTGTCTGAGCATGTTGTCTTCCCTCCCATTCCGTCCCCATGCGATATGAACATCAGTATGGTCCAGGCATTGGAGGATTGCAACCTGCGTTAGCCCCCATCCCGGCCGGCAGGGCCGTCGAATTCCCCATAATAGTCACAATTGTGATGCTTCTCACAGCCTTCGGTTTGATACAATAACGAGGTGAACATTTTTTTCCATTATCTGATGAGGAGGTCATCTCATGCATCACGACTACTTGGAGAAAACCCGACAATATCTATCCTTGCTGGAAAACTTCGAATCCGATTCCGATGCTTACCGCAGCTTGCTCCATCCGGATATCGAACAGACCGAATATCCGAATGCCTTGACGGCAATGACGAAGGTACGAGGCTTCGACCAACTGCTTGAAGGCTCGCGCGCCGGCCGCCAGCTGCTGTCCGCTCAGACCTTCGACGTACAGAACGTCATCGGCGGTACCGGGGGCGACAATCAACTGGCGCTCGAAGTGCTGTGGACGGGTACGATCGCCGCCGATCTCGGCGCCTTCCGTGCCGGACAGAAGCTCACCGCCAACTTCTGCATGGTGCTCGAGTTCAAGGACGGCCTCTTGTACCGGCAGCGCAACTACGACTGCTTTCAGCCTTTTGCATAACAGGTTAGTATATAGCCAACTAACCTCTACCAGGTTAACTGGAATTGAAGCGTCTTAGAGGAAATAGTCGGACTTCCCCCGCTAATCTGATCCCATCATCAATTAATCGGTCGACAAGCCAATATTAGCTGGAGGATTTCCCACTAATCAAGCTCACCTTCGATTCAGACATAAATTGGCAGGAGCTAATCCCGCTAATGTTATCTAACCGCATAACGCAGCTAACCCCGACAGCCAAATTTCCGCTGCCGGGGTTATTCATGCGATGAATTCGATACGCGATGCGATGCTATCCCGCTTGACTATTAACCGCCGTAACGGTTAGGCCCGTTAACGGAACCGGCGAGCCCGCCGCGTCCGTGATGCGGACAAGACGCTCTTCGCCGGGCAGCAGGTCGAAGAAGTTGTCGCTGTATCGCAGGTTCCCCTGCGGGAGCTCCAGCTTCACCATCCGCGCCAAGCCGCCCTCCGCCTTCACGCGAACGACGCTCTCTCCCGCTTCCGCGGACGCCGTCACCCGTACCGCAGGCAGGCGGAGGTCTTTATGGTCACGGAGGAAGTAGCCATTCGCCATCGCCTCGAAGCCCTCGACCGTCAAGCGGACGTACGTCTCCTCCGGCACGCCGCCGGCGAGCACGACCGCTTCCTCCAGGCTGCCGAGCAGCGCTGCGCCGTTCGCCGGAACATCGGCGTCGAACGATTGCGCGAACCGCTCGCTTCCGTCGAACCGGTACGCGGTCAGCTTCACCCGGCCCGCAAGCTTCGCGAGCGTGTCGTTCACGACCCATATCCGCAGCGGTTCGCCCGGTTCATGCTCGACCGACAGCAGCACCGGCGCGTAGAACGCCCGCGCATAGTGGAACGATGCCTTCGGCAGCAGCTCGTAATCGATCAGCGACCAGCTCGTGCCCGGCCAGCTGTCGTTCATCTGCCAGATGAGCGAACCGCTCGTCCGATGCTTGTTGCGGCGGTAATGCTCGATGCCGTACTTCAGCCCTTCGGCCTGCGTCAGCATCGAGTAATTCATGTACTGCTCGATGTCGCGCGGTATGCCGGTGAAGCCCTCCATCAGCAGGATGCCCTTCTGATGCGCCGTATCCTTGTTGCGGTAGGCCATCTCGACGCTGCCCCAATAGAACTCGCTCACAGGCATGAACTTCTGCAGCGTGTAGCGGTTCGCCGATGCATGCATGCCGAATTCGCTGCTGAAGAGCGTATAGTCTTTCTTATAGTTCTTGAACGTGACGCCTTGAATGCTGTAGTCCAGAATCGGCGGCTCGCCGAACTTGCGCGGATAGACCGAGCCGTGCCACACCTGCCAGTTATGGCGGTCGCCCTCGTCCGGATCGTTCGCGTCGTTGCCCCCGAACGGCGACGACGGCCAGTACGGCCGGCTGTCGTCGAGCTTGTCCAACGCCTCCGGAATGAGCGCATGGTAGATCGCTTCGCCGTAGAACGGACACGTGATGTCGCCGCCCGCTGTTTTCATGTCGTACAGCCAGTCGATCTCGTTATTGCCGCACCACAGCGCGAGCGACGCATGGTTGCGCAGCCGCATGATGTTCGATTCGACCTCTTGGCGCACGTTCTCCATGAAGTCGCGGTTGAAGTCGGGGAACAGCGCGTTCGCGAACGCAAAATCCTGCCACACCAGCACGCCCTGCCGATCGCACTCCTCATAGAATACGTCCTTCTCGTAGATGCCGCCGCCCCAGACGCGCTGCATGTTCATGTTCGCGTCGACGGACAGCGCGATCAAATCGCGGTACCGCTGGTCCGGAATCGCGCCGATAAAGTTGTCCGCCGGAATCCAGTTCGCGCCCTTCGCGAACAGCTTCACGCCGTTCAGCACGAAGGCGAATGCATGATTGCCCTGCTCATCCTTCAGCGACAGCTCGACCGTGCGAATGCCGAAGTCCGTGCCGTACCGGTCGGTCTCCTCGCCATCGACGAGCAGCCTCGCTTCCAGGCGGTACAGGTAAGGCTCGCCCAGATCATGCGTCCACCACAGCTCCGGGCTGTCGACGGTCAGCACGGTCTCCGCGCGTCCGCCGGAAGGCTGAATCGTTGCTTCCGCCCTCACGCTGCCTTCCCGGTCCAAGAGCCGCAGCTCTACCTTCTGCTCGCGGTCCCGATAACCTCGGAACGCCTCCGTGTCTGCCGTTACCTTCACTTCCGCTTGGCCGTTATCCCCTTGAATCAGGGATGTCGTGCGGGCGAACACGCCGGCGAGCTTCGCCATGCGCTTCTTCTCGAGCCGCACCTTGCCCCAGATGCCGACCGTCACCATCCGCGGACCCCAATCCCAGCCGAAGTTCATCGCGGCCTTGCGGATCCACGGCCGCTCCTTCGTGTAAGAAGACCACTGGAACAGCTCTTTATCCTTATTATGAAGCGATACCGGATCGAATTTCACGGCGATCGTGTTCTTGCCGTTCTTGAGGATGCGAGTCACGTCGAACGTATGCGCCATAAGCGCATTGCCGGTACGGCCGATCTCGAGCCCGTTCACGTATACCGTCGCGAACGTGTCCAAGCCGTCGAACGTCAGCTCATGGCGGTCTGCCGAATCGCCGGTCCGCGCATATTCGAACGCTGTCCGATACCACCATTCCTTCTCCTCGACCCAACGGCTCTTCGCATCGTTGTGCCCGTAATAGGGGTGATCGATGATGCCGCGTTCGATGAGCGCCGAATGCACGTCGCCCGGCACCTTGGCCGTAATCCAAAAACGGTCGTCCAAGCCGTGCGCCGCAATTTCCAGCGGACGGACTTGGCCGGGGTCATAGCTCTGAATGCGCCATAGGGATTGCAATTCCATGGTTGTCGGGATGCCTCCTTCGATTGCTTGCATGGAAGTAACAAGGTCACTTGTATACAAGCTTAGCGCATGGGCAGACCGGCTTCAAGCGAGGTGAACAAAAACATTTTTTTGTAAAGCTGCAGCGTCACTTCCGCATCCAAGCGAGGAACGGCGCCTGCATCTCGATCTCCTGCGCCCACTGCTTGAGATCGGCTCTCGCCGTCTCCGGGTCAGCATATCGGAGCAGCTGCGCCAGGCTCCGCTGCGGCACGTACACGGTATCGTCCCTCGGTCCCTGCGAATTGTCGTGGAATACCATGTAGAATGCCGCAGGCTCGGCCGTCGCAATCGCGTGCTTCATCCATGTCTTCAGTTTCGTCACGTATTCGGGATCCACTCGCTCGAACCGGTTAGAAAATTCCTCGCTGTCGAGCGTGTTCGTTACGACGAACTCCATCGCCTCGTCGCTGGTATCGCCCACCAGATGCGTCACATATGCCCACGCCAGCTCCTGCTGGCGGGAGTCCTTCGAAATCGCCAGCCCGGTCATAAGGGCATTGTTGTGCCGCACGCCTTCGACGCTCGTCGGAATCGGGGCAATTCCCGGTCCTACGAGCATCTGGGACGCACGGAGCATCCCGAATGTCCGCTCTACACCCGCTTCTCCCGTCCCGCCGGTTAGATCCTTCAACATAGCCGCATACTGCGCAAAAGCCCCCGCCGTCGCGTCGCTGTCCAGATACCCGCTTACGGCGCGCAGATCGGGTGCGGCCAGCGTACCGCCCAGCCCGCGTATGATGGGTTCCATCGTCGTAAGCGTGTCAGGCGGCAGATACATGGGATAACCTTTAGCCGCTAACTGTGTGCCTAAAGCGGTAAATTCGCCGTACGTCCATCCTTCATGCGGCTTCGGAATGCCGAGCGTCGCGAATAGCTGCGGATCATAGAATACCAGCATCGGATTGCTCGTGATCGGCAGCAGGAATGCCTCCTCATCGAGCTCCGCCAGATCGATGACCTGCCTATAATCACCGTCCCACCATGCCGCATGTTCCTCGATCCGCTCAGCCAGGCTCACGATCCTGTCCCGCATCGACAGCCTTGCCTCGTTCACCGTCAGCTCGATGACATCGGGCATCTGGGAAGGATCCTCCAGCAAGTCCTGGTAGTTGTACTTATAGTCGACGTCGATGAACTCGATCTTCACGCCCGGATGCTTCTCCATGAAGGCAAGGGATCGTTGCTGCAGAATATCGTCTCGACTCATCGGTTTACTGCCGGGGCTGTACGGGTCCTTCTTCCAGAACAGGCTATGCAGGCCGACGCGGAGCGTCCCTGTATAGACAGGTTCTTCCTTGTCCGACTGCAGGGGTACGACGGATTTGCAGGCCGCGATCACGAAAAACGGCAGCATGCCGAGCAGAAGCAGCCGCTTCATCCTCATTGCGCAGACACCACCTTAGCATTAAGTATGCGCTTTCAATTGTTGGATTGAGCGCCCTCCATGTGG
>JAEZCJ010000158.1 GCA_023433615.1 Bacillota bacterium | reverse complement strand
GCAGCCCGCCGCCCGCTCCGGTCAGCATGACGACCAGCGTGTCGCGGGTAGCCGCAATGCGCGGAACGGCTTCCGGAGGCAGCGAGCATCGGGTCAGCGTCTCCAGATGGCCGCCGGACAGATCGGTCCGCCAGATCATGCCGCTGTCATCCATCATGAACCATCTGCCGCTGGCATCGACAGCCGTATCCGCAATCGGTGAAGCCATTTGAGGACTCGCAAGCCGCCTATGCTTGACATGGCGGTATACGCTCTCGCTCGTAATGGTCATCCCTTCGTCCGCTTCAGCCAGCTGATATGCTGTACCGCGCCTCCAGTCGGGAGGCCGTCGAAAGGAGAAGAACTTCGGCTCGCTCATTGCCGCCTGCCTCCTGTCAGCTAGTCGTTATGAATTCAATGTCATGCTCGCCCGAGAAGACCAATCCGTTCGGCGGAATACGGATGTCGCCGCCTTCCTCCCGGAAGGCGTCCTTCCCTTCGGCCATCAGCCACACGTCCTGAACGTACCGTACCCCCGGCACCCGATGAATGATGTCATAGACATCGCTCTTGTAGATCGGTCTGCCGAATTCCCAGCCGCTCAACAGGTCGCTCCCGTAGGGCTGCAGCCAAGCGCGCAGCGCATCCTGGACCTCCGATTCGCGTCCCTCGTAACGAGGATCCACCACGATAACGCCGCTAACCGTAATCCGGACGTACTCGGGCGGAATGATATGCAGCGTCGTCGTCAGCAGGCGGTAAGGCTCCAGATGCCTGCGGATCGTCTGCAGCATGCCCGCGGCGGGCTTGGGCAGCGTTCGCTTGCTATGCGGAACGACCACGACGGCAATATGGCCGAGCGACCGTTCCAGCGGATAGTTCTGCTGCGAGGGCTTATAGCCCGGTATCGTCTTGACCCTGGCAATGCGCAAGCCCGGAATTTCCATGACGCGCCGCTCGATATCTTCTGTCGTGATGCCGCAGCGGGGTTCGAGAATTTGAAGCTTCGTTCGCTGCATCGCTTCACGCACGCTCTCAGGCTCCGCCCCGCCGTACGCCGGGTATAGGTTCGTCACCTTCAGCGTGCCGGCGAGCTCCAGCTCATTGATCACGTTCGCCATGACGTTGCCGGCTTCGCCGGCGCCTGTCCGGAAGCCGGTCAAGCGGATGTTCGGCAGCGGCGCCGAAGGCGGCACCGCGCCGTTCACGCCGTCCGAGAACCGAATGACGCCATCCTCTTCGTCTATCACGTAATGGAGGCTGCCGGCGGATGATCCGTCATAGTCCTGCACCCGTTCCCAATCATGCCATACCACCCTATCCGATCCTTCCGTCATCCAGCCGACCTGCAGACGGAATTCGGAGGGGAGCATCGGCTGAAGCGGGATGAGGCAGGTCTGGCCGGATATGCCCGATCCGATCCCGAGCAGCGTCCGCTCTTCGAACATTTCGTGGACGGCAATCGCGCGGATGCACTGCTTCCCCGCAGGAAGCGGCACGCCATCGACGAATGTCAGCCAAGTCGCGCTAGCCGATGGCTCGATCTCATACCGATCCTCCGCGACATCGATCCAGCCGCCGGCGGGATGCTTGAACTGGACCGACACGCGTCCGTGGCCGAACAGCGCATGCGAAAGCGCAAGCCGAAGCGGCTCTTCCGGCTCGGCAGACATCTGCAGCTCCTCTGGCAACCCGTCGAAGCATTCGGAGATGACCATGGTTTCTCCCTGCTTGGCGAATACCTCGTTCCATACGAGACGGCGAATATGCGGCGGATCGCAGTACTCCCCGGCCGTAAGCTCGGCTCGAAGCCGGCGTACCTCGCCGGCGCCTGCCGGAATCGCGAACAGCACCGGGCCGCTCTGATGGAAGCTGTAGGACTCATCCCGCTCCATCTCGACCGGCTGCCAGCTCCCCTGGCTGCCGTCTTCATGCCAGTACGACCATTCCACCTTGCCTGACGGCGTGAATTCGGTGTACCTGGCAGGAATGCGATGCAGCGGCTCTTGGTGAAGCAGCTCGATCCAGAGCGAGAGCGGCATCGATTCGGGCAGCGGCTGGTCCAACTCGAGCACCATGCTCGATCCAGCCCTTGCGGATGGACCGAACGGGTAGAAGGGTGCGTTGCCCGATTCGAAATCATCGGATATTTCATAAGATCCTTCAGGCGTATGCACGGCTACGCGCATTTCGGCATCCGGCAGCACGGCAACTTCGCGGACCGTCTCGAACGGCAGCTCCCCGACGCGCAGGAGCGTCCCATACGGCAGCAAGACAGGCTTCGCCGCTCCCGAGAAGCTGACGGATGTCATCGCCGGCACGCGGTCTCTCGGGGCTTCGCCCAGCAGCTTGAGGAACTTGCGTTCATGATTGTCCGTCAGGCGATCCAATTGAAACTGCTGCATCTCGATATGCCAGGCCAGCATCTCGAGCAGCGTTATGCCCGGGTCATGCGCATTCTCGTCCGTCCATTCCGGATATAGACCCGGAATGAGATCGCGCGCTTCTCGAACGAGCTGTTCGAATGTTCGATCGTCTAAGTTCGGCAATGGTAACATAGCCGGATCTCCTCCTGTCTACTTCTGGACTTCCACATTGATGCGATGACGACCGCGCGTAACGACGCCATGCGGGACCTCGGACAGTCTGGCGGGATTCCAATCGGTCCGATCGCCGTTCTCGACCTTGCAGACGTCCAACGCGAGACGAGGCACGTGAATGACCGGACCGACCGACTTGAGCATAGCGTAGAACATCGAGTGATGCACGACTTGGCCGATTCCCCAGCCAAGGCCGTCCGCATTCCCCGTGAGCGGGTCCAAATAATCGTCCAGCTTGCGCAGCAGCTCCCGCTCGACCGGTACCGCGTCATCCATACTCCGCACCCATACCGTTGCCTGCACGCCGATTTCCAGCATGGCAGGCTCCATGACCTGGACACTGCCTGGAAATGCGAGCACGGACACCGACTTTTCCAGCAGCTTCGCTTCGATCGTCCGCTTCAGTTCTTGGAAGTGCGCGCCGCTGCCGATGCCGGACTTCGGCAGCACGACGATCGTCAGCGCTCCGGCATCCTTCTCCAGCTTGACGTTCATATTCGGTAGGCATTTGACCTTCGCGACGTTCGGATGCGCGCCGCGTGTCAGCCACTCGTAATCTTCCGCGGTAACCGCACGGTTACGGTGCTGGAACAGCTTCGGTCCGCGAATGACAGCCTCATCTACCGTTCCGGCGTCGCAGCCGCCTGCCGCCGGGAAGCTGTTGACGACGCTGTCCACGAAGGCGATGGAATCCTGCAGCATCGTCAATGTCCCTGCCGGAACGTTGCCCCGAATGCCGCCGCCCGCTCGATACGTCACGCGCACGGCGTCTTCGCCCGATCGGACCGGTCTCCTGCCCGCAAGTCCGCTGCCGAACGTCAGTCTTCCGGCTGCGCGATCGATGACGTAATGGCGGTCATCCGGACCGGAGCGCAGGAATTGCTCGACAGCTTCATAACGGACCCATACGCGCATGACGTCGTCCTCGGAGTCGCGGAGCACTTCCACCTCCGCGCCGCTCTGCTGCAGCCGTTCCAGCTCTTCCTTGGCTATCGTATCCGTCTCGTCGACCCAGACCTCTTCCGACAGGACCGGCGTCTCGGACAGCATATAATATTCGACGCCGTGATCGTCCCCCGTGTCATAGATCTCCATGCGCTGGGGCAGCTCGCCGCGAATCGTCTTCTGTTGGATCGCGAGCGTCGTGTTCAAGGCGACATGCATCAGCCTCGGAACGTTCGCCGCCTCCTCCTCGCGGTCATACCTGCCGTCCCGGTTGACGGCACGGATCCACCAGCGGCGGATGCCGTAATGCTCGCTCAGCGCGTAATCCTGCGGCCCGATGAAGCGGACATCGCCGCTTCGCGTCAAGCCGTTCGTATCGTCGAACGCGGTGAGCGGACTCCAGACCGCTTCGCCCCCGGTCTGCCTGAGATACTCCCACTCCATGAGAGGAACGTCGGATGCCGTCACCTTCCGCTGCTTCAGCGTTAGATACAGATTGATCGGCCCTCGTTCAGGCGGACTGTCGAACCCGAACCACACCGACGGATAGCGGCCCTCGAGCAAGGTGAACGGACGGATCGCGACGCCTCCCGTCTTCGCCTCGTTCGTTCGCTCCTGCAGATTGAGATGATTCAAGATGAACATGCGCTGCGGCGCATGTACCGGTTGGGCGTAACCGAACCGAATGCGCATCGCTTGAATGACCGGCGAGTAGTAGATCGCATTCGGCGAATAGGCATTGTTGATCTGCGCGATTCGGCCGCGTATCCAGTAATTCGCTTCACCGTTCACGAAAATCTGCTCCAGGTCTTCAGGGCATGTGAACGATATCGTACGCGTCTCGGTCCCTTCCCACGGCACGCTGAACATCGTCTGCGCGCTCGCGGCGACGGGCAGCTTCACCCAGGCATTACCGTTCCAATATTCCCACAGCACGTTCTCGATCGTCACCGGATCGGGAATGTCCGTCTTGTCGATCTCGTGCCGCTTCATGATCGGCTTCCAATTGATCTGCGGCGGCCGGTCCGGGAGCAGCCGGTGCTGCCGGAACGACAGCTCGAACCGCAGCGTAATGTCGGCCCCCTTTTTCGTCAGCGCTTCCTCGGTCGCCAGGTAGAACAGGCCGAACGGCGCGAAGTAATCGCCGAACGGCTGACAGCCCTCTTCGGCATCCACTTGAATATCATTATAATAGAGCCGGTCCGGCACAATGCCGTCCTCGTCTTTGGCGGCGGCATATTCGCTTTTCATGAGAAGCCGGTCGAATTGCACTTTGGCCAGCGACGCTTCGCCCGCCCGCTCCTCAAGCGAAATTGCCCGGCATCTGATCCAATGACCTTCAATGCCGTTGCATGACTGCCTGTCTATGCTGCGTTTCTTCAGCTTGACCAGCCGAATTTGCGCGCCGTGGCCGTACACCCGGTCGAAGGCCAGCCACTCGCCGGAGCTGGCGTATTCCCATTGCACCCTGTCTGGATCGGACAGCAGCGCGGTCGTCTCCAGGAGCGCATGCTCGTTCTGCGAATTGAACAACGTGAACTCCAGGAACGCCGGATGATGCAGCAGCAGCAGGTCGTCATGCTGGATGTACATCGCATGCTCCTGCAGGTTGTCCCCTTCCATCCCGAACAACGCCGTGCCGCGTCCGTCTCCGGACAAGTCGGACATTCCGGAGTCCGACGCGATCCGCACGATGCGATCCAGCTTCGGGCTGATCGACAGCATATCGGTTAACCTGGCGGTCGTCAGAAGAATCGGCTGCGCGGTCTCGAATAGAACCGGTTCCGGTTCGCCTGGAACGGCCGCTGACAGTTGCGTCCCCTTATCCACGAAAACCGGCTCCTGCGTCCCTTCCGTCAGTTGGAACGTCACTTGCGCGAGCGCAGGACGCGCTTCCGCAAGCTCGACGTGAAAACGGTTCAGGAACGTCAGCAGACTCTTGTAAGGCACCTGGTTCAGGCGGTGGATATTGCCCTCTAGCAGATGCGTGAACAAGAGCGCCAGTGCCGTGCCGGGATCCGGATCCTCCTCGGGACGAAAGCGCCATTCCGGCGTATAGAACGGCGCCATCCGCTTCAATTCTTCGATTAGCCCTGCCTTGTTTCTGTCGTCAATCGTGGGGGAATGGTATCGTGGACCCACGCCCTTGCTATGGATGGCCATGTGTCTCGCTCCGATAGATTAATTTGATCCCTCATAGAGATAGAAAGGATACACCTGGTTGAACAAGTTGTTGGTCGTTCTTACCGCATATTGCACATGGATCAGCAGCTTCTCCGTGTTCGCGGCGTCGCGCTCCACGCGTACCTCAACCTCATGCACGCGGGGCTCCCACATGCGGATCGCGTCCATGATTTCCGCTTCGATCAGATGCAGCGTCGTATCGTCGTTCCCTTCGAACAGGTACCGCTCGATGCCGCAGCCAAAATCGGGACGCATCAGCCTTTCGCCCTTATCCGTCCAGATAATGATCCGGATCGCCTCCGCGATATCGTCCTCGAACTCCGACTGTTTGATCCGTCCCGTCGCGCTGTCCGCCTCGATCGGGAATTTCCAACCTCTGCCCATGAACTCTTTTGACATAGAACAAGCCTCCTGAAGCTCTCTCGCGTCAGTTGATCTTGACGATCGAGCCTTTCACGGTAACGATGCCGTCCGACTTCAGATTAAGCGCGGCAGATGCCTTCAGATCCAGCGTGGCATTCGCCTCGATCGCGATCTGCGTCGACTTCAGCTTGATGGCCTTCGTGCTCTCGATGCTGGCATCGCCCTTGCTGTTGATCACGATCTTCGTCACGCCGCTCTTGATCTCGACTTCGCCGCTGGAACCGCCCTTGATCGTCACGATGTTCTGGCCGCTCTTCTCCTGCAGCTTGATCGTATCCGTCTTCTCGAGCATCTCCAGCTTGTGGCCTTCCTTCGTCTTGACCGTTACTTTGCCGTCGCCGTTCGTATCGTCGAAAATAATCTCATGCCCGTCGCGCGACGTTATTTTCCGAATATTGTTCTTATCGTCCTTGCCTGTCGGCGGCGGATCCTTCTTATTCCAAAGCGCGCCTACGATGATCGGCTGGCGGATGTCCCCCATCTGGAAGGCAACGACGACCTCGTCGCCGACTTCCGGCAGGAACAGCGTGCCGCGTGACTTGCCGGTCATCATCGTCGCCATCCTGGCCCAGTCGAGCGCGTTCTCATTGTCGAGAATCGGAATCTTCACCTTGATCCGACCGAGTTTCTCCGGGTCGTTGTGGTCGGTAACGATGCCGATATAGACGCCGTTCACGAGCCCCATCATCTTATCGTTCATCTTGTTCAGCGAATCGAATAATTCACTCATCTCTACACCGCATTTCCTTGCACTTTGAATTGCGTGATGTAACCCGATTCATCGATCGTATGCGTCGCGTTCACGATATAGTAAGGCTGGTTCAACCGTTTGCCCAGCCCGTCCAGCGTAATATAGCGGCCGGCGCGAATTTCCGGCAGGCCGATGCATTCGGCATCGCCAGTCACCAGCTTCAATGCGCGCTCGTTCATCGCGGCGTCTGCCTTAGCCTTCGCATCCTGGGCGTCCTCGGCGTTCACGTACAGATTCTCTTCGAAGTCGCCGAGCGTCTTCAGCAGATCCGCGCCGGTCTTGGCGTTCGTGCCGATCTTGTTCACGGTTTGCGACGACGCTTCGATGACCTTCTGCGTCTTGGCATCCCAGCTTCTTACGACGACCTTCGTCACTTGGTCGGCGATGTTCTGCTCGACGTTGAAGCTCATCAGGTGCTTGCCCCAAGAGAGCGTCATGAGCGGCGATTTGCTCTTGTTCTTCTTGCGGAAGTACAGCGTTTTGCCGACGATGAAAAACTCATAGTTCATCGTCTGCGCCAGCGCCTGCAGAAATTGATAGTCATTGCCGGGCTCTTGAGGGAAGTTCGGCAGCTGCTTCGTCGTCGCGTCGATGACGAAGCTGTTCACGCCGTAGCTCTGGCCGATCTCCTTGACGATATCCGACACCTTCTTATTCGCCCAGGACTTCGAGGCTCGGCCGCGCATCATCTTGAAGCTGAGGTCCATGCCCGTAACGGTCAGTTGCGGCGTTCCCCCCTTCGGGAACCGGATGTTCACCGCCGTGATATAGCCGAAGAATACCGGGGACAGCCGGTCCGTATAGCCCATCTGCACCTCCAGCGTCTTGCCGAGCACCAAGAGCTGGTCCAGCCAGCCGAAATCCCGCGTGACCGGATTGTAGGCATTGCTTACGGTGAAGGTTACGGAATCCGACTCCTCCGATGACGTCGTCTCGACGGATAAGTCCGTGATCGCCATCCCTTCTCTCACCGCGTCCTTGTTATTGATGAGCAGCTTGAAGGCCGGCGCGATGAAGTTGCGGTACTTTTTCTCCAGCTCGTCAAAAGAATGCTTATCCGTGCCTAACTTCAAATTGGACATGACGATTGCGCACGCCCCTTATCCGTACAATCGCGGAATGCGGATCACGGTACCCGGCTCCAGCCGCTTCGGATTCGCGATCGCGTTCGCTCGCGCGATCTCTCTCCATAAGCCCGGGTCTTCGTACTCCTCAGCCGCAATCTGCCATAATTGATCGCCCTGCTTAATCGTGCGCTGCTTCGTGCGGTCAGCGGATTGGCGAGGGATATGCTTGAATTGGTCCTTGATGCTCTGCAGCGCCTTGAACGTGACGCTGAGCGTCGCGCGGACAGGGACGCCGGTCTCGAGGAACATCGTATATTTCTGGGATACTTTCTCGACGACGCCCTTGAACTGCAGCGTCCCCCAGACGAACTTGCACATCGGCGGCGCATGCAGGTCTTTATCGACATCTAGCAGCCCCGTAATCTTGGCGGTATGGGTGCGCACATCCTTGCCTGCCTCATAGGTGTCGAAGAACAGATCCATCGACAGCGTCGTCGCCTCGCCGCTGACGAACTGCGCGATCGGCTGATTCAACCCGGGAATCGTATGCCAGGCATACTGGTTGGACGATTCGAGCGCGTACTCATTCGGATTGAACAGGACATCGACGCGATCCGTCACGGGTCCGCGATGGACGAGAATCATTGCTTTTTTCAATGCCAAGCTTGCTCACCTCGGTTCTTGATCCGTCAGCTGGCTGCTGCTACATGCCTCTTCGCTGCTGAGCGTGGCGAAGACGCTGGGAAAATTCCTTGAACATCTGGTCGGCCAGCCGGTTCATGTCGATGCTCGGCTTGTTCCACTGCGCTTTCGCTTGATTCAGCTCTTGCTCGACGCTCTTAATCGTCTGCTGCAAGCTCTCGATCACCGTCTCGTTCACGACGGGGCTCGCAGTCCGGCGCGCGGCTACATCCAGCCGGATCGCTTGCGGCTGCCTCATTTCTCGCGACACGGCCGTTTCGGCGGTGCGAGCGGCAGTCGTTGGACCGATCCGCTTCGCCGTAACAAGCGGCGTCACGGCGACTGACGCTTCCTGTCCCACTCCTGAGTGCGAGGGGGCATGAACGGTCGCCGCTTGGCCGTCGGTATCGCTTGTGGTTCGGTCCAATCGGTCCCTATGGAGCGGGACGGTCCTCGCCGGTGTCAGCGGCATGCTGCGGTGGCTGACGCGAATCTGGCGGAGGCTGTTGCTTCCGATAGGCGCAGCTGCACGGAGGACTTCCGCTTGGATCGTCCGCTGTACCGCATGCACCGTCGCATGCTCCTGCCGTACGATCTCCCGCCTTACCTGACGAACCGTGTGCGCTGCCGTCTCATGGACGACCTGCGAGATGATGCGTCGATTCGCGACCAGCACAGTGTTCCGAATCGCAAGCTGCTCCTGCTGTACGCGCTCCGGAACTGCCGAATGCGCCGGGCGATGCACATGCTGCTGCGGCGCCGTAAGCCGCTCTGCCTGTTGCTGCACATTCGCGATTCGCGCTCTGGCAGGCTCCGGCACAGAAGCGCGTCGCGCTGGCGGATTGGCCATCGTCGGCGAATGCAGCATGCTTGTTCTGGTCGCCCGGATTGCTTCCTGCCGCTCGGCTTGAGCCCGAGCCGGCGTCAGCTCGTCAGGCTCGGTTCGCGGCGTGCGTGCATTCGCCGCCTCGATGACGGCTCGGTTCCCTCGCGCAAGCGTCGATCGCAGGATGAAGTGTCTGTTCTGCTGCGTGATCAGGTTCATCCGTCGAACGGTGATGCTAATCTGCTGCATATCCTGATGCGATTGTATCGTCAAGCGGTTGTGCCGGATCACATGCTGCGTATGCTGTACCGTGCGGTTCGTTTGCTCCGTCACATGCTGGGCCTGCTGCACGGTACGGTTCGTCTGCTCCGTCACTTGCTGCTGCACCTGCTGCACGGTACGGTTCGTCTGCTCCGTCACTTGCTGCTGCACCTGCTGCACGGTACGGTTCGTCTGCTCCGTCCCTTGCTGCTGCACTTGCTGCACGGTACGGTTCGGCTGCTCCGTCACTTGCTGCTGCACCTGCTGTACGGTACGGTTCGTCTGCTCCGTCACTTGCTGCTGGACTTGCTGCACGGTACGGTCCGTCCGCTCCGTCACTTGCTGCTGGACTTGCTGCACGGTACGGTACGTCTGCTCCGTTACTTGCTGCTGCGTCCTCCGCCGAACGTTATGCAGCGTCGCCTGACTCGACAGCGGCGTCTGTCTCATGCGGTTCTGCACGCTATGGTTCGTAATGCGTTGTATCTCTGTCAGTTGGGTATGCGCCTGATAAATATGGGCCGTCATGCTGCGATTCTCGGTCAGAACGGTCTGTGCCGCTTGCAGCATGGCGCCGGCGCTCGCAATCGGATGCCCGGTTCGTGCCGGGAGCGTGACTAGGTAATGGACATTCGCCTTAGCTGCTCCCTGCGCTGGCTGCGCAAGCTCGACCCGCTCTAGCTGCGATTGCTTCGTCTCTCGCGCGGAACGCTGTTCCTGACCGCGATGGATTTCTGCTGCGCGGTTCATGCTCGCGATTCGGGCGTTGCCCTGCACGTCCGCTGCATCCCGTATCCGTAATTCATGGGTATGCTTCAGCTTATCGATTCCCTTCGGACGATGCTGCCGGAGAACGGGATGAAGCGTCGCCATGCTCCGTGCCAACGCTGCTCCCTGAACAAACGCTGCCGGTTGCGGAGCTGCATCTGCAGACGTACCGATGCTGCCGTGACTCTCCGCCTGCACAGCTTGCGGGATAATCATGCTGTTGCTTGTCACGATCACGATGGAAGGGATGTCGCTTACCGGCCGATCCTGCCCGCCGATCATCCGGCTGGCGGTCTCGAAGCGGTCTGCGGCACGTTCATGCTGCCTTTCGCCGGTGAACTGCTGCAGGAGCCTAGTCTCCTGCAGCAACCGCACCGTATGGACGGCTGCCTGCTGAGGCAAAGTGCGTAAGCTCGACGTCGGCAGAATCGGATAGTCCCGGATGGTGTTGTCTCTATTGTACGGAATATCTGCGCTATTCCTGTTGTGCACGTGGTTGATGGTCGATTCGTAGTGCCGATCGATCTTGAAATGACGGTTGTATGCGTCGTATAGGGAACTCCAAGCCTGTTGGATGTTCGATAGACTCCGGTTGTTCACGTAATTTCGATAGCTTGTATGCTGCGTGCTGCTCGCGTTATGTGTGCTGATCGTGTTATGCGTGTTGCGCATGTTGTGCATATTGTTCGTATAGGACATGCCATTCACGTTGCGTATGTTGTTCGCGTAATTCGTGTTGTTCGCGTACTGCCTGTTATCCGTGTGCTGCTGCCTGTGTACGATCGTCAGCCGATCATTGTTGTAATTGCGGTTGTCGATAGCAAATCGGCGGACTGCGCCGCTCCGATTGTCCGTGAAGCGCTGCTCGATCAGGACGTTCTTTCCGATCCAGCGAATCTCGATATGCTGCCGCTCGCCTTCCGTGTCCGGCACCGGCAATTGTCGCGCCGTAACTCCGACTCGTCGCTCGGGCAGACTCTGCTGCGCGCGATGAACCTCAATCATGACGCGTTCGCGAACGGTTTCTCGGAGTTCGGCCGCAGGCGGAGTCGCAGCAATAGGCAGAGACGGCGACGGCACGATCCGTTCGACGACGCGCGTGACGACGCGATCGATGCGGCGAATATGCTGTTCGACCGTGTGCAGCCGCTGCAGCTGTCGAATCTGGAGCTGCAGCACCGGTTGCAGATGCCGCACGTGAAGATCGATATGGATCGGCAATGCTGCCGCCGATCGCCGCGCCTTCGGAGCCATGCGATGGACCATCGTGCCTCGCTGTGCCGTGCCTCCGACCGTCCAGACGTGCTTCCCGGCGATTCTGCCTGCGAATGTCCCGTCCGACAGACGAATCGCCCTCAGCAAGGAGCTGTCCCGGCTGCTCTTCGGATTGGCATGCTTGTTCGGTGTGCGCATCGGTATGCTCCTTCCGTCCTGTATCTCATCGGCTTCGTCCTATACGGCCTTGAATCCGTTATGCGTTAACTCGATGGATTCGACGGCAACCTCGCTGCTCGCCGCGTTCAACTCCGGCCCCGTCCATTTGGTCGGGTAAGCATCGTAGAAGTTCCAGCGGCGAAACTCTTGATCGCGTTCGTTGTACAGAATGATCGATCCGCTCTTGCGCACGATCGTCCCTTCGATCACGTCCGCGTACCAATTCCACAGCTCGTTCGTATTCGTCATGCCGCGCTTCAGAATGATCGGCCCGACCTTGGTGCGTACCGGAAGTCGGTGCAAGTATTGATTCAAGCCGCCCTCCGGCACCTCCTGCAGTTCCGTCTCCACGGTTAAGCCGCTGACCTCGGAGAAGCCCGCAACCAGCATGCCATCAAGCTCGACCATGAATCGATACCCGCCAACGACATACGGCCGCGTATTGTCAGTTCGATGAAACATGCCTGTCACCTCTTCTTGAACACGTCGAACGGATTGTTGCGTTCCGGCTCATCGCTCATCTTACGGTTGATCTTGGATATTTCCTCGCACCATTTACGGCGTTCCTTATGTTCCATATTCATGATGTTATCGTGCGGCCAATGGAAGTAGTAAGCGATGAATCCCGCTTCTTCATAGAGTCGTTCTTCAGGATACAGGCTTAAGCCCCTTCCATCTCGGACAAAAAAGAAATATCCACCTCGTGCTCATGTTCGCATTTCGGACAGATCGTCTTAACGGTCAGCTTCTCGGCTTCGTTGATCTGGCGATAGAAGTTCTGCAGGAATGCCAGATCGGCCGTGAACATCTTCTCGATCGTCTTCGTATCGATGGCGCGCAGATCGCCCAGCTTCGTGATGACGCGCGCGAGCAGGATGATCGTGAGGTATCCCGGGTTCTGCTGTACGCGTTGGTCGCGCATCGGCAAAATTTCGTCCGCCGCCGTTGCGAGACGCATGGTGCCTCTTCTATGCAGGTTACCGTTCTCGTCCACGTAGCCTTTCGGCAGCTCGAATTCGTACTCCGTTCTGAATGACATGATGCCCCTCCTTCGTATGGTCCACTTGTGATCGCGAAGTAACGCTTCGAAGCCTATTCGACGTCGAATCTTGAACGCTGGCGAAAAGCATATGCTTCCGATGCGGCGTTTCTTACGAAACGCTTGAGGTACTCACGTAGGTCTGCCTACGCTCCGTTCCTCATTTTCTACCATCGTCCAACCTTCTCGACGCTCACAACTGGACTTTTTCAAAATAATCGGTTTAAAAAAGAGAAGAACGCAAGGAACAACATCAAATATCGTTGTTCCTTGCTCGGTTCATTATTGAGTTCTCAGCATGCCCTCATGCGCGAGCTCCAGCAGCTCGATGGCTACCTCGGAAGCAGTCGCGTTGAAGTCAGGCGCCGTATACTTGGTCGGCCATGCTTCCATGACCTGCCACGTCGCGACGTCCTCGCCCTCTTCGTCGATGGCGATGATCGTGACGGTCTTCCGCTCTACTGCGCCCTCGACGATGCAGTCCTGGATCCATTCGAACAGATCCATCGATTCGGTCGAGCCCCACTTAAGCGTAATGTTGCCGTACTTAGCCAATCCGGGCAGCTTGCGAGGCGTGATCACATCGGTGCCCTCCCGGTATTCCACGACGTCGAGCGACGCGTCGAAACCCGATACCTCGCTAAAGCCTGCTTGTTCAATACCTTCTACCTCGACACGGAATCGAAACTTGCGATAGGGATCATTACGTTCGCCTGCCATGTTCTATACTTCCTCTCCTGACATGATAGATTTATAACGTGCATGAATGCTGGCCATTCTATACGAATTGCTGAACATTATTGCTCATTCGTCTTCTGCGTAATGCGGAAGATGACGAATTCAGCCGGTTTCACCGGCGCAATGCCGATTACGCAGATCAATCGGCCGTTATCGATGTCGTCCTGCGTCATCGTGTTGCGGCTGATGTCAATGTAGAATGCCTCGCCCGGCGAGGAGCCCATGAGCGCTCCGCCGCGCCATACGCGCGTCAGGAATGCGTCGATCGTGCGGTGCACGCGAGCCCACAGCCGCTCGTCATTCGGTTCGAATACGACCCAGTTCGTGCCGGCCTTGATGGATTCTTCGACGAAGATGAAGAGCCGGCGAATGTTCACGTACTTCCAGAGCGCATTGGAGGAAGTCGTTCTTGCGCCCCATACGCGGATGCCTTGACCGGAGAAGCTGCGGATCAAGTTGACGCCCTTCGGATTAAGAATGTCCTGCTCGCCCTTGTTGTACTGCACGGCCAGGCCCGTAACGCCGCGCACGACTTCGTTGGCAGGCGCTTTCTCTACGCCGCGCGTGCTGTCGCTGCGCGCATAGACGCCGGCCATCGTGCCGGACGGCGGCACGAAAATATTGCGCTTCTCCAGCGGATCGAACACTTGCAGCCACGGATTGTACATGGCGGCATAGCTGGAGTCGAACATATCGCGATGCGTAAGCACGTCGGATACTTTGGTCTTGTCGCTCGGGATGTCCAGAATGGCGAAGCGGCTGCCCAAATTCTCGCAGTGCGCGACAAGCGCCAGCTGCACGTTCGGATCGGTTACGCCGGGCACCGCGATGATGCTCACTTGATCGTTATCGACGAAAGCTTGAATGCCTGTACGTTTGCCGGGACCGTTATCTTCGCCTACGTAATTCGACGGGCTTACTCCTCCGGTCGAACCGTCTGACCCGCCAGCCAGCGACACCGCGTATTGGCCGCCATCGGCGAACAAAGCCGAGATGCTTGCGCCGTCCGCGGCGGTTACGCTAACGAGCGAAGATTTCGAGGTAACTTTGTCTACATAGTTCGCTGCTGCTGCATTGAACGAGCAATTCTCGTACGACTCGGCCTCTACGCCGTATACCACATGCATCGTGAACTCGGCGGTTGCCAGAATGCGCACCGGCAGCAATCCGTCATCGGTGACATCCCCTTCCAGCGGGCTGTCGAGCTCGATAATGCCGTCGCGCGCCTGCACGACCGTGGCCGTCTGCTTCGCGCTGCCGTCCGTGAACGTCACGGCATCGCCCTCGTTGAAGCCTGCGCTGTTCTTGACGCGGTATTTGCCTTCGCCCAGGTCCTCATAGATCTGCGTTTTCGCTTTGGATGACGGCACGCAAGTGATTTGCACCGCATTCGCCCACGCGCCCGGATTTTTGGCTGCAATCTGGAACAGATCGCCTTCGCTAGCGGCAACCGCTGCGTCGGACGGCGCGACGCGCATGATGTAAGCGCGCGAGCCGCCGTTCATGAAGAATTGGTCGACGGCGTAGGCCAGATAGCGGTAAGATCCGAATTGGTTCTCCGACAGGTAGCCGCCATAGCTTCTCTTGAAATCGTTCATGCTCGTGACCAGCACCGGCAAGCCCTCTACGGGACCCCGTTCTGCCAGCCCGATGAATCCTGCGGTGCTCGTGCTTACGCCGGCCAGCGGCTGCCCCGCGCTATCAAACTCTTCAACGTACACACCTGGCGATAAATATTCAGCCATTGTTCATTACCCGAACCGGCGATAGAAGATGCCTGACGCCCTTCTGCCGAGTTCGGTTCCTCCCTTCGGGGTATGGATTCATTTGTGCTTCAGGCTTACTTGCCGTTCCCGTACGCGAGTAGTGGACTTGATGCGGGTGGAATCGACGTAGACCGGTCCTACCTTGTAGTTCAGTGACAGCTTGTACGGCATGTTCGGGAATAAGCTGACTGCCGTTTCGAGTGAAATCTCTTCTTTCGCGATCCGATACGAGCCTTCCGTACCGGCGAGAGAACCTACCAGATCATCCCCCCTAAGCACATTATGATCGTGTAACACTTGAAGCGTTTTGCCGATGATGCGATGTTCATCCATGGCGCGAGTCAGCACATCCGAGGCGGAATGCGCGGTGATGAGGTAGGATAGATCAAGCGCGATCGGCGGGTAGCGCATGGAGTCGCCTTGGTCGATCATGTCGCTCTTGCGATGATCCATGTTCTCCCTTACTTCATATAGATACAGGCTGAGGCTCATGTCTCCCTTATCATGGGGATGAGCAAGCCCAACACCGTCTGGATGAGCGACCAACTCGGGTACGAGCGCTTCGCGCAGCACCTTGACCAGGGAGAGACCGATATCGGTTATGACCGCGTAGCTTGCCAACAGCGCTCACCCTTTCCAATATTCGGCGTATGCGCCAAGGCGGTCTTTGAGCAGCAGCTTGCCGATTTTCTTATATTCTTGAATGCCTGCTTCGACCAGCTGCTTCATCGATACCGGCACGCCTTCCTCTGCCGCGATGTAGGAGGCCGTCAGCACGATGTTCTTGATCGGACCGCCTGCAAGGTCGAACGTATGGGCGAGATAAGCGTAGTCAATCGATTCGATCGGCAGCTGCGCTGGAAAAGCGGACCGCCACAGCTGTTCGCGTTGTACCGGGTCCGGAAACGGAAACTTCACGATGTATTGAATCCGTCTCGTGAACGCTTCGTCCAGGTTCTGCGCGAAGTTCGATGCCAGAATGGTGAGTCCGTCGTATTCCTCCATCTTCTGCAGCAGGTAGGACGTTTCCATGTTGGCGTACTTGTCATGCGCATCCTTCACCTCGGATCGTTTGCCGAACAATGCGTCCGCCTCGTCGAAGAACAGGATCGCGCCGCTCACCGCCGCTTGATCGAAAATCTTGCTCAAGTTCTTCTCCGTTTCGCCTATGTACTTGCTGACGACTCGGGACAGATCGACTCGATACAGCTCCGCATTCATGTCCCGGGCCATGACCGTGGCGGACATCGTCTTCCCTGTTCCGGGCGGTCCCGTGAACAGCATGCTTGTCCCCTTGCCGTAAGCAAGCTTGCGGTCGAAGCCCCATTGCATCATGACCGTATGCTGGTGCTTCAGCCTGCTGCATGCCTGTCTGAGCAGCTGGATCGTATCCGGCGGCAGGATCAGGTCCTCCCAGACGAACCGCGAGTCCATCTTGACCGCTTGGTCCTTCAAGCGGTGGCCGATCAGCCGGTAAGCGGCACGGTGCAAGCCTTCGGCCGATGAACCCGTCTGGCCGGCCGACCTTCGGTATTCCTCGATTGCCGCGAGCATTCTGCCCGGGGTGAACCGGAACTTGCCGGCAAGCTGTTCGGCGTCCGCCTCCGTAATCGCTGCCTGCCCTTCGGCGAAGGTCAGCCATAGTCGGCGGCTTGCTCCGAGGTCGGGTACTCCGAGTTCGCCGTTGTTCCATATGAGGGACGGCGGAAGCTGCGGCGGCTTGCACGCCTCTTCGCCGAATAGGAAGACGACGCCGTTCCATTCGCTCAGCCGCTTCGCGAGCCAGGTCAACCGCCGAGCAGCGTTCCCTGCCTGGGTCGGATCGGCCTGCAGCAGATGTACGCGATCGAACGCCGGGACGGCGCCGAGCAGCTTCGCTTCCAGCAAGAGCCGGTCGACGGCGTCGACGAACGCCTGCTCGTCCTCGGGCGCATGGGCAGCATCCCATTCAAGGAGCGAGAGGCCCCATGCTGCGGCAGCGTGCCGGGCGTGGAGCGTTTTCCCGCTTCCTGCAGGACCGTGCAGCATCCATACTTGCGACGCGGTTCCGCCTGCCTGTGCCGTCTGCCCGGCAATCCGGCTCTGCAGCCCCTGATCGATCAGGATCGGCGGCAGCTCGGACGCGAGCGAGTAGAGACGAATATGCGACAGGGCACCTTCGTACCGCCACTCCCAACCCATGATATAATGCAGCATTCGTTCATCAAGCTGGATGGGCGCCGACAGGATGGAGGCGCCATGCGAAGCGCTTCCATTCGGCCGCTTGGACCAGAACATACGCAGCTGGCTTGTCGCGCCGATCAGCTTGTCGAGCGCAATCCTTCTCTCGCTTTCGCTCCTGCAGCACAGGCGGAGCATGAGCTCGATCGTTGCGTGCTGGCAGGTCATGTCGTCCTGCAGGTAGGCGTACAGCTTCAAGTACTTGCGATTCAAGTGAGGCGCGACCGCGACGATCAGCAGTTTGTGCTCAAGGTCGCTTAGTCCGAACAGCTTCCTGAGCCGCAAGAACGGCATGACGCTGCCTTGCTCGGCAGAGGCGGCAAGACGGTATGCGATGGCTTGGTCGAGATTGCGCAGCAAGGTGTCCTGCTCCTCGTCCATCCGGAGGAGAGGCAACTCCGCATCCAGCAGCGCCTTCGCTTCGGATGCCGTCATGAACATCCCGCGGAAAGTCTCAAGCGCCGAATCCGGCGCAGGCGTCGCGTGCATTCGCTGCATCTCGTTCTCGATGACCACATCCAGCCAGAGCAATTCGCTGAGCAGATGGTCCAACGGATGCGCATAAGGAACTGCCTGTTCGATCAGATTCCGCTCACTCCTCGTCTGCCGATAGATTGATATTCTTTATCTATCATATTTACACTATATGAGAGAAAGCGCAACCGATATTTCATCATCGTTCGCCATAATTCCCGATCGATTCGACAACGACGGGCACATGCTCGTTACGTCAGCCTGCCGCAAGCTTCTCGGCAACCCTATCCAGCGTAGGAGATTGATCGTTCGCATAGGGCAGTCCCATCGCGTCGAGCAGCTTGCGATAGCCAGGATCCGCCCCCTGAACCCCCTGCTCGAACACGATGGCCGCCAGCTCGCGCATGAGCTGCGCATAGCATTGATCCGCATTGGCGAAACCCATCTTCCGCAGCAGCTTGACGCGCTGCCCCGCATTTGCCTTGCGGTCTGCCGAATCGGGCAATTGCAGGAAGCGATCGACCACCGCTGCCCGGTCGGCACGCTGTTTGACGAAGCGGCCGATCGCCTCCGCCCCGTCTATGCCCGTCGCCGCTCCGAGCAGCAGCCAGCCGATCTGCCCGCGTACGGCAAGGCGTGCGCGTATCGCGTCTGCCGTGCCGGTCCGGGACTGCGAAGGTTCCCGCTCGTCGCTGGCCTCGTCATCCGTCATGCCGATCCCCAGCATCCCTGCAGCGGCGACCATTCCGGCAAGATCCCAATCGGAATCGCCTTCGCTCTCCTCCTCCTCCTCCTCCGCCGTCTTCCCCGCTTCCATATAGGCGGTCGGATCTGCGTCGGCATCCGCATCCTTCAGCTGTTCAGCCGCACGCATTGCTGCGGCAACGGCATCCCAGTTCACCCAGCGCTGCAATTGAACGGTCACCGTCATCGCATCGGCGAACGCGTCCATCCTCATCTCCTTCATGCCCGACATGCGATGGAGCGCTACCTTCATCTGCGGGATCGATAGGGAATTGAACGCCCGAATCAGCTCGGCTTTGCCTTGCTTGCCCGCCTTATAGCTCAACCAGCGCACGATTTCCCAATACGGCGCGAGCAGCCCTGATGCATCCGCGGCGCTGCCTGCGGCGGCATCCGTACCCGGCTCGCTTACGTCGGCTTCCGCTTCCACCTCATCCTCTTTCAGTCTCACCCCTTGAACGGCTTGAATCTCGGACATGAATCGATCGCAGTCGACATTGTCCGTGCCGATCTTGTCCATCGCCCGAAGCACGGCCATCTGCTGCCCCGGCATCAGCTTCGCATACATCGCCTGCACGTCGCTCCTGCCAGCCAGTTGCGCGGCTTCTTCCAAGCGAGCCGACAGCGAGGCATACGGCTCTCGCAGCCCCGCTGCCGCCTGCGGCTTCTCCTCCTTGCGCACGGCGGCTTGTACCATGCGCTGAAGCGCCTGATTGCCGTATGCCTGCTGGATCGCGTGCAAACTCGGCGGCCCCGTCGCACGTTCCGTGCCGGCAGGCGCTTTCGCCTGCTTCCTGCCGGTGCTGCCTGCCGATTCAGGACGCGCAGGGGCGGCCCGCGCATGGCGCTCCATTCTCGTTCGATGTGACATGACATTCTCCTCGGGACACTCGTATTACACTAAACATACAACATCGACCAGCCTTTTCCTCTTTTTTCGACCAAATTCGCCGCAATTCCATTTCCTTCATGTATAATAAGATTCCATAGAGTTGTGAAATTCCGTTCGACATGTGATAACCTCTATCGAAGCCGTTCGAAGTTGAGCGTCCGCGGTTAGAGGCAGGTTTTATCGCCAATAAGAATTATGCTTTCCGGTTGTGATCGGAAGCCTATATGTTCTTATCCGGCTAACTAACCGATGAGGGTGATACGCGTTGTTCTCATTCTTCAAGTCCAAAGGAAAACAACAAGCGCAATCGCAGACGAACGGCCCGCAAACGAATCAGACTTCGGCACCCGGATCCGGTTCGGTGCCCTCGCTCTTGCAGCAATCCATCGGCAATCGAGCGCTCGGCAGCAGCCTGCAGCAGCAGGCGCAAGGAGGCGGCGCTCCGCAGCCGACGGCCGAGGAGCAGCGCAGGGACGCGCTTGCGCAAGAACGCGACCTGCGTGCCCCCGCGATCGCAGCGGAACTGCTGGGCGGCATGCGTTCCCAGGCAACTGAGCGGGCACAAGCGTTCCTGAACGGCGACAAGCAAGCGCTTGCGCTGCGCGAGAGCATCGCGCAAGCAGCCAAGGCTGCCGTCGAGGCCAACATGGACAGCGCCGGCGGTACGGACGAACAGAAGGCAGACGCCAAGAAATACGCCGCTTCGCACGTGGAGAAGGCCGGCATCATCGCCGAGTCGCTGAACAAGTACGCGAAGGAGGCGTCGGAGGCGGTCGTAACGGATGACCAATCGAACGTCCTCGCTGCCAAAGCCAAGGAAGGCTTCGACAAGGTTGCCCCGCAGCCCAAGACGGCGCTTGATAAGCAGAAGGCGGAGGCGGCGAAGCAGGCGAAGCGGACAGCCCAATCCGAGGCGGATCGACTGACGGCCTTATCCATCGATCAGATCATGAACGACATGAAGGCAGCCATTCAGGCCAATGCCGCTTTCCTGAACAGCAGGCTCGACGTGAAGGACCTCGGCAAGGACGAAGCGCAGCTGCGTCAGCAGCTGGATGGGCAGCTCGTCGAGGATCGCGATATCAATACGGTATATACGAATAAGCTGGCAGATCCGCTTAAGCAGGCTGTCCTCATGAAGCTTGGGGTCGGACGCAGGGGATTCAGACGCTCCAAGGAGCTGAATGCGTTCCGCCAGAGCATGAAGGAAGCCGCCCGCAGCCAAGCGAACTCCGAGATCGACGGCCAGTTGGGTACGAATTCGCTTACGTCCAGCAAGGGCGATGTCGGCAAAAAATTTTACGGCATGATGGCCAAGACGGAAGCCTATTCTTTATCCAAAGGATCCGTCGACAAAGCCATGGAGACCAAAGCCGCCGCAATCGTCAGTTCGGTCATTCCCGAGGGAAGCACCAAGAAGCAGCTGAAGCAATCCGCGCAGACGGCTGCGTATGACGTGGCCAGATCGAACCAAGGCGCCGCCAAGAAGATCAACGAAGCGGCGCTCAACGCTGCCGCTGTCAAGGCGATCGAGATCTATAAGCTTAAGCAGACCGTTGCCGTAGGCGAGGCGAGGAAGCTCACGAAGGGGACCGCGCCAACCAACTCCAGCGATCGGACCGAGCTGTCCGAAGGCGTGAAGCAGCAAGTAACGACGGACGATATCGCGGGCGCATCCATCAAGCATGCCGTCGAGGCGGACACCTTGAACAGCGGACTGGCCAAGTGCAAAAGCCTCATCGATCTTGCCGCGCCGAATCCGGGCGATTCCAGCTCGCTCGAAGTCGAGTTGAAGATTCCGGTCTACACGAACGGCGCTATCAGCGCTTACGTTCTGTTCGGCATCGGATTCGAAGCCGAGCGGGAAGTGAACGAGCTGACCGTCAGCTCCCAAGTGACGTTCGGCGCCGGCTTCCAGACATGGGGCTTCGATGCGAACTTCCGCATCGGCTTGTTCATGGAGAGCCAGGCCAAGGATTCGACGGGCGCCATGAATCTCTTCTCCTATGGCCTCTATCGCCAGATCCGCAGCATCAAGCCGGAAGCGGCTGACTATCTGTGGGGACAAGGCGGCAAGTCCGGCATGAAGGAAGTCGAGGAAGCCGAGCTGTGGGCGGCCATGATCGAGAATCAGGACTTGAGCAAGGAAGACAGCTATGTCGATGTCGGCATGATGTGGAAGGCCGGCGCCGAGGCGAATGCCAAGGTGGCCAAGATGGAAGCTTCGCTCACGGGCAAGCACCTGAACCGCTTCGACAAAGAGACGATTGCGCAGATGACGACGGCCGGCTTCGGCGATTCGACCGATCTGACCAAACTGGAGGAGAAGGCCAATGCGCTGCGTAAGGGCGTGAAGCGGCATATCATCGAAGCGGAAGCCGCTGCCGCGGTCAAGATCGGCGGAAACGAGGTCAGTTTCGGCTTGGAAGGCTCCGGCGCTATCATGAACAATCGGCTTCGAGAACTGTCCATTGAAGCGAGCGGATCGATTCCGTTCGCGTTCGGAGAGGATGCGGCAGAATGGGCCAAGGTTGCCGCGAAGACCGCCGCCCCGATCGCCGGCGCCGCCAAGAATCTGTTCGGCGTCATTCGGAGCAAGGTCAAGAATGAGACCGACCTCGCGGCGAAGACAACCGGCTCCACGGTTGATACGGGAACGGATATCTTGTTCACCGTCCCGCAGTTCGAGGAGGTCGGCAAGAGCCTTGCATCCAAAATTCAAGGCGACGAAACCGTCAACGACACGATCCGCGGTTGGATAACCGGCGACTCCAGCGCCAGCGCCACCGAGCAGGTGAACAAAATCCTCTTGTCCAGCTCGCTCGACCTGTCGATCGGCTTCAGCAAGGAATGGGACAAGAACGGGGTATCGAAGGGCTGGGAGATCGAACTCGAGGTGGGAGAGACCAAGACGTTCGAGGTCGACGCGGAGATCGCCAAAGTAACCGTAGAGAAGTCGAAGCGGCTGGGCAAGCTCGGCTTCGGCATGGAAGACGACGGAAGCTGGAAGATGTCCGGCGGCATAGCCGGCATCGAGTTCGGATAATTGAATGAAGGAGCGTAACCGGTAATGGCGAATGATAGTTCGGAATTGGAGGAACTCGGGGAATCCGTGATCAAGACTGAATTGCCGCTGACTTTCGAAACGCTGGCAGGAACGGCTGTGCCCGCCACGGTCACTAGGATCTGCTTCCGGCGAGGCATACCCGATTCCAGCTGCGAGATGACATTCGAGGTGAACGCAGAGACGGCACACGGCATGCTCCAACAGGAATGGTTTCACTTATTCCGCGGCATGCGCAGCGGCAGCCCCTCGTTCCAAGCGGACCAGCCTGTTCAATTCAAGGCAGCCCTTCGCGCAGAGCTGGCGAATCGAGTGGCAGACGCAGGGGGAGATGCCGAGACTGTCATGGATCTACTCCTTCCGCAGGCGAGTAACGGCAATGTGGCCGCTATCGCATCCTCCTTCAGATGCACGGAGTGCTGGCTTGCTCTCGAAGCGACGCAGACGTCCGAGCTGCCGGATGCGTTGAAGGATACCGGCACCTTGCGGATCGGCTTTCGGACGGCATGGATCGAACGTACGCAAGCCGATCTTACGGATGCTGGCTCTAGCGCCGGCAGCACTGCGCAGCGTGCCGGCGTCCTTGACCGGATCGAGGCTTTCCTGCAGGAGAAGGAACTGGATTACGAGAAGCTGGACGAGCAACTGCTTCGGCTTCGCATCGTGAGCGAGAACGGGGATTGGATCTGTCTGATCCGGATCGAGGAATCGGAGGATTGCTGCGTCGCCTATTCGGTATATCCGAACTTGATTCCGCTCGAGAGGCGCGAGGCGACGGCGTTATTCATGATGAGCGTGAACTATGATCTCGCGAAAGGGAGCTTCGAGATGGACCATGAGGACGGCGAATTGCGCTTCCGCACTTCGATGCCGATGGCCGGTCGAAGCGATCCTGCCGAATTCGGCACCATGCTGATCGAGCATGCGCAGGTCATGGAGCAATATCTTCCGGCCATTCAAGACATGATCGACGATCGGGACTGACGCGAATAGGCAGCCGCATCCTTATGATAAGGTGCGGCTGCCTATTGTCATGAATACCTTATTGACGCAGCTTCCACACTCTACTGCCTAGCCCGCAGGCACGATCAGCTTCAGCAAGCTGCCGAATTCCAGCTCTTCGAACTTGTTGGCAACCGCAGTCCGGTCGATCGCCCACTGGCAGCTGGCCCACTCGATATCGACCGGCGCGTCGCATCGAATGGTCGCGAGGTCGCGGGACAGGTGCAGCATATCCAGATCCGCTTCGATTTTCGAGCGAATCGTCTTGGACACTTGATCGAGATTCTCTAGCAGTCCGTCGATCGAGCCGAATTCCTGGATCAGCTTGTGCGCGGTCTTCTCGCCGATGCCGCGAACACCCGGATAGTTATCGCTTGTATCGCCCATCAAGCCCTTCAGGTCGATGATCTGCGCAGGCGTCAGTTGACGCTCCTCCATAAGGGAAGCCGGCGTATAGACGGCATAGTTGCCCTGCCCCTTCTTCATGATGACGACGCTGATGCGCTCGTCGACGAGCTGCAGCATATCGTGGTCGCCGGTCAGCACATAGACGTCCGCCTGTTCGGAATAACGCTTGGCGAGCGTGCCGATGCAGTCATCCGCTTCAAAGCCGACGATCCCGATATTCGGCATGCCGAGGCTCTCCGTAACATCCTTGATCAGGTTGAATTGCGGAATGAGATCCTCCGGCGCGTCGGGGCGATTGGCCTTGTAATCCGCGAACTGTCCGGTACGGAACGTCGTGCTCCCCATGTCCCAACAGCAGATGACGTGCGTCGGTTCGAACTTCTGTGCCGCATCCCAAAAATAGCGTACCCAACCGTACACGCCGTTGACAGGCACGCCGGAGCTTGTCCGACGGATCGAGCCCGTGAACGACGTTGCAAAATAGGCCCGAAACAGCAGCGCCATCCCGTCGACGATCAATAACCGATCCCGCTTCGAATCTGTAACCATAGTAGTCGATGACCCTCCTTAAATAAGCAATCTATATTGTTATCGTAAAATGCATTCGCGAGCGATACGCCTCAAGCATTCCGCACTCCTCATTCGGCATTCGGCATTCGGCATTCAGCACTCACCATTCGGCATTCCGCGTTCCGCCATTCCTCGCTTACATGTCGTTCTTCCGGGAATCAATTAGTGGGAATTCATACTACTAATCCAAGGTGGTAGCCCTATTCTGAGCGATTAGTGTAAAAAATAGACCTAGAATAAAAAGTGGACACCTCGTTAAGAGAATTCGATAATGAATCCATTAGGAGGTGTTCACATGGGTGAACAACGGCAACGGTACAACGAAGAATTTAAGAAGCAAGCGGTAAAGCTA
>JAEZCJ010000137.1 GCA_023433615.1 Bacillota bacterium | reverse complement strand
CGCATTCTGTCCGGCGGCGATTCGGCGCTCTTGGTCGTGCGCATTCAGGGCAAGGAAGGGCCGAAGGCCAAGGGGCTGCTGGAGGAACTGCTGCGCGACCTGAAGCTCGTCGGCCGGCCGCGGACCGGCATTCAGCTGAGCGGCAAGCAAGCGGCCGTGCAGGTGGATCCGCTGTAGGCTTGACTGAGTGAATGCATGAATGCGTGGATGGGATGCATGGATGCAGCATTTCATTGCATAGCCTGCAACGGACTTGCCGAGATCGGCGCCCCGAGGCGGATGCCGTTGCACGAACTGCAATGTGGAGTCTTGTCATGTACCATAATACCCGCAAATAAAGCAAGCCATTGCAGTCTGTGCAATGGCTTGCTTGTTGATGTGGGGTTAGTGGCCTTGTCATTGTACGCTGTACAATGGCATAGATCTCAGATGTCGATGTCCTGCAGTTACAGCAGCATGCTCGAGCCGTCGAGTCGGATGGACGCACCCGACATGAACTCGCTTTCATCCGAGGCGATGTAGGCGGCAAGCGCTGCTACGTCCGATGGCAAGCCGACGCGTCCCATCGGGAACTTCCAGCGGATGTCGCGCTGCGGCGGCTTCGGCTTGGCGGGTTCCTGCGAATCGTCAGTCTTCTTCGGCTGCGGCATGGTGCGTGCCACGGCGATCGCGCCGGGTTCGATGATGTTGACCGTAATGCCGTGGCGTCCGAACTCGGCTGCGGCTTCGCGGCCCAGCATCTTGATGCCGCCCTTCGTCATGGAATAGACCACGTCGAATTCCGACGGCCGTTTGCCGTGCACGGACGAGATAATGATAATCCGGCCGGAGCCCTTCGCTTTCATGTAGGGCACAACGGCCTGCATGCACTGCCAATACCCCTTCAGATTCACGTTCATGACACGGTCGAAATCCTCTTCGCTGTAATCCAGCAACTCGATATTCAATTGCAGCGCAGCGTTGTTGACGAGAATGTCGATTCCGCCCCAAGCATCCGCCACCTTCTGAACCATCGCGTCGATCTCTTCCTTGCGGGAGACGTTGCCTTGCACGATCATGCCTTTGCCGCCGCGTTCCTCGATCTGGCGCAGCGTTTCTTTGGCGCCGTCCGCACTGGAATTGTAATGGACCGCGACTGTTGCTCCGCGTCCGGCAAGCTCCAGGGCGATGCCTTGTCCGATCCCTGTGCCGGCACCGGTGACGAGCGCGATTTTGCCCGACAGATCCATCCTTGCCCACCTCTCTTCATCCATAATGGCTAGGATACCCAATCGTATCTATTATAGCGAGCGCGCGGAATGGAAGTCGATGCAGTAATTTGATATGTATGAGATTCGCTTGATGTGGTTGCTATCGTCTGCTATCGATCGACCACCAGTCCACCTCGCCATCTGACCGCCAGCGCCCGACTGTCGCTCAAGACAATGTTCGAAAATGACAGCAAAATTACAGGAATTCGGGCAAGCAAGAACGCTTCGGACGTCTAGCGATGAAAATAACTGCACATTGCAGGAATTTTCCCCTCTCGAGTCACCGTCGGCCCGGCGTCATCCGAAAAAAATACCCGTTGACAAATGCGTCTACCTACAATAGTATAGGGATTAATAAAAGGTTAGTTGATTGTAAATAGTAAGTTAATTATGAGAGGGGATTTACACAATGGCAAATACGAAATGGGCAGTAGACCCGACGCACAGCAGCGTAGACTTCACGATCCGTCACATGATGATCGCGAAAGTAAAAGGCACGTTCCACAATTTCGAGGCACAAATCGAAGCGGATCCGGCGGATCTGACGACGGCCAGCATCTCGTTCAGCGTTGACATGGCGAGCATCGATACGCGCAACGCCGACCGCGACAACCACCTGCGCACCGGCGACTTCTTCGAAGTCGAGAAGTATCCGAAGCTGACGTTCGAAGCGACATCGATCACGAAGTCCGGCGAAGGCGAGTACAACGTAACGGGCAACGTAACGCTGCACGGCGTTACGCGTCCAGAGACGTTCGCGGTGACGTTCGAAGGCGCAGGCAAGGATCCTTGGGGCAATCACAAGGCCGGCTTCAGCGCGGAAGGCGCCATTAAGCGCAGCGACTACGGCCTGACGTACAACGCGGCGCTCGAGACGGGCGGCGTGCTGATCGGCGACGAAGTCAAGATTCACATCGAGATCGAAGCAGCCGAGCAAGCGTAAGCAACGCAATTCTTCCATTACCTTAACAGGCAAGCCCGTCGCGAACATGCGACCGGCTTGCCTTCTTCATTGCTTAAGCCTCATAATGGCTGTAATCCAGTTACCGGGAGTGATCGCAATGACCAAAATTCGCGTATCCGCCGTGCAGTATCGTCTATCGACGATTCGCTCGTTCGAGGAGTTCGCCGCGCAGTCGGAGCACTACATCAAGACGGCGGAGGAGTACGGCGCGGAGTTCGTGCTGCTGCCGGAATTTTTCACGACGCAGCTGATGTCGATCGGCGGCGCGGACGGCCGCGCCCTGAAGATCGACCAGCTGCCCGACTTCACCGAGCGGTATCGCGAGCTGTTCGCCCGGCTTGCGCGGGAGACCGGCATGCATATTATCGCCGGCACGCATGTCCTGAAGCGAGAGGGCAAGCTGTACAATACGGCGCATCTATTCTACCCGGACGGCCGGATCGCCGAGCAGCCGAAACTGCATATCACGCCGACCGAGGTGAAGGAGTGGAACATGCAGGCAGGCGACGGGCTGCAGGTATTCGAGACGGCGAAGGGCACGATCGCGATGCTGACCTGCTACGACATCGAGTTTCCCGAGATCGTCCGGATGGCCAAGGCTCGCGGGGCGGACGTCATCTTCTGTCCTTCCTGCACGGATGACCGGCACGGTTTCTTCCGGGTGCGTTATACGAGCCACGCGCGAGCGGTCGAGAATCAGGTGTACGTCGTGCTGACGGGGACGGTCGGCTCGCTGCCGACGGTCGACTTCATGCGCGCGAACTACGGGCAGGCGGCCATCATCGCGCCGAACGACATTCCTTTCCCGCCGCGAGGCATACTGGCCGAGGGCGAGATCAACGACGATACGGTCGTGACGGCCGACCTGGATCTCGATCTGCTGTACGAGGTGAGGGAGCGGGGCTCCGTCACGACCTGGCGCGATCGCCGAACGGACCTCTATACGGATTGGAAGTAGCGTCAGCGTCGAGACCGGCTTGCCTGCGATATTCGCGCGGGGTCAGGCCGGTCTTCTGCTTGAAGCTGCGGCCGAAATGCGCGATGCTGTCGTAGCCGACCTGTGCGGCAATTTCGATGATCTTGAGTCCGGTGCGGGCCAATAGCTGCTGCGCTTCGCGAACCCGCGTCATCGTGACGTATTCGATGAACGTGAAGCCGGTGACCTGCTTGAACGCGCGGCTCAGGTGATACGGACTGATGTAGAACTGCCCGGCTAACCGCTCGAGCGTCATCGGCTCGTGATAATGCTCGTTGATGTGGCGCACGATGTCCGATATTTTGCGGTGACGCGGATTCGTGTTCACGGCAGCGGCTGCTTCCGTCTCGCCTCGCGGCGTCCAGCGCGCAGCCATCAGGAGGAGCTCGGCCAGCTGCAGCCGCACCAGATTCAGATAGCCGGGCTGC
>JAEZCJ010000136.1 GCA_023433615.1 Bacillota bacterium | reverse complement strand
CCCCCCCGCCCCCCCCCCCCCCCCCCCCCCCCCCCCCCCCCCCCCCCCCCCCCCCCGCTTCCCGTTCTTATTGAGGCAGCCTGCCTGCGGTTTCGAGCGCTTGCTGCACCCGCGTGACGCCCTGGGACAAGGCATGACCGCCCCCTACTGCCGCCGCAACGGCTACCGTCTCCATGATCTCCTCGTGCGAAGCCCCTTTTTGCAGCGCTTCCCGAACATGGTAGTACGTGCACACCTCATTGTTAGCGAACAGCCCCATGCCAAGCGCGATCAGCTGCTTCGTCCGCGCATCGAGCGCCCCTTCCTTGAAGCATTCCCCCGTAAAAGCATGATACGACTCCGCAACTTGCGGCATGCTGTCGATCAGGTGCCCCAATTCATTCTTGTATGCTCTTACTTTCTGTTCCATCGGTTCGTTCATGTCGCGCCTCCGGCCTCCTTGGCATAGTCGTACTGACAGCCATAAAGTTCCCCGCAAGCGGATAAATTAACCAGCAGTTAAGAGTCAGAAGCCCAGTTCCCGCAGCCAGTTCTCGCACAGACCCGTCCAGGCCGAGCACTCCGGATGTTCCGCAGCCAGCCCTAACCCATGCGCCCCCTTCGGGAAAATGTGCAGGCTGTACGGTACGAGCGCCCGCTCCAGCCCTTCCGCGAACCGCAAGCTGTTCAGAGCCGGAACTTTCTCGTCTTCCGACGTATGCCAGAGGAAGGACGGCGGCGTCTCTGACGTGATCCACTTGTCAGGCGCGTAATCGTCCGGCGGCGCGCTTCGATCTCCGCGGCCGACGGAGATGAACGGATAGGCAAGAATGAGCAGGTTCGGTCGGCTGTCCATGCGATCCACCGGATCCGGGGCATCGGGCTGGGCAGCAGCCGAGCGGGTACCCGTCATCGCGGCCAGATGCCCGCCCGCCGAGAAGCCGATCATGCCGATGCGGATAGGATCGACATGCCAATCATGCGCGCGATACCGGATGAGCCGCACCGCCCGGCAAGCATCGAGGAACGAGACATCCGGCTGGTACGGCGCGACGCGATACCGCAGGACAAAGGCAGACACGCCGAGCGAGTTCAGCCACGCTGCGATCGGCTCCATCTCATGCTTCGCCAGATGGTTGTAGCCGCCGCCCGGGCAGACGATGACCGCGGGGGCAGCAGTATGGACTGTATGAACGGGATAAGGGATGAGACACGGCCGATCCTCTTCGGCGTCGCCGAGCGCCATCGGCGCGCGATTCTCCCATAGATCGTGCGAATCCATTCGTCGTCAGCCTCCTTCAATGCAATGTTGTTTGACAGTTGCAGCAATCTGCCATCGTTACTTGATCGAGAATATCCCTTCTTCATAGACAAGCGAGTACTCCATTCCTGCTTCGGACAGGATTGCGCCCGCGACGGAGTCTTTCACGATTCTCGTGCTGCCGCCGTCCTGCTCCATTCGATACAAGCCCGGAGCATAGCCGTTCGTCACGTAGTAGACGCCTGCATCCCCGACATAATAAGAAGCGACGGGCTGCTCGCTTCGTTTCTTTTCCAAGCCCCAAGCAATTATGTACTGGTAAAGCACGCCGGGCTCATAGGCATCGCGTTTCGCGTTCACGGTGTAGTAGATGCTGCCGTTATGGAACCGTACGTTCGTCACGCGCTTATCGGTCAGCGTATCGATCTCGCCGACTGCGGCGTCGACAGCTTTCAGCTTCCCATCATTCGAATCGGTATAGAATATCCGGCCGTTCTCCAGCCAAAAATGATTCGCGGGACCGGTCAGCTTGACTTGCGTCTGATCCTTCAGATCGATCCGGTACACCGCGCTTACATCCTTCTTGTCGGCTTCCTTGTAGCCAAGCGTATAGAGAAAACCGTCTTGGACATATAACGCAGTGCTTGAGGCGAAGCTTACGGCTCCTCGGTCACCCCGGATAACCCGATGTATGCCGTACGCGTATCCTGGCTGTCTGGCTCCCGTGATGTCCCCCGTCGCAAGATCGACACGTTTCAGATTGTTAACGGGATCGTAATGGGGCCCCATTGCATCCAGCGTATAGAGATATTGGCCTTCTTTGACGAAGTTGATGAAGCTTTTCCCGTTCGCCACGCTCTTTAGCGCACCGTTGTCCATTCTGTAGAGCGTATCCCCTCCCATAGTTCCGTCGCCGTAATGCAGAATCAGGAACAGCGAATCGTCGACATCTCGCACATCGCCGAGCCATCCGCCCAAGCCGCCCCAGTGGATGTCCATGATTTTTCGGTTCTGCTTCTTCTGCAAATCGTACACGTACAGCGTGCTTTCGTCGCTATAAAAGGAAGCATCGCTGCGGACGGACACATAATACAGCTCCCGGCCGACGACCTTCGCTTGGGACAACCATGGATTGCCGGGCAGCTCGATCGCGACAGACATTCGCTGCCCGTCTTGCCTGGCATACAGTTTCTCCGTCCTGATTCCGCCGTCCTGGCCGTATATCGGCTTGATGTAGTAACTCGTATCTCCGTACCTCGTCAGCGGCCATACGGCCTTCTCGTAGGGAATCGCATGCCGGGCGTCCTCCAATTGGACCTTAATTTGCGTCTTGACGGCTGTCGTCCTTGGATGCTGCAGATGAACCGGCTCTTCGCCGATCAGGATGAGTCCGTCGAGCCAATCGATCTGTTGGCCCAGCGCTTCGGCCGCGCTCCGCAAGGGGAGCACGATCCGGCCGTCCGCCAGCTGAGGCGCGACATCCATCTCACGAGGCTCGTTATTGACCAGCATCGTGCGGTCGTTCACCGTGAACGTGATCGTCTTCTTCAGCGCGGCGTTCGTGAGCTGCACTTCCTCCGGCTTCGCGGGCTGCCAGTTCGCCTCCCACATCCGTGAATGATCGGCTTGCGTCGCAAGGAAGCTCATCAACCGAATCGGAACCATGACGCGCCCTTCCCGGTGGACGATCGAATAATCGCCGTATACCTCGACCTTCGATCCGTTGACGAAGACGCTTCCCCGATAATCGAACGGTACGATGACCGTCCGATCGAATAGTTCGTCGAGCGGTCTCTTCGTTGCGGCTTCCTCGGCTTGAGCCGATGATAGAGTTCCCATCAGCCCTGCGCACATCGCGAAGATAAGCGCCATTTTCCGCAGCTTCATGCCGTTATTTTCCTCCTCGTTCCATAAATTCAATATACTTGATGCTCTATAGACGCGAGGTCTCCGATAAAGTTGCAGACGATCTGTCGACCGGCAGCACGGTTAGGTATCCCAGCTTATACGTCAACAAACAGTACCCCGCTCTCTCTGCCAGAGAACGGGGTACAGTTGTCTTCGTCGCGGTTAGACGGCATCGATTCGGGACTGCGGCGCGTTGGCGCACTTCTTGCATACCTTGATTGCATCGCCGCCCGCCTTGGTCCGCTGGTACAGCAGCTTGATACGCGTGCTGCTGCAGACCGGGCACGTGCCTCTGCCTCGCGACGGCAGGTTGTAGAGGGACCTGCCTCTCTTCGTCTTCGCCATGGGCTCATCGACTCCCTGCTAATGGTGGATTAGGTGGTATGTCACCCATTGTACGGGTTGGACAAGCGAGGCCGATAGAGCAAAAATGACTATAGGCAAAGTTGCCGAATGGGCTGACGGTCCGGAGTCGAGCGATTGCCGCATAACGGCTCTATGGACCGCTATGTTGCCTTCAAGACTTGCATGACCTTGCATTAGCGGTCTTGCGGACCGTTATTGTCAAGGGCACGCAGGCTCGATCCGGCCTTTCGATGCGAATAGCGGTCCTGCGGACCGTTCAGCCGCCATGAATGGCGTATTCTGTCGTATTTAGCGGTCTTGCGGACCGCTAAGAATCCTCAGAGCAACGCACACAGGATCACTCCTGTGCGACAGGACACGACTTACGTGCTGGATCGCTCCTGCTCGACAAGCGCCAGTACCCGCGCGTATGCCACCTCGATCTCGATCGTCTCGTTCAAGCTATTGCCTCGCTCCTTGTACTCTATCTTCCCCTCGCCAGCCGTCTTCCCGACGACGATCCGGACCGGTATGCCGATCAAGTCGGCATCCTTGAACTTCACGCCAGGACGTTCCTCGCGGTCGTCCAGCAGAACCTGGACGCCTGCGGATGTCAGCCGATGATAGAGCGCTTCAGCGATTGCCGCCATCGCCTCATCCTGCATCGAGATCGGAATCAGATGCACATGGAACGGCGCGATGGCGAGCGGCCAATTCAGGCCAGCGGCATCGTGGCGCTGTTCGGCAGCGGCCGACAGCATGCGGGAGACGCCGATGCCGTAGCAGCCCATCACCATCGGCTGCTCGACGCCTGCCGAGTCGAGGAAGACGGCTTGCAGCGCCTTGCTGTATTTGGTACCCAGCTTGAACACATGTCCAAGCTCGATCCCCTTGCTGTATTGCAGGCACCCTTCCGCGCAGCGCGGACATGGCTCGCCAACCAGCGAAGCGCCCCCGCCATTGTCAAGCGGCTGTTCCGCGATCTCCAGATTCGCCGCATACGAACAGTGCGTGCAGGACACGATCGTATCCTCGCCGATCTCGGCAAGAGCCATGAACTCATGCGTCTCGCCGTCTCCGCCGATCGCGCCGGAGTCCGCCTCGACCGCGCGGAAGTTCAAGCCTGCCCGGCTGAATATTCGCTCGTATGCCCCGTACATCGTACGGTACGCCAGATCGAGCCCTTCCCAGTCCGTATCGAACGAATAAGCATCCTTCATGAGGAATTCCCTGCCGCGCAATAGTCCGAAGCGCGGACGGCGCTCGTCGCGGAACTTCGTCTGAATCTGGAACAGCGTCAATGGCAGCTTGCGATACGAGTTGATCTCCTGCTTCGCGATCGTCGTGATCACCTCTTCGTGCGTAGGCCCCAGCGCGAATTCGCGACCGTGACGATCATGCAGCCGGATGAGCTCAGGTCCGTAGACGTCATACCGCCCCGATGCTTGCCACAGCTCAGCTGGCTGCATTGCCGGCATGAGCAGCTCCTGCGCGCCTGCCCGCTCCATCTCCTCGCGAACAATCCTCTCCAGCTTGCGCAGCACGCGCAGGCCCAGCGGCAGATACGTGTAGACGCCGGCTGCCAGCTGCCTGATGTAGCCTGCCCTGAGCAGCAGTTGATGGCTCGCAGCCTCTGCGTCGGAAGATGCCTCTCTTAATGTCGGTGCCAGGAATGTACGTTGTCTCATATTCGATCCCTCCAGATTTTATCTGCTTCCTTGCTTCATTTTCAGTCCATAGCATTATTTGGCATCGCTCTTCGGCCTAACTTTGCTGCCTGCTGCTACTCCATCGTGGAAAACACGCCCGTTTCGGCCCTGCTTTCCTTCACCCCTCTCGCCGACCGTCGAATTCCCGCATCCAAACAAAAGAGCACATTCGTCAGGGACGAATGTGCTCGCGGTACCACCCTAAATGCTATTGCAAGCCATGCAGCATGCTGCCGGCCGGCAATACTCATATTCGATAACGGCTCTCGCCGGCAGCGGATACTGACGCTTCACCGCTGCAGCTCGCAAGGCGGGGATCGTTCCGACGCTGACGAGAAGCCTTGCAGCCTGGGGCTTCCTCTCTGTACGCATCGTGCGGGAACGTCATATCCTTGGTCTGCGCTATTGGTTCGTTATGAACATGCGATCGATTTCGAATAACTGTACTCGATTCGCTCGGTATCTGTCAAGATACCTTCCAGGAAGCTAGTCGACCCTATTCGACTACTCCTCGTAGTCCGATTTCCAACCGTTCTTGCCTGAGCCTGTTTTTGCCGTCCTTCGCTTCTCAAGCTGCTTCAGCTTCCTAATCGAGCCCGACTGCTTGCGCTCCAATCGTGCCAGCTCCCGCTGCGTCTTCCGATAACTCGCAAAACGGCCTGCATCCAGCACGCCTTCCTCGATCGCGTTCTTAACGGCACAGCCAATCTCCTTGTCGTGCACGCAGTTCTGGAATCGGCATTGGGCGGCAAGCGCCGCAATATCTGCAAAAGCCTCGCTCCAGCCGCTCTCCGAGTCCCACAGCTGCAGCTCGCGCATGCCTGGCGTATCGAGGAACAGCGCGCCGCCGGGCAGCGGGAACAGCTGCCGATGGGTCGTCGTATGCCTCCCTCTAGCATCCTCCTCGCGAATCTGCTGCACCCGCTGCAGACCTTCTCCTGCCAGCCAATTCAGAAGCGTCGATTTTCCCGCGCCGGAGGAGCCTGTCACCGCGGCCGTGCACCCGTCCGACAGATAGGGAGCGAGCGCTTCTCTCCCTTGGTCCGTCAGCGCGCTGACCGTATGGCAGGGAACGCCCGGCGCGATGGCTTCGACTTCCGCGAGGTAGCTCGCCGGGTCATCGCATAAATCCGCCTTCGTCAGCAGAATGACCGGCTTCGCGCCGCTCTCCCATACGGCGATGAGATAGCGCTCCAGTCTGCGCAGGTTAAAATCCCGGTTCAATGCGGCAACGATGAAGATCGTGTCGACATTGGCTGCGATCACCTGTTCATCGACCATGCCGCCTGCTTCCTTGCGCGTCATCGAAGTTACCCGCGGCAGCACGGCATGAATCACTGCAGGCGAATGCGGCTCCTCCCTCCGCGATTCGATGAGCACCCAATCGCCGACCGCAGGATAGTCGCTCCTGCTTGCAGCCGTATACTGCAGCTTACCCGACACGACGGCAATGCGTTCGCCTGCTTCCGCCATGACGCGGTACTGATTCGAATATTGCAGCGTGACTCGCGCCGGTTCGAGCGCTTCCTGCCTCGTGCGATTCACCGATTGGGCAGCTTCGGCCCAATGCTCACGCCAACCGTATGTCGATAGATCGATCGTGTTTATCGTATTCATTCCTCTTCTCCGTATAAGTTAACAACGCGCAACAAGACCGCGGATCGGCTCCGCGGTCAACGCAAAAAATCCGCAAGAGACCTCTTCGGTCTCCTGCGGACGATAGCGCCATAGAAGGGATGCCGCTGCATCCCGAATCTATCGCCTATGTAATCCGAACCTCCGTAGAGACCGAAGCATATGGGGTGATCAATAATGGGTAATTGTACATATGACATCAGCCTCCTTCCATAAGTTACGGCCATTATATACCAGCCTCCGGTGCAATTGCAATGCTTAGGTATGAATAATCCTGCAATGCGCTATACCTTAACGCAGGGTCATGGTTTATACTGGATACAACCATACCGAGAGGTGCATTCCCGATGCGAATTCAACAAATCGCCGAGCGGCTGAACATGACGCCGCGGGCAATTCGGCTCTATGAGAAGAAAGGCCTGCTTGCGCCGGAGCGCTCCGCGGACAACGGGTATCGCAGTTACTCGGAAGCCGATGCCTGGCGCCTCCAGACGATCGCTTCCTTGCGAGGACTCGGTCTTAGTCTGGAGCAGATCGAGGCGCTGCTCTGCCGGTACGAGCAGGGCAGCTTCCAAGAAACGCATCACGGACTGGAGCTCATGCGCATGGAGATGGTTGCCAAATGGGTCGAGCTTCAGCATGCCATCCGATCCGTCGATGAATGGATCGCGCGCTCCGAGCGCAAGAACGCGCTCGATCTGCAAGACCTGTTCGAGCTCGCTGACGAGCTGCGCCGAGTACGCCAAGCGTCGGCTTGGGAGGATCGGTGGGAATTCGATCGCATCGCCTCTCAATACGACCATGCCGCCCAGACCCACGCGATAGGACCGATGGTTACGGCTCAGCTGTATGAACAGACACTCGACTTCATGACGGAATGGATCGCGCCGCTGTCCGGCGAGCATGGGCTCGATATCGGCACCGGCACCGGCAATCTTGCAGGCCGTCTGCTCGGAACGGCCCGGAATGTTACCATGTGCGCGGTCGACCAATCCAGAGAGATGCTTACCCGCTGCCGCGCCAAATTCCCCGAGCTTCGCACGAAGCTAGGGAATGCCATGTCTCTGCCGTACGTGGACGAGCAGTTCCATTATGTCGCGACGGCGTTCGCCCTGCATCACCTCGATCCGGCGCAGCAGCTGCTCGCACTCCGGGAGATGACCCGCGTCGTTCGTCCGAACGGCCGAATCTGCATCGCCGGTCTGATGACCGATCGCCGCGCCACGCCTGCTGCCGACATTGCCCCGGCCAAGCATCCGACCGACCGGGCCATGCTGCTGCAATGGTTCCGTGACCGCGGCTACATCACGATTCAACACCGGATGAGCGACTCGATTCATATCGTCTTCGCCGTGCGGCGCAGTTAACCGTTGACCTTAACCTAAGGTTAAGCATTACGATCCTCTCGAATCCAGTATCCATTCGAGAGGAATGATCCATTATGCCCGACCATGAACACATCTACCGGCAAGAAGCTGACCTGTACGATCGAATGATTGCGAGAGAGGATTACGAAGGCAATGTGAGCCGCACGATCGCCGAGCATCTGCCGCCGGAAGCCAGTGCCATTGACGCGCTTGACATGGGGGCCGGCACCGGCAAGCTGACCACTATTCTCGCGCCGCTGGTGAAGAGCATCGTCGCCGCAGACGCCTCGCGAGCGATGCTTGATGTCGCGCTCGATAAGCTTATTGCGGCAGGCTGCACCAACGGATCGACCGTCGTGTGCGACCATCGCTCGCTCCCTTTTCCCGACGGCAGCTTCGACCTGATTACGGCCGGCTGGACCATCTGCTACCTTGCCCATACGAACGAACCGGATTGGCGGCGCAACCTCCGATCGATCATGGCCGAGATCCGGCGCGTCCTTCGTCCTTCCGGCACGGTCATCCTGTTCGAGAACGACGGAACCGGCAGCGCCGTGCCTGCTCCGCCGAGCTTCTTAACCGGTTACTTCCGCGAGCTGACGGATACGTACGGCTTCCGACAGTCGTCGATTCGAACCGATTTTCGCTTTGAGTCCTCTGAGGAGGCCGAACGGCTGACGCGCTTCTTCTTCGGAGACTGGTTGGCTGACCGCGTACGGGCCGATCGGCAGCAAGTCGTTCCTGGATGCACGGCCGTATTCACGATGAAGCGCTGATGCTCGCGCCTGACGGTCCGCCCTGCATTTTAAGGTCCCTTTACTGCGCGGAGTGAGGTATACTATACCTATCATGCAGCATGAGCGAACTCGCTAGACTACCAATCGACGATAGGAGAATCGCAACAATGGACATGGTTCAACTCCCGATCGCGCTTATCGATGAAGATACCGATCAACCGCGCTACCAATTCGACAACGATGCGCTGCAAGAGCTGATGAACAGCATTCAGGAGCTAGGGCTGCTATCGCCGATCAAGGTCAGAACGATCGGCGGCGGCCGTTATAAGATCATCTACGGCAACCGGCGCTACAAGGCTTGTACGATGCTTGGCCTCGAGACGATTCCCTGCATCGTATCCCAAGCAACGGATGAGATGGAGATCTATCTGGAGCAGATCGCCGAGAATCTTACCCGCGAAGGCTTCTCCCCGATCGAAGAGGCGGAAGCCTTCGATAAGCTGCTCAATGACGCGCGCTTCAAGAGCTCTATCAAATTCCTGTCCGGCAAGCTCGGCAAGCCCGAGAGCTATATCAAGAACAAGATCGAGCTGCTCAAGTTCGGCAGCGCCGTGAAGAAGCTGATTATCGGCGGCACGGCGATCACGAAGGACCGGCTGACGGAAGACCAGCTGATGCCGCTTAAGGATCTCCCGATCGAACACCGCGATTCGCTGGCCTTAATCGCGGCCCGCGATGAGCTTCCCGTCAGCGACGTGAAGAAGATCGCCAAGCTGTTCAAGGACGCGGGCATCCCGGCTTCCGTGAAGGACAAGCTGCTGTACAAGGACGGTCCCGGCTTGATCGACACTTGGTCCACTTATCAACAGAACAAGGCTGAACGCGCCAAGCCTGCCGAAGCACCGAAGCCTCCTGCCCCGCAGGCACAGGCGTCTACCGACGGGTCTGAGGATCACGCAGAAGAGAGCGGCGCCGGCACCGCGCAGCAGAAGGCAACGCCGATCGAACGCAGCCTGAAGAAGCTGCTCGGCTCGATTCCGACGCACGCACCGCTTACAGAAGATGCCATCCGATCGCTTGCCGACATCCCGTCTGCGAATCAGGCAGCCTTCCTCGCAGACCTCGATACGCTAATCGGCAGCCTTGAACGGCATCTGAAGGATTGGATGAAGCTGCGCGAGCACGCGGCTACTTCGTCAGCTTCGCGAGCAGACGGCTGATACGCTGGCCGAGCTCATCCAGGTTAATATTCGCCTGGTCCAGCTTCATGTACCCGTTCCTCACCATATCCAGGATCCAGGCCGGAATTTTCCGGCCTTCTAGGCTTGGGTAGAAGGTGCGATACGCCCATACGAGATGCGCCCATCGATTGTCGTCGCCTTCTTGGACGTACTCCGATACATCAAGCACCTTCGCCCTGCCGTCTTGCAGCAGAACATTCTTCAGATGAATGTCCCGCGGGTTCAACCCTCGGCTGCGCACGAGCTCGCGTGCTTCCTCCACATCTTGAATCGCTCGTTCAGGGACTGGTATCCCTTCGATCAGACATTCCGTGAGCGTGATGCCGCGCTCGTGGCTGATGACGATATAATTCTCGCCTTCCCCGAAGTAGACGGGAAAGTACGGAATCCCGTGCAGCAGCTCGTACACTTGCCGCTCGACCATTTTTTTGCCGACCGCAAGATCCGAATAAACCTTATAAGCATACCCAGGGGCTTGGGCAGAAGTGAAGACAGCTGCGTCCGTTCCGATCCCGATGCAGCTCAGACTGTCCGGAACGCAGGTGACGGCCACTTCCTCGTTCCGTTCATTACCGATGACGTTGACTTGGCGAAGCGCTTCATCTGCCGCAGTCCAATTCGCGTCCATACTCGTCCCTCCCATTACTGCCATGTCCTTCTACTATACGTGGGCCGCAAGCGATCGTGTCGCCAGCAGCGCATTCGACTCGAATCGCTAACCGTTACATATGCCGTTTATTGAGGAGGATTCCAATGAAATTCGATGCGCTTATTCATCATAATCGCGATTCTATCATCCAGCGCTGGCTTCAACGGATGAAACAAGAATTACCCGAAATCGATAGCACGACCATGTTTCAAGGCACGGAAAAGTATATCACGCTATTAGCCGATCACGACATCCCTTTAGATTCCCATCCGAATTATGCCATTATACATGCCATGTGCAGGCAGCAAGCGGAACGCGGCACTCCGATCGAGCACGTCCTCCATAGCTGTCACCTGTGGAGAGAGATCATCCTCGACGAGATATGGGGGAATAGGATTTCACTGGAGGAAGCGGCAGAAGCCCTTCCCATCCTTCATAAACGAATTGACGAGGTTCAACGCAAGATCTGCGAGCTGTATTGGGGCTATGCGCAGCAGATCATCAGCGACAAGCAGAATACGATCGACTCGTTACACCATGATCGGCTTAACCTTATCGGTAAAATGGCTGCCTCGATGGCGCACGAAATCAAAAATCCGTTGTTCGCCATTCAAGGCTTCCTAAAGCTGATCAAAAACACGCATGTGCAAGCCGACATTGAGCGATACTTGGCCATCATCGAGAAGGAGATTGACGGGCTATACGGCCAAATCACATCCTTCCTGCGCTTCTCCAGAAATTCCGGACAAGAAGAGACGTATGAGGATTGCCGCAGCGCCGATCTTATCGAAGAAGTGCTTCATCTCGTGCAGCCGCGGGCTGTCGACGAGAATGTGGAGCTCAATGTTCAGATTGCGTCCGAGACGCCGCTCTATCTCCAGAAGAACGCCATCCAGCAAGTATTGTCGAATCTGATCAATAACAGCATTGAAGCCATGCAGGCAGCCGAATATCCGAAGCGAATCATCGTGCGCAGCTGGGACCAGCACGATATGCATTGCATCAGTGTCGCCGACAATGGAGGAGGTATTCCGAAGAGTGCCGAGAAGTCCCTCTTCGAGCCCTTCTACACGACGAAGAGGAACGGAACGGGATTAGGACTGCCCATCTGTATGCAGATCATGGTGAAGCACGGCGGCGACCTTGCCTACGATTCGCGTAACGGCGAGACGATATTCACCTTGAAGCTTCCCATCGGACAAGAACGCAAGCGTAACGACGGCACGCTCAGCGCGATTAAGCAGCACGCATGAGAGCAACCCGCGGAGCCGATATCGACTCGCGGGTTGCGTTCTGCAGCTCTTCTATTCCGCGGCCTCAGCCCGCGTAAGATGGATCGCCTTCATCTATGTATCTCCAAGATTATCTTCCTGAACTGCATGAAACGCGCCTTATGACCATAAGTAACCTCCGCTCCACAATTCTTACCTATTTATGCTTACCTCACACGCCGAAATCGTTCTCGCGTATATTGACATTTTCTCACCTGTTATGCATTATTTAGTATCCCAGAAACTTTTCGAGTTCATAGACAATATGAACCTTTTGACCTTTTTTAACCAATACAAATGAGCTATCAAACAATTTACAATCGTATTCACTTATTAATGTATCAAAATGCACCATGTTTTGCTTCCACTGTTTGAGTTTCAAATCAAATAACCACTTCGGTCCCTTGAAGACGAGTTCAGAATCCCAAAAGGCAATCAACTCTTCGTACTTATGTAGATCCATAGCAGAAATAAACAATATACTTTGAGTTGGATGATCTAAGCCGTTTCCCAATATTCGATGAAATAACCCCCTAACTAATATATTCCTTTTTGCCATCAATCTGTTATTGATGTACAAGCTTATTGCCAGCATCAGAGAAAGAATAACGCACAATATACTCAACATCACGATCTCCTCGCTAGCAATTTAGACAGTCGAACATTATCTAGCGTTACCGCTAGAAGAACTACAGTCAAATAAATAAGTATGATAACCTCTGGGTCAGATTTAGTCGAGACATATAAAGAATCTAATACTGCCAAAAACAAAAAAAGCAAATTTCGTTGAATTGGAAATCGATTAAGTAGGTGTTCTTGTCCAAAGCAATTGCACTCAGTAGCACCCTTACTTGCCTTTTTCTTAATTGTAACAACTGTAAGCGTAAGCAAAAATACAAATGCGAATATTTGCTTATATTTCTCTACCACATTAGGTAGTACTATTAAGAATGATAGAATCAGTTCAGACATTAATATCAATGACGCCAAAAAACCTAATAGTTGTCGTTTCACCTCAATGAATCGCGCAATTTCCCATCTAAAAGCTTCAAAATTGAAAAGTTTTGAGTAAAAAGCAGAAAAGAAAATGAATGACAGTGTTAGGTCGATTAGAACCGCCGCCAACTTATTTCGTTTCCTCCTTCTAAAAAACATTAATGTTTAATCAGCCCTGTTCTTTACAGAACAGGGCTGGAGTAATAATTCCAAACTTTATCTGAAGTCATAAGTCAGTTTGAGGCAAGTTTCTCCTTTATGGTTTGAATATCTTGCTTACTTTGAGCCTCAGCCTCTTTCCACCTATTTGCTAACTCATTCGTGTATAACCCACGTGTACTTTCAAAATTGGGGTTTCCCTTAGCGATATAAAGATGGTCTAATAATGAACTAAATTGATAACGTATTCTGAAATCAAATGTTTTGTCGTAACTTGAGTAATTAGTGCTTTGAAAAAAAGCATTAATATTTTTACCTTTTAAGTAACTGATATTTTGACCAAATTCCTGGTTAATTGTTTGATCAAAATAAGCGCTCGCTAATCCGTTTTTAGATAGTTCGATTTGTGCTTCTTTCGAAAGTAAATAGCTCATTACCTTCAATGCTTCTTCTTTCTTTGTACTGACCTTTGGAATCCCCAAGTAATAATATGTTGGTGTAGGGGCTGTCGATTGGTCGAACGTTGGATAACTTACAATATCCCATTCAACTTCTGGTTCTTTACGAAAACCATAATATGGTGGCGGTAATTCTCCTCTGTTTCCAAGAAATCCGCTTGCAGCCATTACCGATTGCCCGTTAGCGAAAGAGTTGAAATCTGGTCCAAATTGATTCTGATTCGTGTATGCGTACAAGTTATTATTTTCAATTTCGGCAACACTAGAGAAAAAATCGTATGCCCGAAGCCACTCATTTGATTGGAAACTCTCCGCACCGTCATTCTCATAAGTTAGACCTAATTGATTTGTAATCAAATTAGAATCAATTAGGGACAAAACGAATTGTTGGTTAAAAGCACTTTGACTACCTACTTTTTGTCCAAGTTCAATGACTTCACTCCACAACATGCCATCCACAGGCATATCAACACCGTATTTTGTCATTGCATCTTTGTTATAGTAAAGTGCATAAACGTTTTTACCCAGAGGCAAAGCAGGTATATGGTCATCCGCAGTATGTTCGCGGATTACGTTAAGCGCCTGAGTCTCGAACGTTGATTCTTGAATATTTTCAGCAACCATAAAGCCCTCAAGCGGCTCTAAGTAATCAATATTCACAAAGAAAGGGGCTATTGTACTCTCGAAGAATACCAAATCAGCCGACAGCTCATTGTTTTCGAATAGCTTGGTAATATTGCGTTCACTTTCATAAATCGGATGTCTAAATGGGGTTACATTAAATGTAGCTTTAGGATACTTACTCTCTAAAAGGTTTGATACTAATTTCACATCTACCCCAGAAGACTCGTCCCACAATATCTCGATTTGTGATGCTACTGTTTCTTCATCTGATACGTCATTCGTTAAGATAGCATTTTTGCATCCAACTATGCATAAAGATAGTGCAAGATATAATAACGCTAGCATTCTCCACTTTTTCATTGTGACTCATTCCTCACTCATGATCATTTATTGGTTAATGCTTATTAATGGGTAGAAGAGGGTCATAATTACTATGACCCTCTCAATGAAACTACTGTTGCTTAGCAGCAACCAATTTGGGAATTAGTCCAGTCCCAACACACCGAGTCCTTAGTTTCCGGGTGCGTGCAAGCGGTAGCCATTGATTTCCACCTTGCACGACCAGATTGACAATTAGACCCTTGAACACACGTCTCGGTTCCATAACAGGAACCAGTCGTGCTATATCCCGCCGGACATGCCATATTTCTCACCTCCTTTCATGTCGCTCATAATTCTTCTATGCGAATTGAATCATTTCATCTTTATACCATTTGGACTGTTCGTTATACATTTGATAATAATGTCCTTTTTCCGCCATGAGTTCAGTATGGGAGCCGATTTCCGCTACTTCACCTTCATTAAGAACAATAATCTTATCAACGTACTTGCAGCTAGCTAATCGATGCGTAACCAATATGGATGTTTTACCAGCTGTTATTTCCAGAAAATCTTTCATTAGATTTGACTCGGTAACTGGATCGATTGAAGCCGTTGGTTCGTCAAAAATAATAATCTCCCTATCTCGGAAAATCCCTCGGCTAAGAGCAATACGCTGCCATTGTCCCTTGGACAAATCTTCTCCTCCGAAAAAACCACTTCCTACTACAGTGTCTAATCGGTCAGGCAACTTGTCTATGAACGAGGAAAACCCGGTCCTATCGAGGACTTCATTTAACCATCCGGATGTCTGCTGTTTCAAATCGCTTACTATGATATTTTCTTTCACAGTCAAGTTGTATGAAACGAAATCCTGAAATACAACTGTGAACTTATTATGCAATTCAGACTGATTAACTACGCGAATGTCAATTCCGTCGATTTCTATCTTTCCACTCTGACCTTCGTATAATCCGGAAATACACTTAATTAACGTGCTTTTACCCGCCCCGTTCCCCCCAACTATCGCAACTTTTTCACCGACTTTAATATCGAAAGTAATACCCTTTAATACAGTCTTAGTTGATTCAGGATAAGAGAACGATAAATCCTTTATGCTGATGCCCTGTAATATTGTTGTCGGCAGATGCTTTGGATTCAAATTCCTCTTGTTCGTCACTTCTTGGATACTTCGTAGGAAATCATAGGTTTCTTTAAATATCTTCGTGTTCATACTTAAAGAACCAAGACCCTGTGTAATCCCTTTCATTCCTCCTTGCAAGGTAGATAGGGATTGGAGAACAGACATAAACGAACCAACTGTAAGCATTCCCCTGGATGAATAAAACAAAAGCACTACTGCAACTATTTTCTCTACAGAAACCCCCATTATTTCTAATTTGAATCGGCTAACCAGCGTTGCTTTCTCCAACTGTAGCCTTGTAGAGTGCAAGTACTGCTGTGTTTTTTCCCATAGCCCCAAAAGAAATTCACCGTGTCCGAAGATTCTTAATTCTTTTGCAGCTTCTTTACCCTTAATTGTCGATGATAAATAAACGCTTCTTCGGTCATATGGAGTATCATGCACAAAGCGTTGATACTGTTTCTCACCAATTGCAACGTTGGCTATCATGTTTGGTACTAGAAGTACGAAAACCACCAACGCTAGTAGCCAATGGAAACCTAAGAGAAAGAGAAGACATGAAATTATTGTGATAAACAGTTTTGCAATCTCAATAACAGAAAGGTACGCAGATATCGCTGCAAAATGAATTCCATTAGAAGCACGTGTTATCTTATCATGAAACTGATCAGTGTCGTAATATACTAATGGCGCGATCATAACTGTCCGCATAACCATGCGCTCAAAGTTTAATTCAGTTAGCTGTTGAAGTTTAACATTTACTAAAGTATTAGCTTTTGAACAGAGAAGTTGAAGAACAACAAATAAAAGTTGGACCGATAATATTGATAGGGTATGTGTTACTCCTTCACCCTCATTTATGACCGATACGATTGAATCCACAAAGAGTTTTGTTAAATATATATGCGAAATTGGGAGCAATGACTCCACGGTAGCAAGTAATGTACTTGCCACAATAAGTTTGGGGCTACATGACCAAACTAATGGCAATATGACACAAATTGACCGTAGCATTGATTCTTCGCCAAATGTGCGAGAACGTAGAGCGCGGTATAACTTAAACATTGTTTAACTCCAACTGCTCATTCTTCTTCACATAAATGTATAAAGGATACTCCGCAAGTAGATGCGAGGTGGATTTCTCAAATAATTGTACGAAGTAATTTCCGGCATGCATAACAACCCACTTGAGATTATAAGAAATTTCAATTCCAGGTATCCTTGGAGGTTGCCTACTATTTTTCATTTCAATCAACTGACTTGTGCAAGTATTGCCTTTGGGATCTTTCACTATTAATTCACATAATTCTTGATACGTATAGTTAGCGAATAGCTTGATAATGACGCTTACGACCGCGACGCTTGGCAATGCTAAAACCTCAACTTCGTTAAGCAACCACTCTGCAGTGTGGTATCTGTCATCATGATTAAAATAAACTTTCTTTGAGATAATAATTTGCCCAGTTAGTTCGTTATTCAACATTATTATTCATTCCTTCGCCTTCTAGTCTCTTAAGTTCTTGGTGAATGCGTTTCAAATACTAAATATTCAAGGTCTGCGGAATTATAAATAACTCTCCCAGCAAGTACCTTGTAATCGCTATCGACTATGTATGCGAAAGGAGTTTGTGGAACCATGAATTGATTCCTAAGTCGCTCTGAACTCACTTGAATTGTCGAAAAGCCAAAATCAAAATATTCAACAATTTCCCGAATATCTTCAGATTTTGCAACAATACATAAAATAAACTCACCTTGATCGGAGCGAATAAAATCATTGATCTGCGGAAGCAAATCGATACAATGCTCGCATGTTAAGGTAATAAAACAATAAATCCTGTACGATACGTCACTTCTGCTACCAAACCTTTGTGATTCCACTAAGGAATCTCCTTTTTTTAACGGTAATATCTCCTTCTTTTTAAATAACGAAGCAAGGTCCATTTTCATTCACCTTCTCTTACAATCCGAAATGGTGATACAATCATGTCCAATTCATCATAACGATTAAATGCACGTTCGGTTACAACCTGAAAGGCACTATTTATGCCATACCCCCAAGGGATGCCTTTCTCACCAAAGACGCATTCATATACATCATCAAACAAAAATATCATGGCGCGGTCTGTAAAATAATCTTGTAATTCGACATGGAGATCTTTTGGCATTGATATTAGGACAATAAAATTATCCCTGTATTTGGTTGTATACTCGTCCAAAGCATTTAAAGCGTATTTACAAGGTTCACAATCAACGCTTAGTGCAATTATGATAGCACCATCTCGTATAAGTGAATGTAATGTTAGCCCATCCTGCAAAATCAAATCAGGTATAAAGTCCCCTTGACTTAAACCAGTGTTAGGTCGTGACTCCCGTAGAAACCTGTAATGCAGCTTCGTCATACCGCACAATCCTCCATTCCCGTTTGGAATTGTTTGGAACGTCTCCTAACTGTCAATGTTAATTAAACAAATTAAATTTATTTTTAATTACCCAAATCGTCATTGACAACCTTATATCTCAAACATTAACCTAATTATCTAATTTTTTCCATAGCTTTTTTTGTCAATCTTTGTCGAATTATTAGTTTTTCTATACAAGAATCGCTCGTTTGCGTATTTTGTCGCATTGATACGATTTCGCTGACAATAACATGAGTGGTTATTCACCTAACAAAATAAAAACATTCCAACTCACCTCCCCTAAAACTAAATTGTATTTTCTAAGTAGCATTTCGGATTAGCGTTAGTATAGTTATCGCAACAGCACAATTATTTGTTTTGTTAATGAAAGCCTCTTGGGAGGGAATCACCATCTGATACAATACAGCTATACTTTTCAATTCAGAAATACTTACACATGATTCCATCCGAATGGAACATAGAAAGAGACCCGCGGAGCCGAGATCGACTCGCGGGTTGCGTTCTGCAGCTCTTCTATTCCGCGGCCTCAGCCCGCGTAAGATGGATCGCCTTCGACTCGTTATCCCATTCTACGCTGTACCCCGAGAGCACTGCCATATCCCGCAGCGGGATCATGACGCTCTGGTCCACGAGTCGCGATGGCGTCATCTCGATAACGGTGCCGTCTACGACGGCCGTGCTCGCAAGCGGCTGGTGCGTTATGATTCGACTCCCATTGACCGCCGTTACCATCCCCTCTTCCGCATTCCAGTGGACAATGGCGCCGAGCAGCTCGAAGCATTCGCGCATCGGGATGTACACGCGCGAATCGACGACCATCATCTCTTTCTCCAGGCGCTGCTCGCTGCCATTGAGCACCAACACTCCTTCGAAAGACGTGACGAGCGCATAACCGTAGTTCCCGGCAATCTCATCGAATGATAGGGATGAATTCGTAATGATGACCGTTGTCTGCTTGGCAACCTGGTCGAACAGCCAGTGAATCTCGTCGTTCTGCATTCGGATGCAGCCGGCGCTGACGTACTTGCCGATCGAATCGGCATTATTGTTGCCATGAATGGCGTACGTGGTGCCATACGTCTTCCCGACTTCTAGGCCCAGCCAACGATCCCCCAGCGGGTTGCGCGGGTCGCCTCCCGGGATTTTCTCCTTGTAATACGGCCTGTTCTTGATCTTGTTCACGATCTTGAAATTTCCTTCCGGCGTCAAATCATCCGTCTTGCCCGTAGCGACATCGAAAGTTCGGACGAGCTCTCCTTCCCGGTAGTACGCCAGTTCATTCGTCCGCTTATTCACGATCAGCAGGTCACGTTCCTGCGCGTCGGCCATCGCTGCAGCGGGGAGCGCCAGCGCACCGAATAACAGAATGGCTAGCAACAGGATGCCGACTCTTATTGCACGCTTGTTCAGTGAATGACACCTTCCCTTCGAACACCCTCTATTACCCAATATATGGCGCGAGAAATCGTAATACGACTGCGTTCTGCACGGGAGGCGGAACCATTTTCTGCCGAGGCAAAACCGTTTCATGCGCATACGAGTCTAATAGTTAGCAGGCATCACCGTACAATGGGAGCAATGGGAGGACAACAACGTTGACGAACAGAACGGAGACGCTTGTGCAGGCGGCGCGGCGCGGCGACGATACCGCGTTCCACGCGTTGATGCAAGAGCATCAAGCGAAGCTGTACCGCATCGCCGTCGCCTATCTGGGCAGCGAACCGGATGCGCTGGAAGCGATTCAAGAAACGACATGCCGCGCTTACATGCAGCTGCGCAAGCTCCGAGACAGCCGATACTTCGGAACTTGGCTGATCCGGATTCTCATGAATTATTGCGCCGACGAGCAGAAGCGGCGGAAGCGAACGCGCATGGGCACATCGACAATTGCGGAGGAACAGGCAACCGCTTCGACTGCTTGGAATCCGGATGAGTCCGCACGGCTTCGTTCGATCATGATCACCGATCTGGTGAAGGAGCTGGAGCCCCGCTACCGGCAGGTCATCCAACTGAAGTACTACCACGATATGACGATTACGGATATCGCAAGTGCCATGGGCCGTCCAGCGGGGACGATCAAGACTTGGCTGAACAAGGCACTGCAGCGCTTGCGGCTGCGATTGGAGAAGGAGGTGGATATCGATGCGTAACGATGAACGGGAGAATTCCCTTGACCCGGCGGTCTGGGACGATGTTCGGCAGGAGCTGGATCGGATCGAGGTGCCGCTCGAGAAGCTTGGGGCAGCCGTGAAGCGCGGCATGGCGGAAGCCCGACAGCGCCGTGCCCGCCTCCGGAGTAAGCGCATGGGAGCAAGCGCGGCCTCCATTCTGCTCCTCGCATCATTGTTATCCATCCGGTACTCGCCCGTCGTCGCCGCTTACGCCGAAGACATCCCCGGTCTCGATGCGGTCGTGCATTGGATTCGCGGGGATAAAGGGATCGAGCTTGCGATCGCGAACGACTTCATGCAGCCGATCGGACTGGCCCAGGAGCATGGCGGCGTGAAACTGACGATCGACGGACTTCTCGCCGACGAATCTCGCTTGATCATCTTCTACACAATCGAAGACAGCCGCGATCACGATGATCAAGCCGATATCATCGGTGTCGACATAACCGATGGCGATGGCATTCCTTTGCGGGAATACGGAATTGGCTATGGCATGCCGGATTACGGATCGAAACCGGGAGCCAGCCAAGGCCGCGGAACGATCGACATCACGTTCCAAGAAGGCATACAAGTGCCAAGCGCGATTCAGCTCAGCCTGAAGCTTGAGACCGAAGAACAAGCTGCCTCATCCGCAGCACTATGGCGGTATTCGATTCTGATCGATCGCAGCAAGTTCGAAGGGCTGCATGAAGTGATCGACATCAATCAGCAAGTGACTATTGAAGAACAGCGTATCACCTTCGGTACAATGACCATACTTCCTACGAGCATCGCGCTCGAAGTGGCTTATGAGCCAGGCAATACGAAGCATATCTCCGAGTTCGACGATCTCGAGCTTGTCGATGAAGCAGGTAATGTATTCGGGAAGATCACGAACGGCGTCACCGGAACGCTCAAGGATGAACATCACAGCATCCTCTACTTCCAGAGCAATTACTTCATGAAGCCGAAGGAGCTGTATCTAAGAGCTAGCAGCATGAAGGCACTCGACAAGAATAAGCTCAAGATGCTCGTAGACTTGGAGAACGAAGCGCTTCTAACGCAGCCGGATGATCGGATAAGCTTAACTGGCATCGGGGAGGAAGGCGATGATCTAGTGCTGCACTTTAACCTGGACAATTCGGATCCTCGCGATGCGCTAAGAAGCTACGGAATATTCTCCAGCATATTCCATGATGCAGCAGGCTTCGAGCATCATTCGAACAGGAGCGGATTCTCTTCGTCGGAGATTCAGTATTACATTCCTAAGGGAAGCTACGAAGGTCCGATTACATTGAATATCGATTACTATCCGACCCGTATCGAAGGAGACATTCTGCTGCGGTTGAAATGAGAAAACCTCTATCGAGGCCTTTCGAAGAAGAGCGACCGCGTTCAGATGTAGGTTTTATCTCCATACGAGAAAGTTCCCTGTGCTTTGGTGCTTTAGCGCAGTTAAACTTTCTGTAATGGTAAGAATCGAGCCGGTTGCCCCATTCGGG
>JAEZCJ010000141.1 GCA_023433615.1 Bacillota bacterium | reverse complement strand
GTCGTGTGCAGATGGAATTCGACCCGCTTCTCGTCGGCATCGTCCTTCCGTTCCGGCGGCGCGACGACTTCATGCAGATCGTTCGGCATCATGACGAGCTCCGGCTCCATCATGAACCGGTCGTATTCGACGCGTCCGCGCGCGCGGATCCATTTGCCGTTGGCGAGCAGGCTTAGAATCTTGACGTCTTCCTTGGTCTTCGCGAACATCTTCAGCATGATCGAATCCGAGTAGTCGGTGACATAGAACGTGAACAGCGTGCTGCCGTTGCGAAGTTCCTTCTGCTCGAGGCCGAATACGGCGCCTTGAATCGTCACCTTCTTCTCTTCCTCGGTAATGCGCATGATCGGGACCGGCTCTTCGCGAATATCGTAGCCGACGACAAGACGCTCGTTCTCCGGACCCGATTCCGGGATCGGTTCGGCGGCTGCGCTGGCCATGATCGCCTGCACGACCTCGCGTTCATCCTGCTCGCGCTTCTGCGTGAACTGCTCGTACGCTTCCTGACTGGAGGTGCCGACGACGAGCTTCACCTTGCACGACCGCTTGAACTGCTGCTCGAAGAATCGAACCGCCGCCTCGTCGATCTTCTTCTTGCGCGCCAGCTCCAGCCCCATCTCATCGAGCAGCGTGACGGTTAAGAGATCGCCTTCCGCTTCGATGCGAGCTTTGCCGAGCCAGCCGTTGACCGACACCATCTCGCGCGTCGCCCAATCGATGAAGTGCTGCCAATAAGCGAGCAGTACGTCATGCGTTGCAACTTCCTGCTCATAGTCGATGACGAACGAAATGTCCGCGATATGCCCGAGCTGCGAACGAACACGCTCGCAGAACAGTTGGTATGCCTTATAAGGAAGCAAGGACGTCTTGCGAATGCAAAACGTCCACTCCTTATTATTCGATTTCACGGCCACATGATCGATATATCCGTCAGAAAAGTACGTTTCGATAAAAGCTCCGTCCAGCTTCGCCTGCTCTAAGAGCAGTTCGAATCTTCGGCGCTTCTCCCCCATATGGCTCATTCTCTTCCCCCCAGGGACCGCTTGTGATCGCGAAGTATCTCGAGAAGCCTATTCGACGTCGAATCTTGAACGCTGGCGAAAGCTCCGGTGCTCATGTAGCTTAGACTACACTCCGCTCCTCACTTTCTACCATCGTTCAGCCTTCTCGGCGCTGACAACCGGTCATTATGAAAACTAAACCATTCCTATCAATAAGCTCTTGCGAACACGACGGTGTGGGCGGCCGGATCGCCGCAGACGAGGCAGGTCGGCTGCTTCGCCGTCGGCTCGAACGGGATGTTCCGGCTCGTCGCGCCCGTCTCTTCCTTCACTTGGCGCTCGCACGCCTCGGAACCGCACCAGCCTGCCTCTACGAAGCCGCGCTTCTGCTCCATGAAAGCTTTCATCTCATCGAGCGTGCCGAGCACGCGGAAATTCTCTTCGCGGAACGCCTTGGCGCGCTCGAACATCTCGTCGTGGATCTGATCCAGCATGCGCTGAACCTCTTCCGCCAGATTGTCCTGCGGCACGATGCGCTTCTCGCCGCTGATCCGCGAGACAAGGACGACAACGCCGTTCTCCATGTCGCGCGGTCCCAGCTCCAGGCGCAGCGGCACGCCGCGCATCTCGTATTCGTTGAACTTCCAGCCCGGGCTCATATCTGCGCGATCGTCCACGCGCACGCGAATTCCGGCTGCCTTCAGCTCGCGATAGAGCTCGTCCACCCTGCCGACGACCTGCTCCCGCGTCTTCGGCGGCCCGATCGGAATCATCATGACTTGCGTCGGCGCAACCTTCGGCGGCAGCGCCAGTCCGCGGTCGTCGCCATGCACCATGATCATTGCGCCGATGAGCCGCGTGCTGACGCCCCACGAAGTCGTGTGCGCGTACTGCAGCTCGTTATTGCGATCCGAGAATTGGATGTCGAACGCAACGGCGAAGTTCGTGCCGAGGTAATGCGACGTCCCCGCTTGAACGGCTCGTCCATCCTTCATCATCGCTTCGATCGAAAACGTATCGACAGCGCCTGCGAACTTCTCGGAAGGCGTCTTCTGCCCGACAACGACCGGGATGGCAAGGTAGTTCTCTACGAAATCGCGGTAAATCTCGAGCATCCGCATCGTCTCTTCGCGGGCTTCCGCTTCATTCTCGTGAGCCGTATGGCCTTCCTGCCATAGAAATTCGCTCGTGCGCAGGAAAGGCAGCGTCCGCTTCTCCCAACGGACGACGTTCGCCCATTGGTTAATGAGCAGCGGCAGGTCGCGGTACGATTGGATCCACTTGGCGTACATGTGGCCGAACATCGTCTCCGACGTCGGGCGAATCGCGAGTCGTTCCTCCAGCTTCTCTCCGGCAGCTTCCGTCACCCAGGGCAGCTCGGGGTTGAAGCCCTCCACGTGCTCCTTCTCCTTCTGGAAGAAGCTCTCCGGAATGAACAGCGGGAAATAAGCATTGCGATGACCGGTCTCCTTGAAGCGACGGTCAAGCTCGCGCTGAATGTTCTCCCACAGCTCATAGCCTTCCGGGCGGAATACGATGCACCCGCGCACCGGCGAGTAATCCATGAGCTCCGCCTTCTTGATCACATCGATATACCATCTCGAGAAATCCTCGCCCTGCGGCGTGATTTCGGTTACGAATCCTTTATCCTTCGACATAAGCGCCTCCCACAGCGGATGACCCCGGCTTCTACCCTTGGATCAAATTCAGAATATCGTTGTATGTCACGGCCAACATGAGCAGCATCAGCATCGCGAATCCGATGAAGTGCACCATGCTCTCCCGGTTCGGGTCGATCGGCTTGCCTCTTAGTCCCTCGATACCGAGGAAAATCAAGCGGCTGCCGTCGAGTGCCGGAATCGGCAGTAGGTTGAAAATGCCCAGATACAAACTAAGTATCGCGGTCCAAGAGGTCAACTGCTCGATGCCCTGTGCCGCGATCTGGCCGGTAACTTGCGCCGTCTTCACGGGACCGCCGAGATCGTCGAGCTTGAACTGACCGAGAATCAGCTTCTTGAAGCCTTCGAAAATATTGATCGTCATGTTCTTCATCGCGTTCGCGCCGAATTTGACCGTCTCCACGAAGCCAGGGGTTCGCGTCGGTACCGCTCCGTACTTGGCCGTTACGCCGACCTTGCCCGTGTTGCTTGCCGGATCCAGCTCGGGCGTAATGCTGATTTCCATCGGCTTGCCGTCGCGTACGATCACCCAAGCCATCGGCTTGTTCGCGGATTCGCCGATCAGCGCCAGCATCATGTCGAAATCTGCGCCTACCTCGACGCCGTTGATCGTCTGAATCTGATCGTCCGGCAGCAACCCTGCCTTCTCGGCCGGCGCGCCTACGACTTCGTTGATCAGCAACTTGTCCGGCGGATGCTCCGGTATGCCTACCATCTGAACATACGACATAAACAGCACGAACGCGAGCAAAAAATTCATCATAGGACCGGCAAATATCGCCATTGCCCGCTGCGGCACCGTCTTGCTGCCGAACTGACGGTCAATCGGAGCGATCTGCGTCTCTCTGCCTCGCGCAATAATGAGGGCGTCCCGCTGCACGCTGTATCGTTCGCTCTCGCCCTCGACGTTCAGCGTCAGCTTCAGGCTGCGCTCGAGATCGATCGTCTCCACGATGCCCCGGATGACTGAAGTGCGTTCGTCCAGCTTATCGAGATAGACGCGGCTCACGGCGCCGTCGACAAGCCTTACGCAGATTGTCTGTCCTTGCTTGACCTCGACGATCTCGGGATCCTCGCCCGCCATGCGCACGAACCCGCCTGCCGGGATGAGCCGCAGCGTGTACCGCGTCTCTCCGCGCTTGACGGAGAACAGCTTCGGACCGAAGCCGATTGCGAACTCACGCACGAGGATGCCTGCCCGTTTCGCGAAATAAAAGTGTCCCCACTCGTGGATCGACACGATCACGAAAAAGACGAGCACGGTCATGAGGACGACCTGTACCATTTCCATAGAAGCAGCCTCCTGTTCGTAAGCCTGTACGTACCTACCTTAACACTATTCCCCATTCCCCCACAACATGCTCGCGCGTGATCACGAAGTAATGCTTCGGAGCGTATTCGGCATCGAATCTTGAACGCTAGCGAAAATTCCGGTGCTCATGTAGCTTAGACTACACTGCGCTCCTCATTTTCTACTATCGTTCAACCTTCTCGGTGCTGACGCGCGAGCCTTGGAGCGTGCACTTTGTGTGCACGTTATAGGGGCAGCGATCTCAGATCGATCGATGGAACGCTGAACTCAGAGAACAGCGGCTTGCTGGCGGGTAAGGTTGTCGGCTGCGATGATGGATTCGACGTCGGCGAGCGGCTCTGCTTCGTGGCGATCCAGCAAGGTTCCGATCAAGCGTTCGATATCCAGGAACGTAATCTCTCCGCGCAGGAATCGCGCGACCGCCACCTCGTTCGCTGCATTGAACACGACCGGCGCGGAGCCGCCGGCTCGCCCGGCCTCGTACGCCATGCGCAGGCACGGGTAGCGTTCGAAATCCATCGCGCGGAAATGCAGCGAGCCCATCTTCGCCAGATCGAGCGGCTGCGCAGGCGACGGCAACCGGTCCGGATAGGTTAACGCATATTGGATCGGCACGCGCATATCGGGCAGACCGAGCTGCGCGATAATGCTGTGATCGACATATTCGACGTAAGAGTGGATGATGCTCTCCGGGTGAAGCAGCACATCGATCCGGTCGTATGATAGACCGAACAAGTGATGCGCCTCGATAACCTCCAGCCCCTTGTTCGCCATCGTCGCGGAATCGATCGTAATTTTGGCGCCCATCGACCAATTCGGGTGGCTGAGCGCTTGTTCAACGGTCACGCCTTCCAGCTCGGAACGCTGACGGTCGCGGAACGAGCCGCCTGAAGCGGTCAGCACGATCCGCTTCACCCGGTCGATACGCTCTCCGTTCAAGCATTGGAAGATCGCCGAATGCTCGCTGTCGACCGGCAGGATGGCAACGCCCTTCCGCGCGGCTGCCTCCATCACGATCGTCCCGGCCGTAACCAACGTCTCTTTATTGGCCAATCCGATCGCGGCGCCGGCCTCGATAGCAGCCAGCGTCGACCGTACGCCCTGACTCCCGACGAGCGCGGTCACGACGCAATCCGCGTCCGATCCGGCGGCGATTTCGATCAGGCCTTCCTCGCCGTACGAGACTTGGACCGAATTCGGCAGCGCCGCAGCCGCCTGATCCGCTGCTTCCTTCGTCGCCAGGCTTACTCGTTTCGGGCGAAATTGCTCGACCTGCTTGACCAGCAGCTCGACATTCGTTCCGGCTGCTAATCCGGTTACTTCGTATTGCTCAGGTGCTCCGGCAATCACGTCAAGCGTCTGCGTGCCGATCGAGCCCGTTGAGCCGAGTATCGCTATTTTTTTCACACCGAGTCCTCCCATGGGTCATCAAGCCTCATTCGCCGATGCTGTGCTAGGGCAGCAAGCCCGTCAAGGTCAAGAGCGGAAAGACGATCAGCCAGCTGTCGCAGCGATCGAGCACCCCGCCGTGCCCCGGAAGCAATTTGCCGGAATCCTTGACTCCGCGAAGACGCTTGTAGGCAGACTGAATCAAGTCGCCTAGCTGCCCCGCGACCGCGGATAGCAGTCCGATCATCAACACCTTCTCGAGACTGATACGTTCCGGTGCGGCCAGGTAGAAACATACCCCAACGAGCAGGGCAATGAAGATGCCGCCGACTGCGCCTTCGATCGTCTTATTCGGGCTGATGGCCGGCCACAGCTTCGTCCTGCCGATGGCTCGTCCAACAAAATAGGCGCCGATATCGGACGCCCAGATGCAGAAGAAAGCCAGTGCCGTCAGGAATAGGCCATGAGGCTCAATGCTGCGGACGACAATCATCTCCGAGAATCCATAACCGATATAGACAGCGCCAAGCAGCATAAGCGCCGCGCTGTCCAACGTTATTTTGTTCTTGGTCACTACCGTGACGGCGAGCAGCGCGAACATCAGACACCAGATGACGGCAGATGCAGGCGGATCGGCTAATCCCGCGTATTGCCATGGGAATGCGATCGCGAACATGCCGATATATGCCGGCAGCACGATCGGCTCATAGGGACGGAAGCCGTTCAAGCGGGCATATTCATGGAATCCGATGATCGCTAAAGCCAGCACGATCCCGTTATAGAACCAACCGCCGATGATAGTCATTATGCCAAAAACAATGCCGGCCAGCACGCCGGTGACGATTCGTTGTCTCAATGCCCGCCACTCTCCAATCGCCTATAATCCGCCGTACCTGCGTGCGCGGCGCTGATATTCGCCAATCGCCTCATAGAAATGCGCTTCGGTAAATTCCGGCCAGTAGACGTCCGTGAACCATAGTTCGCTATAAGCAAGCTGCCACATCATGAAATTGCTGATGCGAAGCTCTCCGCTCGTTCGGATCAACAAGTCGGGATCCGGCAGACCCGCGGATAATAGACGCTGCTCATAATCGGCTTCCGTCAGCTTATCCGGATCAATGCTGCCGTCGCGCGATTCCTCGCACAGCTGCCGAACGGCATCCATCATTTCCTTGCGGCTGCCGTAATTGAGCGCGAAATTCAGCACGAGTCCGGTGTTGTCAGCCGTCTTGCGAATCGCTTCTTCTACTGCATGCAGCGTATAATCCGGCAGATTGTCCCGATAGCCCATCATACGGACTTGAACATTGTTCGCAATCAATTCATCCAGCTCGATGGCTAAGAACTCTTGCGGGAGCTTCATCAGAAATTCGACTTCGGCCTTCGGACGCTTCCAATTCTCCGTGGAAAAAGCGTAAAGCGTTAAATAGCGAATCCCGAGGTCGTTAGCCGCCATTGTGATCCGCTTCACCGTCTTCATGCCAGAGTGATGCCCCGCAACGCGCGGCAAGCCTCTCATCTTGGCCCAGCGGCCGTTGCCGTCCATAATGATAGCGACGTGAACGGGCATATTGTCCGGAGACAGCTTCACCGGTTGATGCGTTCCTCGGCTTAGCCGGGCGCGTATTCGCTCGAACATGCGCGTTCCTCCCAAGAGGGGATAAAGGATCCTGCGCAGCCTTAACGGCTGGCAGATTACAATACAACAAACCCCACCTATCCGGAGGGGCAGCAGTCCACTTGTGATCACGAAGTAATTCCAAGATGATTATTCGACGTCGAATCTTGAACGCTGGCGAAAACTCCGGTGCTCACGTAGGTTTGCCTACAAGCGTATGCTTCCGAAGTGCGTTTCCTACGGAAACGCTGGAGCTCCTCATTTTCTACCATCGTTCAACCTTCTCGGTGCTGACAAGCGGCCCTTTGAAGTTGTCACTACACTTCCATGATCTCTTTTTCTTTGGCGGCCAGGATTTTGTCTACTTCCGCGATGAAGCGGTCGGTTGCCTTCTGGATGTCATCTTGATGGCGGCGGGATTCATCCTCGGATATGTCCGTCTTCTCAAGTTTCTTAATGTCGTCGTTCGCGTCGCGGCGAATGTTGCGAATGGCTACCTTCGCCTCCTCGCCGAACTTCTTCGTCGACTTCACTAGCTCAGCGCGGCGCTCTTCCGTGAGCGGCGGTATGCCTAGGCGGATGACCGAGCCGTCGTTCGACGGCGTCAGACCGAGATCCGACTTCAGGATTGCCTTCTCGATGGCGCCCAGCGACGATTTGTCCCAAGGCTGAATGATCAGCGTGCGGCTGTCAGGGGTATTGATATTGGCCAGTTGGTTAACCGGCGTCATAGCACCATAATATTCCGCTTGAACCCTGTCGAGAATCGCAGGAGTCGCACGTCCCGCGCGAAGCGTCGACAAGTCGCGGCGCAGCGCTCCGAGCGCCTTGTCCATGCGCTCTTCAGCGTTCTTCTTGATCGCTTGTGGCATTATTCTACACTTCCTTTCACAATGGTACCGATCTTCTCGCCCATAACGACGCGCTTGATATTGCCGCTCTCGGTAATGGAGAAGACGATTAACGGAATATTATTGTCCATGCAGAGCGAAGATGCCGTCGAATCCATGACGCCCAAATTCTTGTTCAGCACGTCCAGGTAAGTAAGCTGCTCGTACTTCTCGGCTGTCGAATCCTTGAACGGATCGGCGGAGTATACGCCATCCACTTTGTTCTTCGCCATCAGAATAACCTCGGCCTCGATCTCTGCGGCACGCAATGCGGCTGTCGTATCCGTCGAGAAGAACGGGTTGCCCGTACCGGCTGCGAAGATGACGACTCTGCCTTTCTCCAAATGGCGAATTGCCCGCCTTCTGATATACGGTTCAGCAATCTGCTGCATGGCGATCGAAGTCTGCACGCGAGTCGGAACGTCGATTTGCTCCAATGCGTCCTGCAGTGCCAGCGAGTTCATGACGGTCGCCAGCATGCCCATGTAATCGGCGGTTGCGCGATCGATCCCTTTGGCCGAACCCGCGATTCCCCGCCAAATGTTGCCGCCGCCGCATACGATGGCGACCTCAACGTTCTGTTCGACAACTTCCTTCACTTGCTCGGCGATCGACGAGATCATGCCGGCATCGATACCGTACCCGTTCTGACCCGACAACGATTCACCGCTTACCTTCAGTACGATTCGTTTATATACAGGACGTTCCAATCCGATTACCTCCATCTTGCTCCACGCGCGTGCGGCGCGGTTTCTATGTAATAACGAACGGCGGAGCGGAAGTACCGCCCCGCCGTCTACGCCTGGACTTATAGCAATGATATGCGCTGCGTCTTGGGTTTACTTTTTGACTTGTGCCATAACTTCTTCTACGAAGTTATCGACTTTCTTCTCAAGGCCTTCGCCAAGCTCGTAGCGTACGAAACGACGAATGCTGATGTTCTCGCCGATCGTGCTGATCTTCTCGTTCAGCAGCTGCGATATCGTCTTGTCCGGGTCTTTCACGAACGCTTGCTCCATCAGGCAATACTCTTCATAGTATTTGCCGATGCGGCCTTCAACCATCTTCTCGACGATCTTCTCGGGCTTGCCTTCGTTCAGCGCTTGTGCCTTCAGAATTTCTTTTTCCTTCTCAAGGTCTTCTTGCGGCACTTCTTCGCGGCGAACATATTTCGGGCTCGCTGCAGCGATCTGCATCGCGATGTCGCGCGCGAATTCACGGAATTGATCGGTCTTGCCTACGAAGTCCGTCTCGCAGTTGATTTCGACGAGCACGCCGATCCGGCCGCCGCCGTGGATATAGGATTCTACGGTACCTTCCGTTGCTGCACGGCCTGCTTTGTTCGCTGCCGCGGACAAGCCCTTCTCGCGAAGAATTTCTGCTGCGCGCGTCAGGTCACCGTTTGCTTCTTCCAGAGCTTTTTTGCAATCGAGCATGCCTGCTCCCGTTCTTTCACGCAATTCTTTTACTGCTGCTGCATTAACTGCCATCGTTATACCCTCCTGAATGTTCGTTATCGGTCCTAGTGCTAGTATGTGTATGTACGCGATTCTAAAAAAGGGCGGTGAGAGGTTTTCACCTTCCAACCACCCTTTGCATGTTTGAGGTTTGGACTTAAGCCGTCGTCTGCTCGCCTTGGCCAGCTTCGACAACTGCATCGGCCATCTTCGACGTCAGCAACTTAACGGCGCGGATTGCGTCGTCGTTGCCTGGGATGACGTAGTCGATCTCGTCCGGATCGCAGTTCGTATCGACGATACCTACGATCGGAATGCCAAGCTTGCGTGCTTCAGCGACTGCGATGCGTTCTTTGCGCGGGTCGATAATGAACAGCGCGCTTGGAAGGCTTCTCATGCCCTTGATGCCGCCGAGGAATTTCTCCAAGCGATCCTTCTCCTTGCGGAGGATGATAACTTCTTTCTTAGGCAGCACTTGGAACGTGCCATCTTCTTCCCACTTCTCAAGCTGGCGAAGACGATCGATCCGCTTCTGGATCGTCGAGAAGTTAGTCAGCGTACCGCCGAGCCAACGTTGGTTAATATAGAAGTTGCCGCAACGCTCTGCTTCTTCCTTAACGGAGTCTTGCGCTTGCTTCTTCGTGCCGACAAACAGAATCGAGCCGCCTTCTTCGGCGATGGAGCGAACAAAGTTGTACGCTTCCTCAACTTTCTTGACCGTCTTCTGCAAATCGATAATGTAAATGCCGTTCCGTTCGGTGAAGATATAACGATCCATTTTCGGGTTCCAACGACGAGTCTGATGACCAAAGTGAACCCCAGCTTCGAGCAGCTGTTTCATGGAAATAACCGCCATCTCCACAACACCTCCTGTAAATGGTTTTTGTGATGTTTCCCTCCGCCGACCGCATCTTTCGCCAAAACTTCCGCTAACGCGGGAGCACCCTTGACGAAATTGATCAGCGTGCGTTTTTAACACCGTCCATTACTATACCACAACTGATCGGGCGGCGCAACCGAGCAGCAAAGATAAAAAACGCCGTCGTCAATAGGCGAACGGCGGACTCATCAGTATATGCTTGACATCGGCAGGCGAAAGCTCGCCATCGAAGAAATAGAACCCGGCTTCGATCTCCGTGCTCAAATCCGACATCAGCACGAGGAACACTCTCTCATCCTTAATGATGCCCTTCGAATGCAGCAGCTCCGCCACTTCTCCCAGCTTCATGCCGGGCTTGATGCGAACCGGAAGCTTCTCGACGACGACGGATTCCGGCTTCGCTGCAGGCTCGGCAGCCGGTCGATCATCCGGTTCTGCCTTCGGTTCGTCCTCTGCGGGCAATGTCTCATCGGCCGATATCCCGGTTGACTCATTTCCTTCGCCAACCGCTTCGTCCTGTGCCTGCAGTTCGGCGCGAATGCGCGCTTCCGCGTCGGCGATCCGTTCATCGAGCTCCTGCTGCGTGTATAAGGCATCTTCGCCGATCATTTTATCGATCTGCTGCGTCTGTTCCGTTGCTGCCCGGCCGGCCAGCATCAATTGCAATAGCACGGCTCCCATAGCCAATCCGATGCCCAGGCCCAGCATGAACGTGCGGTTCCTAAACACGGCGCTCCTCCTCTTGCTTGGCCAGTTGGAGGATCAGCATGACCTCGCCCTTATTGATTGCGAGCTTCTTCGCGATGGCATCGATCGATTTGCCTTGTCCATGCAGATCGAACAGCTCGGCGTAACGCTCGCGAATCGGCGGCGAGGATGGCTCTGTATCTGCCTGTCCAGGTTTCGCGGCGCCATCTGCAGCCGGCGGCTGTACTGCCGGCTCCTGCTCCTTGGCGGCAGGCTGCAAGGCCGAGGCACGCAGCGCCTGCAGCTGTTCTTCCAGCCGAAGCTCTGCACGTCCCAGCTTATCCTCGAGCTCCTTGCACCTCCGTTCCAGTACGGCAATCCGTTCGTCGCGCGAGGCGTTGTCCTCCCGTGACTGATGCTGGGATTTCGTTATCGACTCGACCAGCTCGCGATTATCGGCCTCCATGTTCTCCATGAACTGCTCCAGCGCGACCTGCATCCCCGCGACGCCCGCCGCAGGCTCCGCAGCTTCCTTGCGGCGCGGCATCGCTAGCGCAGCCACTGCCGCGAACGCGCCTAGAAGTACGATTAGCTGCCATGGCGCCATAACCCGCCACCTCTTTCTAGAACGTAATATCGATATGCTTCCCTTTGTACGGATGAATGCTCGGCTGGGCCGCAGCCTGCTCTTCATGGCCCTTGCCGTGACGGCGTTCGTCATGTTGGCCGTTCGAGTCGCGCTGGCGGTCGTCGCGTATTTTTTGCCCGGTTGATTCTTCGACCTCCGTATTCTTATGCCGAAGCTTCTCCGTCTCCTTCGCCGCCATATTGCCTAGCAATTGCTGCTCGGCTTGCGGGCGATGCTGCATATGTCCGTGAATGCCGCTTGCTTCTGGGGTGCGTGGAATTGACATTTGCAAATCGATCGATTTGAAGGTCATATCCTCATCTCCCTTATCCCGATTCGGAAGAGATTAGTGCAGCGGCGACATTAGGATGTCTCCGTCTGTATATTGAAAGTATACCCTTTGGCAGGCGTCTTTGACAAAACGGGTATAGCGGCCGATCACGATCTTCGTTCCGCCGTATACCACGTTAAACGCTTCGACGCGCGCGCGATCGGTATCTTCGAGCGTCTTCTCGATCTCGAGAATCCGCTCTTTGATCGTCGATTGCTCTTCCAGGGTCTGGCGCTTCGTTGCGTTCAGCTTGATGCGAAGCGCCATCTTGTCGGCCGACAGTTGACCGACGGCGGCTAGCTGATCGAGCAGCACCAGCGCCTTATCCGTCTTATCGAGACTCTCCGCGTAGCTTCGAACCTGCGCGCGAAGCTCGCTAAGCTCGGCTCTCAGCTCCGGCAGCACGCCTACTTCGATCGTCGTCGCCGTCGACATCGTATTGCCGATCGTGCGCGCGGCAACCTTCTCGCCTGCCTGCGCGATTCCGCCAACAAGGAGTCCCTTCGTCCCCGAGCAGACGATGCTGCGCGTTGCGCGCACATGGGAATGCATGATGCTCTGCGAGACGAGAATATCTTCGCCTGCGATAACGTTTGCATCTTGGACAAAAGTGCATTTGACCGTTTTGCCGGCCTTTACCTGACCCTTATTCGCGGCAACGATGCCGCCGGTAATCTCGATCGAGCCGTCCGAATCCAGCTCTGCCCCTTCGACGCCGCCGATGACCCGAATGTCGCCGGCGGCCCGGATCCGGAATCCCGTCAGCACGTTGCCCCGAACGACGACCGTGCCGACAAAATCGATGTTGCCGATATTGTAATCGACGTCGCCGTTGACTTCATAGACAGGGAATACGTTGACCTTATCCCGTTCGGTCTTCGCGATCATGCCGTCGATCGCGGCATACATCGCAGTCTGCTCCGGATTCAGCACGACGTTCTTGCCCACTTTGAAGCGCGCCGCCTTGCCGTTCTTGCCATAGAGCACTTCGCCGGTTACGGCTTTGCCGGGCTGACCGTCGGTAGGCGGAATTTGCTCGGCAATCAATTGCCCCCTCGTGACATTGCGCAGCTGGATGACTTCCTTATAATCGACCGTGCCGTCCTCGTTCTCGAGTGGCTTGCGCTCGCCGTCCTCCATGCTGTACATGAACTTGATCTGGCCGTCGATGCCGTCCACAGGCGGATTGCCTGTCGCAATGACGGTCTGGCTGTAATAATAACGACTTGGATTGTTCGCGATGTCCATCAAGACATTCGAATGGATTCCGAAAACGACGCCGTTCCCCTTGACGTATTGCTCCAGCTCGGCCAACGTACAATTGAAAGCATCGTCTGCCTTATTAAAGAACAGAACCGCCGCCAAATTGTCCTGCGCGATTTGGATGCCGATATACGTTTCTAGCAACTCGCTGCTCATCCGTCCACCTTCTTTCCTAATCCTGCAACAACTGGTTTTTCTGTTTCTCAAGCGCGCCGCGCAATCGGAGAATCGCCTTAGAATGCAGTTGGGATATTCGTGATGGGGATAGCGACATGACCTCCGCAATTTCGCTTAACGACAGCTCTTCGTAATAGAATAACGAGATCACGATCCGCTCTTTTTCCGTAAGCCTCTCGATCCCTTTGACCAACGTTTCCTTCAAGAAAAATTCTTGCACTTTATAGTCGGGGTTTTTGGCCTTCTCATCGACGAGCATGGACAGCCGCGTCTCCGATTCCTCTTCGCGAATCGGGTCCTCCAGCGAACAGATGGTCGTTACCGCGATTTCCTGAAGCATGTGCTGGAATTCCCGCTCGGTAATGTTCAAGTGCTCGCTGATCTCGGCATCGGAGACGGAACGCAGATACTGCTGCTCCAGCTTCGAGTATGCCTCCTCGATCTTCTTGGCTTTCTCCCGCACGGACCGCGGTACCCAATCGCCGGATCGCAGGCCGTCGATCATCGCGCCGCGAATTCGCCAGGATGCGTAGGTTTCGAACTGGAGACCCCGTTTATAATCGAATTTATCGATGGCATCGATTAGCCCCATGACGCCATTGCTGGATAAGTCGTCCTTCGACACATTTTTCGGCAAGCCGATCGCCATCCGGTTCGTAACGTATTCGACCAGAGGGAGATAAAATTCGATCAGCTGTTTTTTTGCTTCAATGATGCGGTCTTCTTTCCATTGACGCCATAATTCGATATTGGATAAATGAGGTGCCTTTGGTTCGATCATCATCGTCTCACCCCTCCTTGCTTTCCTTAAGGAAAACCGATCATATCAGGATGATTCCCGTTTTGCTTAAGGAAAGCTATCCTTGCCTCGGATCATTTCCTTCTTCTGTCAGATGGCGTATTGCCTGTGCCAATTCCTCGGGCTCTTTGTTCTGCGTGGATACGAGCCTGGTCGGCTCGAACGGCTTGAATAATTCGCCGCTCTGCGAAGACCCAGGGTTACCCTCCAACTGCGACTTCAAGAGCTCGTTCAAATCTTCGCCTTCTGCTGGCGTCGTCATGTCGACGTTCGTCCCGACATTCGGATCCTCCGGCAGCCGTTCGGCTTGCTCCGCAATCGTTGTCGATCCGACAATGATGTGCAGCGCGCCGCGAAGCATATACCCTAGCAAGAAGAATGCCGCGAACGCATAGACACCGCGCAGAATCGATACGACGAAGTCGTTGTTGCCTAGCGAAAAAATAAAAGCCAGGAGCAGACCCACCGCTCCCATTGCAAGATTCCAACGTACAGACCCCAGCATGCTACAGCTCCTTTATCCCATACTGAACGCTGCGAATCGTCAACAGCCCCGTCGTGCTGTCCAATTCGATCGTTCGGCCGTAGTTCGCTCCCGTGTCCTCTGCCATGAGCGGTATGGCAAGCTCATGAAGCAGCAACTTGCACGTCTCTACGTTCCTCGGGCCGATTCGCATCGTATCGCTCTGCGCCGCGAACACGAACATTTGGGCGCCTCCTGCGAGCTTCGCGATTAACCGCTTCACGGATGCGCCGCGTTCAGCCATCGAGTCCAATAACATCGGAAGTGCCGTATCCGCGTATTTGGCGCGATTGAAGGCAGGCTCTCGCGAAATCTCAGATGAAGGGAGCATGATATGCGCCATTCCGGCTACGCGCGCCGTCGGATCGAACAACGTCAGTCCGACGCACGAACCAAGCCCCGTTGTCTTCAGTACTTCGCCTTCGGCAGCTACCTTGAGGTCTGCCATTCCCACCTTGATGTTGTCTTTCATTCAAGCGGCACTCCCAATGCACGGAATATTTTCTCGAATGATTCAGGATCCGGAATAAGGAAGAAATGTCCCTCCACAGCATCGTTGTCTTCCAGAAACTTCGTCTCGATCAGGAGCGCGTCGTCACCCATCTGTCCGAACTGCAGCAATCCGTAGCTCAGGATGGCGCCGGCCATATCAACCGCAAGCGACGGTACCGTGGGCGCCATGGCCAGATTCGTGAAATCCGCGAGCGAAGACAAGTAAGAGCCTGCAAGAATGTTGCCGATCTCGTTCAAGGCGGAAAATTCCATCTCGGTGTAGCTGCCCTCTTGCTCGATCACGATGGAGAGCAGGTTGCGAAGCAGCCGCTTAGCGGATTCTTCTTGAATGATAAAGAACATGTTGCCGGGCGCATCGCCTTCTACGCGCAGGAAGACGGCGACTACGACCTGCTCTGCGCCGCCAACCCGTTCGGCAATCTCCTCGAAGGGAACCAGGCTGACCGTAGGTACGGCCATGTCGACGGGCTTGTCCAACAGCCGGGACAGGGCTGTCGCCGCGTGACCTGCCCCGATATTCCCGACTTCCTTCAGAACATCCAGCTTAAAATCGTCGTTAAAATCGCCGAAGAGACTCACGTTCTATTCCTCAAGATGCTCGAGCTGGATAATTTCATCGCGGCTAAGCACCTCGGCCAAATTCAGCATAATCAGCAGCCGGTTATCGGACAGCTTCGCTACGCCGCGCAGATACTTCGCCTTGATGCCTCCCACGACTTCAGGCGGCGAATCGATTGCATCGCTGTCGATATCGATGACATCGTTCGCGGAGTCCACGATGAATCCGACCTCTAGATCATTCGCAGCGACGATGATGATGCGGGAGTTTTCGGTCGGCTCCGTGCTCTCCAAGCCGAAGCGGCCGCGCAGGTCCAGAACGGGAATGACGACGCCGCGCAGGTTAATGACGCCTTTGATGAAGGTCGGCGTCTTAGGGACGCGCGTAATCGGGATCATCCGCTCAATCGTACGAACCTTCTCGACCTCGATACCGTAATGCTCGTTCGCAAGTGCAAATACGATAACCTTTAATTCCTCGCCCATTGGAAGGCCTCCTTATGTAGTTCATCGAAATTTACTTGATCAGCGCGTTCGGATCGATGATAAGCGCTACTTGACCGTCGCCGAGAATCGTCGCGCCGGAGATTGCGCTGACGCCGGTCAAATATTTGCCTAGCGGTTTGAGCACGATATCGCTCTGCCCGATGAACTCATCCACCATCACCGCGGCCCATTTGTCGCCCTTGCGGATGACGACTACTTCCGTCTCCGTCTCCAGCGACTCATCGAAGTCCGGCGATTCGAGCAGCTCGCTCAGCGAGACGACCGGGATAATGGCGCCGCGGAATTCGATCATCCGGTTACCGTGAATGTTATGAATCTGCTCCCGCTGTATGATAGTCGTCTCCATAATCGAGGAGAGCGGAATCGCGTATTTCTCGGAGCCTAGCTTAATCAGCATCGCAGAGATGATCGACAGCGTGAGCGGCAGTTGAATCGAGAAGATCGTTCCTTTGCCCAGCTCGGACTGGACGGATACGACGCCGCCCAGCGAATTGATTTTCGACTTGACGACATCGAGGCCTACGCCGCGTCCGGAAATATCCGAAATCGTGTCGGCCGTGCTGAAGCCCGGCGCGAACAGCAGCATGTAGATTTCTTCATCCGACATCGTCTTGCCGTGCTCGGCCGTCACGACGTTGTTCTTAATCGCGATGCTGAGCACCTTATCGCGATTGATGCCGTTGCCGTCGTCCTCAATCTCGATGAATACGTTGTTGCCGCTATGGAATGCGCGCAGATGGACGGTTCCCGTGTCCGGCTTGCCCGCCGCGATCCGCTTCTCGATCGATTCGACGCCATGGTCGATCGAATTGCGAAGCAGATGGACCAACGGATCGCCGATCTCGTCGATTACGGTCCGATCAAGCTCCGTCTCGGCTCCGCTAATCACCAGATCGACTTTCTTGTCGAGTGATTTGGCCAAATCGCGGATCATCCTTGGAAAACGGTTGAATACCGTGTCTACTGGTACCATGCGGAGCTTCATGACGATACTCTGCAAGTCGCCGCTGACACGCGTCATATGCTCGACTGTCTCCGTCAAATCGTTGCGTTTAATTTCGCTGGCCAGCTGCTCCAGCCTTACACGGTCGATGAGCAGCTCGCTGAACAGATTCATCAACACGTCCAAACGTTCGATGTCAACGCGGATCGTCTTCGTGACCGCACCGCCGGCTGCCGCTGCTGGTCCGCCTACCGGCTTGCGCTCTTCGCGAGCGGCGGGGGCTGCCCCTGCTTCCGGGCTGCTAGGCGCCGTTTCGGGACGCTGCGGCTTCGAGAGCGCTTGGAGCGAGTCCGCATCCAGCAGCGTCACTTGCGCGGACTCGATCTCGGAGACGTTCTCGATCTGCTTCTTCAGCTCCTCGGGCGACCACTGCGTGATGAGGTAGACGGAGAATGAACGATCGAACTTTTCCTGCTCGATGTCCTGAACCGACGGTTCGGACTTGACCACTTCTCCGCTCTGTTCCAGTATTCCGAATACCATGTACGCTCGAGCTGCCTTGAGTACGCAGTCCTCGCGCACCGCAACCTGAATGTGGTAGACTTGATGCCCCGTGTCCATCGATTGCTGCAGCACGGAGATCTGGAATTGGTCCAGATCGATGCTGCCGGAGCCGGAAGCTTTGCCGGCAGACGGCGAAGCTGAAGCCGCTGATGCGGTCGCTGCCGCACCGCCTGACGTCTTATACTCCCCTGTCACGATGGCCTTCAGGGAAGCTACGATCGGCGTGACGTCGAGCTTGCCTGTACCGCCGCCGACGATATCCTGCACCATCGCTTCCAATGCGTCGAGACCCTTGAATAATGTATCAAAAATAAATCCGTCCATCTGCAGCTTGCTGTTACGCACCAGATCGAGCACATTTTCCATCTCGTGCGTGAGCGACGCGAGATCCTCGAAGCCCATCGTCGCGGACATCCCTTTTAACGTGTGCGCAGAGCGAAAAATAACCTGTACGATGGATAAGTCATCAGGAGCGCTTTCAAGCCGCAATAAGTTTTCGTTCAAAGATTGAAGATGGTCGCCTGCTTCATCGATAAACATCGATAAATACGCATTCATATCCATTCCCTTGCACCTCCTGGCTTTAGCTTCGTCGCAATCCGATTACCTATTTCTTCACCGCGGCCGTAAGCTCGGAAGCGATGTCGTGCAGCGGCAGCACCGTCGTTGCTCCGCCCGCCTCGACGGCTGCCCGTGGCATGCCGTATACGACGCAGGTCTCTTCCGATTCGGCGATCGTCGTTATCGCGCCTCGGTCCGCCAGCAGCTTCATGCCTTTGGCTCCGTCGCTCCCCATTCCTGTCATGACGACCGCATGCCGGGACAGCTCCGCGTACTCGGCAAGCGATTCGAAGAGCAGATCGACGGAAGGGCGATGGCCGTTCCTCGGTTCGTCTTGCGTCAGCTTGATCCGGTATTCCCCCGCAACCTTATCCAGCTGCATGTGGTAACCGCCTGGCGCGATGTAGACCGTTCCGGACCGAATCGTCTCTTCCTGCTCCGCTTCCTTCACGATCAATTGGCTGGACGAGTCCAGCCGCTGCGCAAGCGAATGGGTGAACTTCGGCGGCATATGCTGCACGACCAGGATCGGCGCCGGAAGATCTCCCGGGATAGCCGACAGGAGCTGGTGCAGCGCTCGCGGTCCGCCGGTCGATGTTCCGACCCCAACGATATGACGGAAGCTCGCGCTGCCGACCGCTTGAGGCTGAGCCGGCGGCGTTGCGGGAGCGGCAGGTCGGCCGCTTCGCTCAACGTTCGGCGGTTTCTCCTTCTTCGCCTTTGCCGGATCCAGCCCAGCAGGTTTAGCCGATTGCCGGCTGCCCTCGGCTGAGGCTTGGCGCCGTTCCGAATCCTTCTTGCTTGCCGTCCGCTGACCGAACGAGCCTCCGGCGGAGTTAAGGGACTTGTTGCCGGAAGACGGCGCTTCCGGTTGGCGAGGCCTAATCTTGACGGCAAGCTTCAATCGAATCAAGAGCGCCTCCGCGACTTGATCGATGTCAGCCGATAGTCCGGAAGGCTTGCGGATAAAATCGAATGCGCCTAACTGAAGCGCGGCAATCGTGCCCCTCGTATTCTCCTCGCTGATGCCCGACAGCATGATGACCGGCAAGGGCTTCCTCGCCATGATCTCGCGCAGCGCCTCCAGGCCGTTCATGACCGGCATCTCCAGATCGAGCGTAATCGCATCCGGCTGATGCCTTGCGGCCAGCTCGAGCGCGGCGGCGCCGTTATCCGCCGTCGCTACCACGGTCATACTAGGGTCGGATTCGATGATGTCCGTAAAAAGCTTACGCATGAATGCTGAATCGTCGACGACGAGTATTCGATAAGGCGCCATAGCTGCTCACCCCTGACAAAGGATCTTGGCTTGAGCCTGCCGCCAGCGGCAAGCGCTAAAGTCTGAACATGCGTTGTAAAAATCCTTTGACGCCGCCGCCCTTGGGCTGCACATCGACGGATACGAATCGTCTAGCGATCTCGTCGATTCCTCTGGCCGCATCCCCGCCAGGATATGCCAGCGTGAACGGGACTTGCTTCTTCACTGCTTTGGTGACATTGGCGTCATCGAGCACGACACCTAGAACCGGAAGCTCCATCTCGAGAAATTGCCGTGCCACGAGCCCGATCTTATCCGCCGTCTGTTTGCCTTCCCTGTTGTCTGTCGCGCGATTCACGACCAGCTTGAAGTCGACCTCGTGATTCATCGCCTTCACCATCTTGATCAGCGCGTATGCATCGGTGATCGATGTCGGCTCCGGAGTTGTCACGACAACGGTCTCCTGCGCGGCAACGATGAATTTCAGCGTTTCCTTCGACAGGCCTGCGCCTGTGTCGAACAAGATCAGGTCGTAATGCCCGTGCAGCTTACCGACCTGATCGCCGAAATAATCGAGCTCGCCGTCCGTAAGATTAAGAAGATCCTTGAACCCGGAACCGCCGGCGATAAAATGAATGCCTAGCGGCCCTTGATGGATGATATCCCAGATCGACTTCTCCCGTTTTAGCAGGTGGTATAGATTGTAAGGCGCCGAGGTTCCCATCAATACATCGATATTCGCCATTCCGATGTCCGCATCGAAGATGAGGACACGTTTCCCGAGCTTCTGGAGCGTCAAGGCAAAATTAAGGCTGAAATTCGATTTGCCGACGCCGCCTTTGCCGCTTGTGACGGTGACGATTCGCGTCGTACGCGCGTTCTCGCCGGTCTCGCTCGTGTGTACGAGATTGCGCAGCGCTTGTGCTTGATCACTCATGAGACGCCGCCCCCAATAGCTGGTTCACATAGATGTCTGACTTGAAAGGTTCGATATCGTCAGGTACGTTCTGACCATGCGTCATGTATGCCGTACGAAGCTGGTGCTCCATGGCAAGGTTCAGGATCGCGCCAAGGGTATCGGTTTCGTCGAATTTCGTGAAGATCAATTTGTCGATCCCGTATTGCAGGAATCGGCCTGCCACCGCTTCCATATCCTTGGTCTTGCCGGTGAGGCTGAGCACGAGGTACGTGTCGCTGTTGTCGCTCTGCTGCAGCAGGCTGTTCACCTCGGATACGAACAGGTCATTGCGGAAGTTGCGGCCCGCGGTGTCCATGAAGATCATCTCGCGGTCTTCGAGCGCCTTGAATGCACGAGCGAGCTCGAGCGGCGAGAAGACGACTTCCAGCGGGACGTTCAGGATGTTTGCGTAAGTACGCAACTGATCGACTGCAGCGATCCGGTACGTATCCGACGTGATGAACCCCACCTTGCGCTTGGCCTTAAGCGCTTGCTCCGCAGCCAACTTGGCAATCGTCGTCGTCTTGCCGACTCCGGTTGGACCGACGACATGCACGATTCGCTTATCCGGGCTGATCCCCGACGCCTCGTACGGCTTCATCCACGTGCGAAGCAGCTCGCCTGCAATGCTCCATACGCCTTCGACGCCGCGCTCTTCGCTGTACTCCGCATGCTCTTTTACCGCATCGGCCAATCGCTCTATCCAGAGTTGCGATACCTCTTGATTCGCGAGCCGTTCGCGAAGCGCCGTTATGCCGGTCGGCTCTAACCGCGTATCCTGATTCTTGGCGAGCTTCGCCATCATGTCCTTCAATTGCTTAATTTCATCCAGCACAGCCGTCTGCTCGACGGATGAGGGCGATGATTGCGGTGCACGCTCCATCGTGGCGGCCGCTTGCGGCCTGCTCGCTTGCAGTTGCAACGCCAGCGGCTCACTCCGCACGGCTGCCGGTTCTGCTTGCCGCGGCTCGGTCTCTCCGCCATGCTGCTGAGGTGCCGTGAAGATCAATTGCGGCTGCGGCTCGTAGGTCGGCGCAGTCACCGCTGGTCTTGGCTTAGCGGCGTTAGCGCCAGCAGCGCCGGCGCCGCGCGGATGGACGGGCTGACGGCCAGCTTGCGCATTCGTCTCGATCGCGGCGATGACCTCCATCTTCTTCTTCCTGAACATGCCGAGGAAGCCTCCGATGTAGATTTCCTTCGTATTCAGAATGACCGCGTCGCTTCCGAGCTCGCTCTTGATGAGCGGAAGCGCCTCCGGCAGGTCATTGACGACATATCGTTTCACTCTCATAAGTTCACCACCCCGATGCTTTGGACTTCAACGCTCGGCTCCAGCTCGCTGTAAGAGAGAACCGGTATATCCTGCATGGTGCGTTCCACAAGCTGTCTCAGATACATCCGGATCGTAGGCGAGGCGAGCACGATCGGCTGTTGGCCGGATTGGATCTGTCGGTGAACCTGTTCATTAAGCTTCGCATAGATTTGCTGCGTCGCGACCGGGTCAAGCGCCAAGTAGCTGCCTTGTTCGCTCTGTTGGACCGATTCCGCGATTTTCTTCTCGAGCGACGGCCCGACCGTAATGACCTTGAGCGTATCGCTGCCAGTCGAGAATTGGTTCGTAATCTGTCTCGATAATGCTTGTCGGACATATTCGGTCAGAATATCCGGGTCCTTCGTGTAGTTCCCGTGATCGGCCAGCGTTTCGAAAATCGTCACCAGATCGCGTACCGAAACCTTTTCCCGCAAGAGCTTGACCAGCACCTTCTGCACTTCGCCGAGCGAGAGGATCGAAGGAATCAGTTCCTCGACGAGCGCCGGGTACTGCTCCCTTACGTTCTCGACAAGCGCCTTCGTCTCTTGGCGACCGATCAGCTCATGCGCGTGACGCTTGATCAGCTCCGTGAGGTGGGTCGCGACGACGGAAGGCGGATCGACGACCGTGTAGCCGGCAAGCTCCGCTCTCTCCTTGGTCGCTTCATCGATCCATAGCGCCGGTAGTCCGAATGCCGGCTCTTGGGTCTCGATGCCCACGACCGAATCGTCGTCGAAGCCCGGGCTCATCGCGAGATAATGGTTGAGCAGCAGTTCGCCTCTCGCGACCGTGTTGCCTTTGATCTTGATGACGTACTCATTCGGCTTCAGCTGGATGTTATCGCGGATCCGAATGACCGGCACGACGAGTCCGAGCTCAAGCGCGCATTGCCGCCGGATCATGATGATCCGATCGAGCAGGTCGCCTCCTTGCTGCGTATCCGCCAACGGGATTAGGCCATAACCGAATTCGAATTCGATCGGATCGACCTGCAGCAGGCTGATAACGCTCTCCGGACTCCGCACTTCCTCGATCTGCTGCTCTTCGACCATGAGCTCCTCTTGCTGCTGCCGCTGCACTTGATTCTTCGACATGCGGAAGCCTGCGTAAGTGAGAAGCGCGGCGAATGGCAGCGTCGATATTGGGCCGATCGGCGTGAAGAGTCCAAGCAGCGTTACCGTTCCCGCTACGATATAGAGTAGCTTCGGGAAGTTAAACAATTGGTTCGTCAGGTCATAAGCGAGGTTGCCCTCGGAGGCAGCCCGCGTGACGATCAAGCCTGCAGCGGTCGAGATCAGCAATGCCGGAATCTGGCTGACGAGTCCGTCGCCGATCGTGAGCACCGAGAACGTCTCCATCGCTACGCCGAACGGCATGCCGTGAACGGCCATACCGATGACGAATCCACCTAACAGGTTAATGATGAGGATGATGATCGATGCAATCGCGTCGCCCTTGACGAACTTGCTCGCACCGTCCATCGCGCCGTAAAAATCGGCTTCCTTCTCGATCTTCTCGCGGCGTTCGCGTGCCTGCGTCTCATTGATGAGGCCGGAGTTCAAGTCGGCATCGATACTCATCTGCTTACCCGGCATCGCATCGAGCGTAAAGCGGGCAGCGACCTCGGCGACGCGCTCCGAGCCCTTCGTGATGACGATGAACTGCACGACGACGAGGATGAGGAAGACGACGAAGCCGATCGCGACCTGATTGCCGGCGACGAAGCGTCCGAACGTCTCGACGACATGGCCGCCTTCGCCCTTCGACAAGATGTTCCGCGTCGTCGAGATATTAAGGCCGAGCCGGAACAGTGTCGTGATGAGCAAGAGGGACGGGAAGATGCTGAAATTAAGCGCATCGTTCGTATTCATCGCGATAAGCAGAATCATGAGTGCAAGGGAGATGTTGACGACGAGCAGGAAGTCGAGCAGCCCGAGCGGTATCGGGATAACCATCATGAGCACGATGCAGATGATGCCGATCAGAATCGCTAAATCTTTAATCTTCATGAGGCTCTCCCCTTTCGCTACGAACTTTTAACGCGGCCTTTCAATTTATATACGTACGCGAGCACTTCGGCTACAGCCTGGAATAGGTCTGCCGGGATCGTCTGTCCGATCTCGGCGCGTTCGTAGAGCGCGCGTGCCAGCGGTCTGTTCTCCATCATCAGGACGCCGTTCTCCTTGGCGACCTCTCTGATCTTGAGCGCGACGTAATCGGTGCCTTTGGCCAGCACGACCGGAGCTTCCATCTTCGTGCCGTCATACTGCAATGCGACTGCGTAATGCGTCGGGTTCGTGATGATGACGTCCGCTCTCGGCACGTCCTGCATCATGCGCTGGATGGCCATCCGTCTCTGCTTCTCTCTGATCTTTCCCTTGATCAAGGGATCGCCGTCCGATTTTTTGTGCTCGTCCTTGATATCCTGCTTGGACATCTTCAGGCTCTTCTCATGTTCGTATTTCTTGTAGAGATAATCGAAGTAGGCAAGCACGACTAGCAGCGCGGCGATCTTAATGCCCAACTCGAGCACGATCGAGGATGCGAACGTTAGAATTTCTTCGGGATTAAAGTGTCCCATCGCAAGAATCGCGTCTAGATTGCCACGAATCGTCATGAACACCATTACGCCTATGATGAGCAACTTAATCAAACTCTTGACCAGCTCAACTAGCGAGCGTAGCGAGAACATCTGCTTGAAGCCGGTAAGCGGATTAATCTTGCTGAGCTTAGGCGCAATCGGCTTAGTCGTGAAGAGCCACCCTACTTGGGCATAATTGGCCAGGACGGCGACGATAACCGCAATGATGAACACGGGAGCGACGAGCATCAGAAGCTGTACCATATAGGTCGAGAACATGACCATGAGATTGCCTGAGGTCAATTCCATGTTCAGGCCGCTCTCGAACTGATCGCCGAACAACCGGAACAAGCGCTCCTTGTAATACCCGCCGAGCATCATGAAGCTGATGAAGACGAACAACAGAATGACGGAGGACGGGATTTCCGGGCTTGAAGCGACCTGCCCTTTGTTCCTTGCTTCGGACCTCTTCTTCGGCGTTGCCGGCTCTGTCTTCTCTTGATTGAACAATTGGAGATCAAGCCGTAACCGATATTTCATGATATCCGCCATTGCTGAATCTCACCGCCTATCCTTTCACGATCGCGAACAGTTGCTCGAGCGAGTCGAACATTTCGGAGAATAGATACGAGAACAAGGTCGCCATGCTCGGCATCGTAAGAAGCATGATAAGGAAGCCGACTAGAATCTTAAGCGGCATTCCGATGACGAATACGTTGAATTGCGGCGCTGTCTTCGCCAAGAATCCGAGCCCGACATCCGTCAAGAACATCGTTACGACGATAGGCGCAGCCAGTTGAAAGCCCAGCATGAACACCATGACCACAGTCTTGGTCACGAACTCCGAGATGCTCCCGTCATGGATTCTTGCGAACAGTTCGTTCGACAGCGGCATCCAATCATAGCTGTGCATCAACGCGTTAAGCAGATAATGGTGCCCGTTCATGGATAAGAAGATGACTAGCAGCAGCCAATATTTGAAGTTGCCTGTCAGTGGAGCCGATGCCCCTGTCATCGGGTCGACGATGTTCGCCATGCCGAAGCCCATCTGAAGATCGATCAACGCGCCGGATATTTGCACGACTACGAAGAACAGATAGACGATGAAGCCGAGCAGCACGCCTGCCAGAATCTCGCGAAAGACGAAGAGCAGATAGGTGCTGTCCATCGGCACGGTCTCTCCGATGCCGTATGCCAGGTACACGATGATCGAGATGAAAAACCCGAGCCCGATCTTGAACGTATTCGGGACTCCCTTCGCCGAGAAGAGCGGCGCTACGACGAAAAACGAAGTAATTCGACAAAAGATTAACAAAAAAATAGGGAATGCCTGCAGAAACACGTTCATTTTTCCACAGCCTATCCGATATATTTGTGAAGGTTATTCAACAGATTAAAGGTGAAATCGACCAGCGTGTTCAAGATCCAAGGTCCGAAAATAAGGACGGAGGCGAACACCGCGACGATCTTCGGCACGAAGGCCAGCGTCTGTTCCTGGATATGCGTCGTCGCTTGGAAGACGCTGATGATGAGACCGATCACAAGACCTAGAACGAGCATCGGCGCGGCCGCCTTCAACGTCACGAATATCGCTTGTCCAGCCAGGCCGATTACGAAGTCCGTACTCATGAACCGCCCTCCCGATAGAACATCATTCGAAGCTCATTAATAACGATTTGACTACGAGGTACCAGCCATCCACCAGCACGAACAGCAAAATTTTGAACGGAAGCGAAATCATGACAGGCGGCAGCATCATCATCCCCATGGCCATCAAGGTACTCGATATGACCATATCGATGATCAGGAACGGGATGAAGATCATGAACCCCATTTGGAACGCCGTCTTCAATTCGCTGATCGCATACGCCGGTACGAGGACGGTCAACGGAATCTCCTCATAGCTCGCAGGCTTCTCCATTTGCGTGTACTTCATGAACAGGAGCAGATCCTTCTCGCGCGTATGCTTGATCATAAATGCTTTCATCGGGACCGCAGCTTCGTTCAGCGCTTCGGTCTGCGTCATCTCGCCGTCCAGATAGGGCTTGAGCGCCGTCTCGTTAATCTCGGATAGCGTAGGCGCCATAATAAAGAACGTTAAGAACAGCGCCAATCCGATGACAACCTGGTTAGGCGGACTCATCTGCGTCCCTAGCGACGTCCGCACGAAGCCCAGCACGATCACGATCCGAGTGAAGCTTGTCATGAGCACCAGAATGGCAGGCGCAACGCTCAATACCGTTATTAATAACAAAATGGAGACGGCTGAAGAGTTCGGTTCTCCCTCGCCGTTTCCAACCGAAATGTCGATGCTTGGCAGGGGTTCCGCATACGCGAAATCGTGGAAGCCCGCAGACAAAGACATGAATAGCAGCAGTAGGGCAACGACCTTCATGTTCATTCGTCCATCAACCGATCCTTGTGATGTGATTCTTGCAATAGAGATTCAACCTTCTGCTTGCTCTCCGCTTGGCGGTTCAGATTACGTTGAAGAACCGATTGAAAGCTCGTGCTGTCCCATTCCGCGGGGTCAGATTGTGGGGCTTTGCGAGTCCCCCGCATCCGATTCAGCATGCTGCCGAGCGATGACGATTCCCAGCCCGGCTCGGACTGTTCGAGCAGTCGAAGCACCGCTTCGACTTGAACCGGATCCTCGATCTTGTCCAATAGCGTCACGTCTTCCCCGACGCCGACGACATATATTCTGCCGCCGATGTCAACAACCTGAAGGGACTTGTTCTGTCCCAGCGCGACACCGCCGAGCGTTCGAAGCGACCGATTCGCCCCCCAGATCCTGCTGCGCCCGGCCAGGAATCGAATGGAGACCACGATTAGGCCGATCACGATCAATAATGCTACGATTACCCATATTAGGCTGCCGGCGACATTGACGGTGTCAAAATCCGGTGGCTGCGAATCAAAATCGTTCATTAGCCTAACGTTTTCTTGATCGCTTCAATAACGCGATCCGCTTGGAAAGGTTTTACGATGAAATCCTTGGCACCTGCCTGAATCGCATCGATGACCATCGCTTGCTGCCCCATGGCAGAACACATGATGACTTTTGCGTTGCCGTCCATTTTCTTGATTTCTTTCAATGCCGCGATGCCGTCCATCTCCGGCATGGTGATGTCCATCGTAATCAGGTCTGGCTTCAATTCTTTGTACCGTTCTACCGCTTGTGCGCCGTCTTGCGCTTCGCCGACGACTTCGTAGCCGTTCTTCGTCAGGATGTCTCTAATCATCATTCTCATGAATGCTGCGTCGTCTACGATTAAAATGCGGTTTGCCATCGTTTTTCTTCCTCCCAGGAACTATTGTAGTTTTTGGATCCGATCCCATTGACTGACGATGTCGGTTACCCGTACGCCGAAGTTCTCGTCGATGACGACTACCTCGCCTTTGGCGATCAGCTTATTGTTAACCAGAATGTCGACCGGCTCGCCGGCCAGCTTGTCCAGTTCGATAACCGACCCTTGAGACAGTTCAAGGATCTCCTTGATCTGCTTCTGTGTCCTACCTAATTCTACAGTTACCTTAAGCGGAATGTCGAGCAATAAATTAAGGTTGGTATCATCCGCCTGAACGTATGGCGCGCCTTGGAAATTCGCGAATTGGACGGGCTGCACATTCACGTTCCGCCCTGGCATTCCGCCAAGCGATTGCGGACCTTGCGGTTGCATCATCGGAATTCCTCCCATCGGCTGCTCCGGCATCATCGGAGGCATATACGTAGGCTGCTGCATCGGCGGCTGCGCATAGGTCGGATTCTGCGGAGGCTGAGGTGCGGGCGGCGTCTGTGCGGCCGGTGCCGGATCAGGGTTGTATGCCGGTTCGATGGCTTGCGGCTCCGGCGCACCTCCCATAAGCGTCGACACGAGTTCTTTCGCGAAGGATACCGGCAGCAGCTGCATGAGCGAAGAATCGATCAGATCGCCGATCATGAGCCGGAACGAGATCTTCACGAAATAATCGACCTGCGGCAAGTTGCTGGTGCCCGTACCGTTAGGCAGATCGAGAATATCGATCCCCGGCGGCGAAATATTGACGAATCGATTGAAGATGGTCGACATCGAGGTCGCGGAAGAACCCATCATCTGATTCATGGCTTCTTGAACCGCGCTGACATGAATTTCGTTCAATTCCTGCGTCTCGTCTACATCGCCTTCGCCGCCGAGCATCAGGTCTGCGATGACTTGCGCATCGCGCGTCTTGATGACGAGCGAGTTGATGCCCTGGAAGCCGTCAACATATTGTACATGGACCGCAACATGCGGCCGCGGAAATTCCGATTCAAGATCATCACGAGAGATCACCGATACCTTCGGCGTCGTGATATCGACCTTCTTCCCTAACAACGTCGAGAGTGCCGTTGCGGCGCTTCCGAACGTGATATTGCCGATCTCCCCCAAGGCGTCTGCCTCAAGCTCGTTCAGCTGAGAATCGACCGACTCTTGCTCGGATGCCGTTGGTGCATCGGACTCTCCGGAAGATTGCCGCAGCAGCGCGTCGATCTCTTCCTGCGACAGATAGTCCTTACTCGTCATAATCTTCTTCCGCTCCTTCGCTTACGATCTCGTCCACTTGTACGGCCATGCGATCCCTAACCGTTCCTGGACTGCCGATAAATTTCAGCTTCTCTCCGACCTTGACGTGCAGTCCGTCTTCGGTGCGCTTATCGAGGGTGATGACGTCACCGATTTGCAGGTTCAAGAATTCACGAATCGAGATCGAGGAATTTCCGAGCTCCGCGACGATCGGCAGCTTCGCTTTGCTCACCCGGTTGCTTAACATATCGATTTCTTCGGGCGCCCGGCTTTTCTTCTGGGATACGAACCAGTGATGCACCGACAGTCGAGACATGATCGGCTCGATGACGACATGCGGGATACATAGGTTAATCATCCCCGTGGTATCGCCGATTTTGGTACTGAGCGAGATCAGCGCAATCGTCTCGTTGGGCGATACGATCTGCATGAATTGCGGATTGGTCTCCAGCGCTTCAAGCCGCGGATAAATGTCGACCACCGTTTTCCATGCTTCTTGGAGACTATCGAAAGCGCGATTGAAAATCCGTTCCATCACGATCGTCTCGATCTCGGTTAACGCATTGATCTTGTTAGGGGCTGAGCCTTGTCCGCCCAGCATGCGGTCAAGCATGGCATAAGCGACGTTCGGATGTACCTCAAGCACCATACGTCCTTCAAGCGGGTCCGCCTCGAAGATGTTCAGAATCGTCATCTTCGGAATCGATCGAATGAATTCGTCATAAGGCAGTTGTTCGACCTGTACGACGCTGATTTGTACGAAAGTTCGCAGTTGAGCCGAGAAATACGTCGTTAAGTAACGCGCGAAATTCTCATGGATGCGGGTCAAACTCCGAAGATGGTCTTTGGAGAAGCGAACGGCGCGTTTGAAGTCGTACGCGCGGATTCGCTTTTGCGTCTCCTCTTTCTTAAGTTCCTCGGCATCCATCTCGCCTGAGGACAGAGCGGCCAGCAAGGCGTCGATCTCATTCTGCGATAATACATCAACCATTTGTCTCACCCCCCTCAAAGGAATGCATAGGCGTAAGGTTCGCCGCGCTTGGCTTGCTCAATAGGTTGTTCAAAAAGTCCACTTGTGATCGCGAAGTAACTCGAGAAGTCTATTCAACATCGAATCTTGAACGCTGGCGAAACTTCCGGTACTCACGTAGGTATTGCCTACGCTCCGTTCCTCATTTTCTACCCATCGTCCAACCTTCTCGGCGCTGACAATCGGCCTTTTTGAACTCTCACTCTACAATCTCGTTATGATAAAGTTAGTGATTTCGACTTTGGTTAGCTTTCCATGCGGAAGCTCGGGATTGATCAGGTTGAACAGTTTGGCGTTGAGCTCGTCTTTGCCCTTCGAGCCTTTCAACTGCTCTTCCGTCATATCCGACAATGTCCGGATGATGATCGGCTTGATCTGGATGTCTTTGATTTTCTCGAATTCTTCTTTTGCTTTTTTCCCGTCCAATTGGAACGCGAAGTTCATGACGGCAATGTAATCGGTGTCCAGCAGGTTCGTGCGGATATCCGTGATCTCCGCCGTTACTTCGACGCGCTCGGAAGCGCTGATCTTCTTCGGTTCGACTTCCTCGACGCTTTCTTTGGCGTTTTCGGCCGACGGTTCCTTATCGGAATCGTTGAAGAACTGGGTGAATAAGAATACGGCGACAAGTGCAATCAACGTAATGGCGAGCAGAATCGTAATTAGCCAAGGCAACATTTTTTTCATGACGCAGGACCCTCCGTTTGTTCGCTCCGAATGATGGACGCTACCACGCCGATTCCTCGCAAGTAGTGCTGGACGCGGTCGATTAGTACAGCGGCTTTTTCCGAAGCCATAATCTTCTTTCCGGTCGTGAGCGATATCAGCGTATCCGGAACTTCTTCAATCGTTTCGATAAGAAGCGCGTTGATCACGACTTTCGAACCGTTTAGGCGCGTCACCTCAATCATGAGCTTCCCTCCGATATCCGAAGGGAGGCAGCTAAGCTAGATGCCTCCCCGCGGCATTATTGATTAACGTTTGAGATTGACGACCTCTTGCAGCACTTCGTCAGAGGTCGAGATGATTCTCGAGTTCGCTTGGAAGCCGCGCTGCGCGACGATCATTTCCGTGAACTCGCTCGTCAGGTCAACGTTGGACATTTCGAGCTGGCCCGCAATGATGGCACCTGTGCCTACTTCGGCATCCATTGCAAGTCCTACTGTAACTTCCTCAGGATGTGCATTTGGCGTAGAACGATAAAGATTGCCCCCGATCTTCTCAAGACCAGATGGGTTTGCTACTTTTACTACACCGATCTGAAAATCCGTAGGTTCCGTGGTACCGTCCGATAATACCGAAATTATTCTGCCGTCTTGACTGATCGTAAAGGCAGTAACCTCTTCACCTAATACGATCGGTTCGCCGCCTTCAGCGAGTACAAACATCCCGTCTCCGTTAACCAATTGACGTGCAGAATCTAACATGAAATTTCCTGCCCGAGTCAAGTATGGTTCAGCTTGATCTTCGCTTGCTCGTACGGCGAAAAATCCGTCTCCATCGATTCTAACGTCTGTTGCAATATTAGTTGTCATCGCGCTACCTGCAGTATGAATGGTATCGATAGACGATAATGTAACACCTAAACCAATTTGTTTGGAATTCACGCCACCAATTGTTCCTTCTTCCGGTTGAGTAACACCTGCCACAGTTTGGCTTAGAATATCCTTGAACATGACACGACTTGCCTTAAAACCAATCGTATTCACGTTGGCGATGTTATTGCCGATAACGTCAAGCTTCGTCTGGAAAGCGCGCATGCCGGATACGCCGGAGTACATCGATCTTAACATGGAATGAATTACCTCCTAATGGTTGGTTGTTGATGGCCGCTTCAATCGGTCCGCGGCGCTTGGGCTTCCTGTTCGGTCCAGCCCCTTGCTTAAGGAATGACAACGGCACTATCGATCTGCGTGAATACATTGCCCGCGAGCGATTTGCCGTCCATTGCCGTCACGATTGTGCGCGACGGTACGTTCACGATCATCGCGATATCGCGATACAGAATGAGCGAATCCTTGGCGCCCTTCGCTTCGGCCTGCTCGATCGCGCTTGCGATCTGTCCAAGCTGCTCCGGTCTTAATGTAATGCCCCGCTGCTGCATCCGAATCTCGGCGTGATGGCTGAATTTCAATTGATTCGCCTTCAACAAGTTCTGGAAGGATGCCGCCTGCGTGCCATGGCCGTCGGATATCGCGTTCTTCCTTACGCCTATCGGCGCATTAGCCGGGTATAGATGTCCGATCTTGATGCTGTTATCCGGCATCGGGGCTTGCCTCCTCCCGATTCGCGATTGCCGTAAGGTCGTCTACCTTAACGTCGGCACCGCCCACCTTGACGTATTGCGCGCCGTCTCTAATGACAATGGCTTCCACGACGCCGCTCCCCGGTATGGAAGCTCCGGTATCGTCAAATGTTACCCAGGCAACTTCCTTGCCGATTAAGCCGGATACGAATCCGAGACTCTGACGCAGGGCCGTCATTTCGCCTGCCATGTTCATGAGCTGCTCGACGGATGAGAACTGCGCCATCTGAGCAATGAATTCGCGGTCCTTCAACGGTTCCGCCGGATTCTGATTTTTCAGCTGTTCGACCAGAATTTTGAGAAAATCGTCTTTGCCGAGCGTGTTGTCCTTCGGCTTGTTCGCTGCCGCCTTGACGTTAGCCGCATCGTAATAGGGCCACACATTCTTGGTCGATATGATGTCGTTTGCCACGTTGTTTAACACCTCCGATACATGGATTAAGCCGTAATGTTAATGCCGCGGCCGTATCCGAGTTCATCCATGGCAGCCTGCTCCATCAGCTCGCTCTCGAAAGCAGCGATGCCTTCTTCAGATCCGCCGTTCTGCTGTCCTTGATTCTGCGAAGGATGTCCGCCGTTGCCACGTCCGCGCTGTTCTTGCGAAGCTTCGCTCTGCAGCGGGTTAGGGTTATGCGTAACTTCCAGCTTCTCCACCTGCAGTCCCTGCGATTGCAGCGAATTGCGAAGGACGGCCAGTTGGTTCTCGAGCATCTCCCTGGCGGCTGCGTTATCCGTGACGAACTGCGCCGTCAGTTGACCGTTCTGCATCGAGATCCTGACGTCCACTTGGCCTAGATGCTCAGGCATGAGCGTAAGGCGCGCTTCCGAGATGCCGTTCGCCTGCGTCAGTCCGAATTGCTTAACGGCCATGCCGGTCATCAGCTCGGTGAACCGCGACACGTGTACGGTCTGCTGTGCTGCAGCCGGTTTGGCAGCTTCGGTCAGCTTAGCCGCATCAGCCGAAGACGCTATGACGCTAGTGGCCGCAGCGGTTGGCACTGTAGGTTCGCCAGTTGCTTGAGCCAGAGCCGACTCTGTCTGCGATTCCGTTACTACGACTTGCAATACGGTTGGGTGCAGCGGTTGTCCGCCGAGCCGGTTGAGCAATGTGCCCGGTGCGGCCGAAACTGTCTGCGGATTCCTGTTGACCGGTTCTGCATCCATCGTGAAGCCGGCCTCCGATTGCGACTGTCCTTGCTGCAGCGCTTGTTTCAGGCGCTCCAATTGAAGATTGAATTGCGCGGCTTGATCCTTGCCCATCGGCTTCACGAGTCCTTCTTGCAGGAAACTCTTCAGAAAGGTCAGCATCTCGTGCATAGCCATGCGGTCGATACTTCCCGCCTTGCCTTCTCCGTTCGGTTCGCCTTCTGCTCCAGCGGCCAGTTGTTCATGCTGATGTCCTGTAGGCAGCAGCGTAATGCCGAACATCGTGAACATCATCGCATTCAGCTCGCTCAGCGCCTGTTCCATCTGAAGCTGTGCTTCGGGGTTCAATTGCAGCTCGCCTTCGCCTTGCAGCATGTCAATCAGTTCATCCAGCTTAGCCTTAAGTCCTTCTTCGGTAGTGCCTGAGAGAAGTGCGGCCAGCTCGCTCGAAATGATACCTGCAGCGGCCAGTTGCGATGCAGACTGCACATTCGCCGTGTTCGCATTCGTTGCTCCGACTTGGCTGACCAAGAGCGGCGCGAAGCCAGACCCGGTGCCGGTACTGTCCGATTGTCCGGCTTGAGCGCCTGAAGCCGCTTGCGTCGCGGATGTCGGTACTTGTCCGATTATCATCTTATTCTCACCTCCTTTCATGAGTATGTGCCACCAAACTCAATAGACTCCGATGGCACATACTCAAAATTCCTCTATACCACCGATAATACGCAATCAGCTGCTGAAGAGTTATACCCGCTTACTTCAATATAATAAGTCTGACCTGCGACTACTGAATATGGGAGAGTTTCATATAATGAACCTGGGTCATCGTCATTGAACGCCAACTGATTACCGAGGCTATCATACAATGTTAGCATTGGATCACAGTTTGTTTGCCAAAAGCTGGTGCTGAATGTAACCGTTCCCGTGAACGGGGCAACAAACGCAAATCCCTTGGACTCCCCCACGCCGACCGAGACATTAACAGATTGGTTCAGCGTAATCATATCTCCAAGTAAATTTAATCCCGATACTTGAACAGCATAATTCCTATTCGTAGTAGTTCCGTCTCCAAGCTTTCCATAAGTATTTGTTCCCCAAGTCCATACAGTACCATCGGCTTTTACAGCCATACTATGACTGTCTCCAGATTTGATAAATATCATATCCACCAAAGGTGTTGTTAGATCAGAGATCACAACTTGATGAGGTAATCGATATATCGATAGAACAGTACTATCACCAACACCATTTGTTCCTGCTGAATTATACCCAAACGACCACATCGTCCCATCCGTCTTTATTGCAGTAACCCTTCCAGAATGGGTCGAGAAGCTCGCAACATTCTGAATCGAGGGGATTTGTGTAGGGACTCTATATTGCACGATATTAGTAATTCCATTCGCATACTCGTTGCCCCAGTTCCAAAGTGTGCCATCCGTCTTTAATGCCATTATGTTATTACTTCCGGATGCAATGGAATGTACTGAAGTAATACCTGAAATTGCGACTGGAGATGGACGATCCGTTGTAGTTCCGTCTCCTATCTGACCATCGTTATTGTCTCCCCAAGTCCACAGCACCCCAGCATTTGAAAGTGCCGCACCATTTTTTAAGCCGATTGCGATATCTACTACATTGTTTACCGTGTGAACTTGAACTGGCGTCTTTTGGGAAGAACTAATGTTCCCAATACCAAGCTGCCTATAAGCATTAGAGCCCCATCCCCAGACAGTACCATCACTCTTCAATGCTAGATTCGAATCGCCAAACGATTCAATTGCTATAACTGAACTGAGGCTTATTTGAACTGGAGTATGCCTGTCACTGGTGGTGCCATCACCTACCTGACCAACTGGATTGTTACCCCATGCCCAAACTGTGCCATCTGCTTTCAACGCTACTGCATGTGATTCCCCTGCAGCAATATCAATCACATTGCTTAATGATGGAATTTGAACTGGAAGCGATTGGCTTGTTGTATTCCCGATACCTAATCTGCCGTCAGTTCCTCTTCCCCATGCCCACACTGTCCCATCGCTCTTCAGGGCATAAGAACTGTTTAGTCCAGGTGCTACTTTCGGTGAAACCGAAGTGGTTGCACTTACCTCTGTAATACTTAAGGCAGAAGATGTGACTACTAGAAGTAATAGTACTGTAAATAATCTCTTGATCAAGAAATCCACTCCAATCGCAAGAATTTGATGACTAGTAAATAATCGAGTCTCCTTTTGTTTATCTTAGATGAGTTCAACACAGCCGCAATCTAATCGACTCTCACCTCCCTTCATTATGCAAATCTGTCATAACTTCTTAGCGTCCCGCCATGAGCTTGGCAACCAATTGCGCGGTATACTTCTCGTTCAACTCGCTCATCTCGGCAATAATCTCCGATCGCGAGGCGTCGTCTACGGTATTAAGAATCTGCAAGGTCTTGGCAGGGCTGACCTCTGCCATCTGCAGCAGCAGCGCAGCCGCGCTGTCAGGCGCCATATTGTTGAACGTGCCGCTAAGCTGTGCATCGTCAAGGTAAGGATTGGCTTGCCCCGTCGCTGGCGTCTGTTCGTTCAACCTGGCTTGGAGAGCGGCGATCTGCCGATCCTTGGCCGACACGGTATCCTTCAGCATTACGGTGGCCTCTGCAGCGCGTGCAGGTGCCATCTTCTCCATCACTGCCACGCGGATTTCCGGACGCATCGCATCCATGATGAGCACCATCTCTTCGAGCGTCATGCTCTGCAAGATCGGGGCTGCCTTACTCGGCGTGATCTGCCCGAACATGGATGCAAGCTCCGTGATGCGTGTTTGATAGGCCTCATCGTCAAGCTGCTTCTCTTGCCCGATCTGACTCAATTGCTCGAGCTGGGCCTGTAGTTCCGCGATCGTCTGCTCCTGCTGGGTATTGGCCGATGCCAACTGCGTGACTTCGATTTCCTTAGCCGCAAGCAGCGCCTCGAGCTCCGCGATCTTCTCCGAAGTATTCGTCTCGCGTATGGCCGCGTCGGTGACAACCTCGCCCTCTGCGGCCGGGGCCTCCGGCAATATGCTCTCCAGGAACGGCACCTTATTGCCCGCTTCCAGGAACCGATTCCGCAAGTCGACATTGAATAACGTGAGCAGTACGCCCAGCAGGACCAAGGTGAATAGAATCGGCGTCAGGAAGAACATGAATCGTTCCATGCCGCTGTACGATCTGCCTGCTTCCACCTCTGCCATGTTGATTCCTCCCTTCCGGATCCTTAAGGCGCTGCCCTCTCGGACAGCTGCTCATGATGTGCTGCAACTAGCCGTGGCTGGGAAGCAAGAACCGAACCGTTGCCATTTCGTCCAGCTCGTTCTGCTCCTTCACCAGTGCCGTATGCATGAATTTCTGGAGTGACTTCTCCTTCGCCTTGAGCCATACCTTCTCGTCCTTCATCGTGTCAGACAAAGCCGATTGCTTACGGGACACTTCAGCCATCGCGAGCTCGACATCCTGCATCTTGCGGGCAATCGCGGTCTCGAGGTAATCCACATAGCCCTGTACCATCTGAAGCTCGGATAGAGGAGCTCCGCCGCCGGCAGCCGTCTGTAGATGCTCGAGCCATGCATGGCGATCAGCCGTCAGCTGTTCGAGCGATTGTTCTTCGGCTTGCAGCTTGCCGATCGCGGCAGACAGCATCCACTCGGCCTGCGTTTTCTCGCTCTTCTTGAGATCAACGATCTTCTGGTACGGGTAACGGTACTTAGGCATTCCGGCATTCAGCCTCCGTTGAATTCAGATATTAGCCGTTCTTGCGCTGTCGTGAATACGACTTTCTCGTTCGTCTTCTGTGTAGAAAAAGCGCGTATCGCATCGTAATGCTGAATCGCGCGGTCGATCTGCGCATTCGAACCTCGCTGGTACGCCCCGATATTGATCAAGTCTTCCGAATCTCTATAGATAGAGAGCAGCCGCTTCAGCTCATTCGCCGCATCCTGATGCGCCTCGGGAACGATATCGTTCATGACGCGGCTGACGGAAGCCAGCACGTCAATCGCCGGGAAGTGTCCCTTGTTGGCCAAGCTTCGGCTGAGCACGATATGACCGTCCAGAATGCCGCGCACGGCATCGGCGATCGGTTCATTCATGTCATCGCCGTCGACCAATACCGTGTAGAACGCCGTGATGGAGCCCGTCGGTCCCGTGCCGGCACGCTCTAGCAGCTTCGGCAGCATCGCGAATACGGAAGGCGTGTAGCCTCTTGTGGCCGGAGGTTCGCCGATTGCGAGTCCGACCTCGCGCTGCGCCATCGCGAAGCGGGTTACCGAGTCCATCATCAGCATGACGTTCAGCCCTCGGTCGCGAAAATATTCCGCGATCGTCGTCGCGATCAGCGCGCCCTTGATACGAATCAACGCCGGCTGGTCTGACGTCGCAACGACGACTACCGACCGCGCCAGCCCCTCGGGGCCCAAGTCCTTCTCGATAAATTCGAGAACCTCGCGGCCCCGCTCGCCGATGAGCGCGATGACGTTGACATCAGCTGACGTATTGCGGGCGATCATGCCGAGCAAGGTACTCTTGCCGACGCCCGACCCGGCGAAGATCCCGACGCGCTGGCCTTGTCCTACGGTGAGCAAACCGTCGATGGCGCGGACGCCGATGCCGAGCGGCTCGGTGACGCGCGGCCGGAACAATGGATTGCTCGGCGCGTTATGCGTTGAGTAGTGCGGCATGCGTGTCGGAATGAAAGAGCCGTCCAGCGGCTGTCCCAACCCGTCCAGCACCTTGCCGAGCAGCTCCGAGCCGACTTGGATCGTGAGCGGCTTGCCTGTGCCGACGACATCGCATCCCGGCCCTATCGCATGCAAATCGCCAAGCGGCATAAGAATAACTTTATTGTTGCGAAAGCCCACTACCTCCGCTTTCAGCGGTTTGGCGGATTTGGCGGGGTAGATATAACAGACATCGCCTACGCTTGCATCCGGACCTTCCGATTCGACGGTGAGCCCGATGACTTGGGTCACCTTGCCGTTCACGCGGACGGGATCGATCGGTCTCAGATGCTCGATATACCGCGCTGCGTCAAGCTTCGAGCCTATCATCCTGTTGCCTCCGCTCTTCGCTCTGCAGCGAAATTTGGATTAGTTCGCGCTTGATCTCTTCCAACTGCGTATCGATGCGGGCATCGATGCTGCCGAAGGAGGATCGGATTACGCAGCCATGATCGCGAACCGTCGCATCCGGTAATATTTGCAACTCCGCCTGCGAATCGATCGCTAGACTCAATTCCTCGCGAGCCGCTTGAACGAAGGCCAATTGCGACGGCGACACGCAGAGCGCGATTACGCCTTGCTCCCGTCTGCGAGATAACGATTTTTTGGCGAGCTCGATGGCGAGCAACGGGGACGCCTCTACTTCCTTGGCGATGACCTTCTCCGCAATTGCCGTGCTCAGCTCGACCAGGAACGGCTCCGCTTCTTGAATGATCTGTTCTTTCATTAAGTAAGCATGCTCCAGCAGAAGCTTCGCCTCTTGCATGCGGGCTTCCCATTGCAGCCGGACTTCTTCTTCGGCTTGCGAGTACCCTTCGGCATACCCTTGCTCATAACCGGCTTGCCTTGCCGATTCGGTTAACTCAAGATCTTGCGACCGCCGCTCTTGCCACCAGCCCGCAATCTGCGTTTCGGCATCCCGCATTCGTTGTGCCGCTTCTTCGGAAGCTTGACGGACACGTTCCTCCGCGAACGCTTCGGCATCCTGCAGAATCTGGTTCTTCAACGTGACGGTCTGCTCGTCGGGAGTCGACGCATCCTCTTCGTTGCCGGCCGTCTCTTGATGCATCGCGGCATAATGCTGCTGTTTCACCCATTCGAGTCGTTTCAAATCTTCAATCGATATCACATGGGAAGATTTAATCAAATTAGACAATGATATCATCTCCTCCGCCGCGCGCGATGATGATCTCACCGGATTCCTCCAGCCTACGGATCGTCGCTACGATGCGTGTCTGCGCTTCTTCTACGTCACGCAGACGGACAGGGCCCATGAACTCCATTTCTTCCTTGAATGTTTCGGACATCCGTTTGGACATGTTGCGGAATATCGCTTCCCGCACCTCTTCGCTTGCCACCTTAAGCGCAAGTTGAAGGTCGGCATTCTCGATGTCGCGGATAATTCGCTGGATCGAACGATTGTCGATATTGACGATGTCCTCGAAGACGAACATCCGTTTTTTGATCTCTTCCGCAAGTTCCGGATCCTGAATCTCGAGCGAATCGAGAATCGTACGCTCCGTCCCGCGGTCGACGCCGTTCAAGATCTGTACGATGGATTCGATGCCGCCTGCCATCGTGTAATCTTGCGTGACGGTCGAGGAGAGCTTCTGCTCCAGCACGCGCTCGACTTGCGAGATGACCTCCGGCGACGTGCTGTCCATCAGCGCGATTCTTCTCGCGACCTCCGCCTGCTTCTCCTGCGGAAGCGAGGAGAGGATCGCGGACGCTTGTTCCGCTTGCAGATAAGACAATACCAAGGCGATCGTCTGCGCATTCTCGTTCTGAATGAAGTTGAGAATCTGCGTCGGATCGGCCTTCCTTGCAAAATCGAACGGTCTAACTTGAAGCGTAGCGGTCAGACGGTTGATAACCTCGAGCGCCTTGCCTTCGCCGAGCGCCTTCTCGAGGATCGTCTTCGCGTACTGAATGCCGCCTTGCGAGATATATTCCTGAGCCATGCAGATCTGATGGAACTCCGAGAGAATCGTTTCCTTATCCAGACTGTCGACTTTGCGAACATTGGCGATCTCAAGCGTTAGTTGCTCGATCTCTTCGTCGCGCAGATGCTTGAAAATCTGCGCAGACACTTCCGGTCCCAGGGTTATCAACAGAATGGCTGCCTTTTGCCGTCCGGTAAGCCCTTGGAATGCCGATGCCCTAGCCATTACGATTCACCCCTAACCTATTCATCCACAAGCCAAGTGCGCAGCAGGTTGACGAAGTCTTCCGGCTTCCGCTTGGCGAATTGTTCCAATTGTTTGCGCATTTGGCTCTCGGTCGTCACCTGATCGAGATCGATCGTAGGCAGCTCCACCTTCGCCGGCTGCAGCGATTCTTCTTCGGCCGCCGCGATCGCGGCTTGTCTCCGTCTTCTCATCAGCACCACGGCCGCAATGACGCCAACCGCCAGCGCCGATGCACCGATCCCGATCGCCCAGCCGAGCGGCAGTCCTGCCGACGCTGTACCATCCGCGCCTTCGGCGAACGGCTGCGAGATCAATGATACCTTGCGCGATACGATCGTGTCGTCCATCAAATCTTGACCGGATTCGGCGAGCTGCGTACGAACAAGCGTCGTCAGGTAGCTCATCACGATATCGCGGCTCTCGTCCGTCAATACGCCCTCAGCCACCCCGATCCCGATCGACAGATCCTTCACGACGAATGGGGCGGAGATCACTTGGCTCTGAATCCGGCTGATCTCGTAGTTGGTGGTCCGCGAAGAGTCTTCCGAGCTCGTCGAGCTCGATCCGTCCACGGCTTGATAACCGGGTACGTCCGTCTCGCCCGTTCCGGTGACGCCGCCTGCTTGGCCGCTCGAACCGGTAGTCGTGCTGTTCTGGATGTTCTCGCTGATGACGATGCCGCTATTGCTTCCTGGCAGCGGCTCGACTTTGTTCTCGGTCGAGGTGCGCTGATCAAAGTTCATCGTGCTGGCGACGCTGATGACCAAGTTGTCACCGCCGATGATTTTACCCAGGAATTGATGAATGTTGCGTTTCAGATCGTTCTCATACTTTCGTTGTACCTGAAATTGCGCTTCGACTGCGGATGAAGCAAAGCCCGTGCCGCCGCTCAGCTTGTCCGATGCGACGAGTTCCGCTTCTTGGCTGGAAATCGTTATGTTGTCAATCGGCAAGTTAGGCACGGCCGTCTTCACCAAATTGTAGTACCCGTCAATCTGCTCTTGCGTCGGTCGGAATCCGGGCTTGAACTCCATCGTGATCGACGCGGATGCAAGTTCCCTTTCGCTGTCCGCGAAGACGGATTCCTCCGGAAGATTAATCAGTACGTTCGTACGCTGCACGCCGATCATGTTGTTGAGAAGCTGCTGCACTTCGCCGTTCAGCGCATTGCGGTAACGTACGTCGAATTCATTGTCGGTCATGCCGAACTGCGATACGCCTTCGTTGAAGATCTCGAAGCCGATGGAGCCGTTCTGCACCATGCCCTGCGAGCCTACGTCGAGCTTCACTTTCGTCGCCATCGCGGCCGGCACGGAAATACTGGTTCCATCCGGACCGAGCTCGAAAGGCACGCCCGATTCCTCGAGATGCTGAATGATCGCTGCGGCATCTGTCGTGTCCAAATTCTGGAACGCCAATTCGTATTCCGTCCTGGAGAACATATAAGTCAGAAGGATAATGACTAGGATGAGGCCGCCAACGGTCGCGGCGAGCATGATCTTCTGCTTCTTATTGAATTGCTGCCAATATTGGACCGTACGGTCTCGATATTGGACGAATTTCTCGTTCACGATTTCACCTCACCCGGTACTTTGCTGGGACAAAAGTGCGATTAGACTTGCATCCGCATTACTTCGTGATAGGCCTCGATGACTTTGTTGCGGATCTGCGTGGTGAGTTGGAGACTCAATTTTGCTTGCTCGGAAATGATCATAAGTTCGGATACATCCGCTTGGCCGATAATGAATTTGTCCGTCGTCTCATGCACCTTATGCTCCTGTGCCGCAATGCCGTCGATGGCATCCTGCAAGAAAGAACCGAAATCCTGCGTAAATTCAGCAGGCGTCGCCTTAGGCGCAACGCTCGGGCCCTGCATGCGTACCGGCGCGATCTGGCCCGCCAATGGATTGCTAATCAATGATATCCCCCCATGCTAGTCTCGTAATTAGGATCTGCCGATCTCAAGCGCCTTGGTGAACATCGCCTTCGTTGCGTTAAGCGCCGTAACGTTCGCTTCATACGAACGCGTCGCGGATATCATGTCCACCATTTCCTTGAGGACATCCACGTTCGGCATCTTCACGTAGCCGTCGGCATCCGCGTCGGGATGGCTCGGGTTGTACACCAGCTTAGGCGGCGTTCGGTCCTCCATGATCTGCGTAGCCTTCACGCCCGTTGAACGTCCTGCTCCGTTGCCCAGCTTGTCGTTCAACATATCGGAGAATTTCGATTTGATCGGCTCGAGCACGACCATCTTGCGGGTGTAAGGCTGGAATTTGCCGTCGACAAGCCGGCCTCTGGTCGTCTCCGCATTGGCGATATTGGAAGAGATGACATCCATTCGCAGCCGCTGCGCCGTTAATGCAGAGGAGCTTGCGTCGAATCCGTTAGTCAATTTCACGATTAAGCTCTCCCCTCAATACCGATTCGCATCATGCTAAAATCATGGTTCAGCTGGCGAATGAGCGCGTTGTAGCGCAGTTGATTCTTCGCCAAGAGCGACATTTCGCGGTCGATATCCACATTGTTGACGTTATTGTTCATCACCGATAGATGGTCGGTCACCAGCTGAGGCTGCAACGTACTGCCTCCTTGGCCGAAGACGAAATGCTTGGCATGCGTGCGCCTGCCCGCGATTCCGGAGCTTCCAGCCCCCGACAGCTCGCGCTGCAAATAATCCTCGAATACGACTTCGGAACGTTTAAAGCCAGGCGTATCGACGTTCGCAACATTGTCCGCGATGACCTGTTGACGCAGCTCAGCTGCCCCGATCGCGCCTTGAAGCCGGCTAAATTCGGGTCCGCGCAGCAAATTCATGGAGAACCCCCGCTTTCCTGTCAAATATCTTATCTAGATATTCAACAAGTTTATTTGCATTCCTGCTCATTTCGACACTTTTTTATTAAAAAAATGAGAGCATCTGTCGATATAGTAGAGATATAGTGTCGTAATGTGCCGACAGATAATTATTCCTCACTTTTAGGACGATCTACAATAAGCAAAAAGCCCTATCTTTTTAGAAGATAGGGCTTTTCCCATGAATCGTCTCTGAGAGACTTCTCATATTTTAATTTTGTGCAATTCTTGCAAGAGCTGATGGTTCAATATCTTGATATACGTGCCTTTCATCCCCAACGAGCGCGTCTCGATAACCCCTGCGCTCTCCAGCTTGCGCAGCGCGTTCACGATGACGGATCTTGTAATGCCGACGCGGTCCGCGATCTTCGACGCGACGAGCAGGCCTTCCTTCTCGCCCAATTCCTCGAATATATGCTCAACGGCCTCCAATTCGCTGAAAGACAAGGAATTCACCGCAACCGAGACCACCGCTCTGCTGCGAGCCTCAACTTCGATTTCCTCCGCGCGTTCGCGAATGATTTCCATGCCGACGATCGTCGAGCCGTATTCTGCCAGAATCAAGTCGTCCTCGCCGAACGGTCCGGTCAATCTCGTGAGAACCAGCGTTCCCAGCCGATCGCCGCTGCCGATAATCGGCACGACCGTCATGATCTCATGCCCGGCCATATCCGGGAATGTCTCGGCAATGCCCGCGTCTGGCTCGACGTTCGTTACCGTCTCTTGCAATTGGAGGAATCGCTCGTTCGTATCGGCCCCGAAATGCGTCTCCGTACTGGATGCCGCTCGGATCCGCTCCTGATCCAGCGCTCCTGCGGCCGCACATCCGAGCAGCTTGCCGCGTCGGCTGACGACGAATACATGTGCCTGGATCGTCGAGCCGAGCACCTCCGCCATTTCACGGAAGCTCAGCGCCTTGCCCGCTGCTCGTTGCAGCATACGGTTCAATGTTCTCGTTTTTGCTAATAGTGACATGCCCACTGCCTCCCAGATTCCCTTACGCTGCGTTAGCATCGATTGTGATCACGAAGCGTATGCTTCGGAGTCTATTCGACGTCGAAGCTTGAACGCTAGCGCACTTTCCGGTGCTCACGTAGGTCTGCCTAGCGTGTGCTTCCGAAGCGGCGTTTCCTACGGAAACGCTGGAGCTCCGCTCCTCAATTGCTACTATCGTTCAACCTTCTCGGTGCTGACAACCGATGTTTTTAGAATTTTTATTGGCTATCCCTATAAAATATATTGGCTTAAGTCGCGATCTTTCGCAATATCGCCGACCTTTTCCTTGACGTATGCCGGGGTGATCTCGATCTGCTCAAGCGACAGCTCCGGCGCTTCGAAAGAAAGATCCTCCAGCAGCTTCTCGAGAATGGTATGGAGCCTTCTCGCTCCGATATTCTCCGTGTTGCGGTTCACGTCCGCCGCGATGGACGCAAGCTCGCGAATCGCGTCCTCCGTAAAATCGACGCGGATCCCTTCGGTCTCGAGCAGTGCGGTATATTGCTTCGTGAGCGCATTCTTCGGCTCGGTCAGAATTTTGACGAAATCGTCCAGCGTAAGATCCGACAACTCCACACGGATCGGGAATCGTCCCTGCAGCTCCGGTATGAGATCGGCCGGTTTGGCGATGTGGAACGCGCCGGCCGCGATGAAGAGCACGTAATCCGTCTTGACAGGGCCATACTTGGTCATCACCGTTGACCCCTCTACGATCGGAAGAATATCGCGTTGTACACCCTCGCGGGACACATCCGGACCCGAACCGCCTCTTGAAGGGCTGGCAATCTTATCGATCTCGTCGATGAAAATAATGCCGGTCTGTTCTGCCCTGCGCGTCGACTCCTGAATGACATCGTCCATGTCGATCAGCTTGCCCGCTTCTTCCTGCGTCAGTACTTTGCGCGCTTCCCGGACGGGGAGCTTACGCTTCTTCGTGCGCTTCGGCAGGAATTGCCCGAACATCTCCTGCATGTTCATGCCCATTCCTTCCATGCCGCCCTGGCCGGATAGCATGTCGAGCATGTTCGGACTTGCGTCCTCGACATCGATCTCGAGCTGCTCGTTCTCCAGCTTGCCGGCAGCAAGCTCCTCGCGAACGACCCTCCTGCGCTCCGCGATCGTCGTCTCGACTTCCGGCTCCTCCTGCGACTCCTGCTGTTGATTGCCGAACAGCATCTCGAGCGGATTGCGGCCGGACTTCGGCTTCGCCCCGCTCGGCACGAGCAGCGTGACGAGACGTTCGTTCGCCTGCTTCTCCGCCTTGTCCTTCACCTGCTCCATCCGCTCCGCCTTCACCATGCGGATCGACGTCTCGACTAGATCGCGAACCATTGATTCCACGTCGCGGCCGACATAGCCGACCTCCGTGAACTTCGTCGCTTCTACCTTCACGAACGGAGCGCCGACGAGCTTCGCGAGCCTGCGGGCAATCTCGGTTTTGCCTACGCCCGTCGGTCCGATCATCAGAATGTTCTTCGGCACGATTTCGTCGCGCAGCGCCTCATCGAGCTTGCTGCGACGGTAACGGTTGCGAAGCGCGACTGCAACGGAACGTTTGGCCGCCTTCTGTCCGACGATATATTTATCGAGCTCCGTCACGATCTGACGCGGAGTCATCGCCTCATTCTTCATTGGATCATCCTCCGTTCGCCTATTGAATCTCTTCCACGATGATATTCCGGTTCGTGAACACGCAGATATCAGCAGCGGTCTCAAGCGCCGATTGCGCGATCTCCTTGGCTGTCAGATGCGTAGCATGACGTTTAAGCGCGCGAGCCGCAGCGAGCGCGAAGCTGCCGCCCGAGCCGATCGCTAGCACGCCGTCATCCGGCTCGATGATCTCGCCGTTGCCGGACAAGAGCAGGAGGCCGTTCGCGTCCATCACCAGCATCATCGCCTCCAAGCGCCGCAGCACGCGGTCGGAGCGCCACTCCTTCGTCATCTCGACGGCTGCGCGCTGCAGGTTGCCGTGATGCTCCTCCAGCTTGCCCTCGAATTTCTCGAACAGCGTAATGGCATCCGATACCGAGCCTGCGAAGCCTGCGACGACCTGGCCGCGATACAGCCTGCGGACCTTCTTGGCTGTATGCTTCATGACCATGCTGTTGCCGAAAGTCACTTGACCGTCGCCGGCGATCGCGCCTTTGCCCTCGTGCATTACCGCGCAGATCGTCGTGGCGTGAAAATGCATTTCCACCTCATACCGCCTCCGTCCATTCGTATCGTGCCGCGAGCCGTTCGGATCAAGATTGCTTGGGGGCTCCGGCCGTATGATCGATCGTGTCCGCGATATAACGCTCCAATGTGTCAAGCGCCCTGTTCGCGATTGCATCGTTCTTATCCTTCTTGCTGCGCATCCGCGTGCCAAGCGGCGGGAATAGGCCGAAGTTCGCGTTCATCGGTTGAAAATGCTTGAAGTCGGCCGTCGTTATATAGTTCGCCATGCTGCCGAGCGTCGTCTCCGGAGGCAGAACAACCGGGTCCAAGCCGCGCGCCAGCCGGCCGGCATTCATGCCGGCCAACAGGCCTGATGCCGCGGATTCGACGTAGCCCTCCACGCCGGTCATCTGGCCGGCGAAGAATAGGTCCGAGCGTCCCTTCAATTGATAGGTAGGCTCCAGCAGCTTAGGCGAATTGATGAACGTATTGCGGTGCATGACGCCGTATCGCACGAATTCGGCATTCTCAAGCCCGGGAATCATGGAGAACACCCGCTTCTGCTCGCCCCACTTGAGATGCGTCTGGAAGCCGACCATATTGTATAGTGTTCCTGCAGCATTGTCCTGCCGCAGTTGGATGACCGCATGCGGCAGCTTGCCGGTGTGAGGGTTCACGAGTCCGACCGGCTTCATCGGGCCGAACAGCACCGTCTGCTTCCCGCGCGAAGCCAGCACTTCGATCGGCATGCAGCCCTCGAAGTAGACTTCCTTCTCGAACTCCTTGAGCGCAGCGGTCTCGGCCGTCGTCAACGCCGCATGGAACGCCTCGAATTCCTCTTCGGTCATCGGACAATTGAGGTAAGCCGCCTCCCCCTTGTCATACCGGGACGCCAAATAAACCTTGCTCATATCGATCGAGTCCTTCTCGATGATCGGCGCCGCGGCATCATAGAAGTAGAAGTACGATTCCCCGAGCAGCTGCTGGATCCGTTCGGATAGGCTGGGCGATGTCAACGGCCCCGTGGCAATGACCGTAATCCCCTGCCCCTCCTCCGGAATATCCGCTACCTCTTCCGTTCGGACATCGATCAGCGGATGGTTGCGCAGACTGCTCGTCACTTCTCCCGAGAAGCCCTCGCGGTCGACCGCCAGCGCGCCTCCGGCAGGCACCGCATGCTTGTCGGCGGAACGAAGAATAAGCGAGTGCAGCCTGCGCATCTCTTCCTTCAAAACGCCGACCGCGTTCGTTAAGCCGTTCGCCCGCAGGCTATTGCTGCATACAAGCTCCGCGAATTTGTCGGTGTGATGGGCAGGCGTGCGCGTCACGGGCCGCATCTCGTACAGCGTCACCGGAACGCCTTGCGAAGCGATCTGCCACGCCGCTTCGCTTCCAGCCAAGCCTGCGCCGATGACGGTTACTCGTTGTGTAGTCGTCAATGCCATAACTCCCTTTCGGTCGGAACGCCGGAGCGGTCATCGATGACTGCCGCTCCGGCGCTGCTATGCGTGCTCTTGCTCTTCTGGGAGCTCCTCGCTGTGTCCGCATTGCGGACATAGCAGCTTCCCGCCGGAGCGGTTTTTCTTTTCGACCAGCATGCTGTCGCAAGACGGGCAAGGCTTGCCCGTCGGCTTATCCCAAGAGACGTAATCGCAGCCGGGATATTGATCGCAGCCGTAGAAGATACGCCCTTTTTTGCTGCGCCGTTCGATGATCTTGCCTTCTGCGCACTTCGGGCAGGCGACGCCGATATCCTTGACGATCGGCTTCGTGTTTCGACAGTCCGGGAATCCGGAGCAGGCCAGGAACTTGCCGAAGCGTCCCATTTTGTACACGAGCGGCTTGCCGCACTTCTCGCAGAGCTCGTCGGATACTTCGTCTTGAATTTCGACTTCCTTCATCTCGTCCTCGGCGACCTCGAGCCGCTTCTCGAACGATTCATAGAAGGAAGCGAGCACCTTCACCCAGTCTTCCTTGCCTTCTTCGACATGGTCAAGGTCGCCTTCCATATGGGCCGTGAATTCGGCGTCCAGAATTTCCGGGAAAAATTCGTCCATCATCTGGTGGACAAGCTCCCCAAGCTCCGTCGGAACGAACTTCTTCTCCTCGATCGCAACGTAACCGCGCTTCTGGATCGTCTCCAGCGTCGGCGCGTACGTACTCGGCCGTCCGATTCCCAGCTCCTCCAGCGTGCGTACGAGCCTTGCCTCCGTATAGCGCGGCGGCGGCTGCGTGAAGTGCTGGCGCGGATCAAGCGATTGCTGCTTCACAATGTCTCCTGCCTTAAGGGGCGGGAGGAATTTCTCTTCGTCGGTTGTGCCGTCGTCATTGCCTTCGACGTACACCTTCATGAAGCCGTGGAATTTCACCTTCGAGCCGACGGCGCGATACGTAACCGGGCCAGCCTGTATGTCGACGGTCATCGTATCCAATACGGCAGACGACATTTGGCTCGCTACGAAGCGCTCCCATACGAGCTTATAGAGTCGAAGCTGATCGCGGCTCAGGAATGCCTTCATCTCTTCCGGCTCGCGCAGGACGGAGGTTGGACGAATCCCTTCATGCGCATCTTGCGCATTCGCGTTCTTCTTCGTGTATTGGCGGAATTGCTCGGGCGCATAGGCTGCGCCGAACTTCTCGACGATATAAGCTTTCGCTTCCTCTTGCGCGAGAGGCGAGATTCGAGTCGAGTCCGTACGCATATACGTGATAAGACCGACCGTGCCTTCCTTGCCGAGGTCGACGCCTTCATACAGCTGCTGCGCAACCGACATCGTCTTCGCAGCGCGGAAGCCCAGCTTGCGGGCTGCCTCCTGCTGCAAGGAGCTGGTGATGAACGGCGCTGCCGGATTGCGGAGGCGTTCCCGTTCCTTGACTTCTTCTACCTTATACGCCGCGCCTGCCATGGCGCGAAGCACCTCTTGCACATCGCTTTCGCTGGACAGCTCGCGCTTCTCGCCGTTCATGCCGTAGAATTTCGCCTCGAACGGCGTCTCTCCATAGAGAAGAGATGCCGTAATCGACCAATACTCTTCCGGCACGAAAGCGTCGATCTCGTTCTCCCTGTCGATGATCAGCTTCACCGCTACCGATTGCACGCGGCCTGCAGACAGTCCCTTTTTGACTTTCTTCCATAATAATGGGCTGATCTTGTACCCGACGAGCCGGTCGAGGATCCGTCTCGCTTGCTGCGCGTTGACCAAGTCCATGTCGATCTTGCGCGGCGACTTGAACGCATCCTTGACTGCCTGCTTCGTAATCTCATTGAATACGACGCGGCAGGTTTCGGTTTCGTCTAGATCCAGGTAGTGCGCCAAATGCCAGGCAATCGCTTCCCCTTCGCGATCGGGGTCAGCCGCCAGATACACTTTTTTTACTTTTTTGCTTGCATCCTTCAATTCTTTGAGGACGCTGCCTTTTCCCCGAATCGTAATATATTTGGGCTGGAAGCCGTTCTCGACCTCGACCCCAATCTGACTCTTCGGCAAATCCCGGATGTGCCCCATAGAAGCCTTCACGATAAATTTGCTGCCCAAATATTTGCCGATCGTCTTCGCCTTAGCAGGCGACTCTACGATGACGAGCGAATCCGCCATGAGTGCTCCTCCTCCCGACATGGTTCGTACATGCTGCGCTAGATCGCGCTATATAAAGAACCCGGATGCTGTTCGATTCTACGTTTTATAGATAAATTTATCAGAAGTGCGTGTAAATGTCCAAACGCAAAGCCCGTCGATGCCAGCAACTGGTCCGAATGCAGCGGCTCATCCCGCAGCAGATCGACGATCAATTGCTCTTCGGACGACAGCGCAGCCGCCTGCCCGGACGCGTTCGGCTCGGCCAGAACAAGCCTGCCGTCGGTTCCGTATAGATCATGCAGGATCTCTTCATGCGACGTAAGCAGCGTGGCGCCATTCTTGATCAATCGATGCGTGCCGCTGCTCTTGCCGGAATTGATCATGCCTGGGACCGCGTACACCTCCCGATTATAGCCCATCGCCAGCTCTGCCGTAATTAACGAGCCGCTCTGCTCGGCTGCTTCCACAACGATCGTCCCGCGAGACAGACCGGCGATGATCCGGTTGCGCTGCGGGAACAAGCCCGGATGGCTGATCGTGCCAAGCGGGTATTCGGACAGGATAAGCCCCCGCTCCGCAATCGCGCGATAGAGCGAAGCGTGCTGCGGCGGATAGATGGTGCCGATCGACGTCCCGAGCACCGCGATCGTGCTCCCCGGTCCTCGCAGGCCGCCTTCATGGGCGCAGGCATCGATTCCTCGCGCCAGCCCGCTTACGATGGTCACGCCCGACTCCGACAGGCGCTGCGAAAGCGACCGGGCTGTCTGGCGTCCATAGGCGGTCGGCATCCTCGTGCCGACGATCGACGTGGCCAGCCCTTCCAGCAAGTCCAGCTTGCCGATCGCATACAGCATCCACGGCGGGTCTGCGATCGCCTTGAGCAGCTTCGGGTATGCTTCATCCTCGATTCCGATCCATGCGATGCCTTCGCGCGCGTACAGCGCGGCACGCTGACGCACGAAGGTTGGCATAAGCGACGATTGGATGGCCGCTGCCTGCGCTGCCGTCAACCCGATTGCCCGCCACTGCGCCTCGCCGAACGTCGGGCATTGCTCCAGCGCGCCGTTCTCCATAATGCGTCGGATCGTAACGCGTCCGACGCCTGCCGTCTCATGCAGCGCGAATAGCACCTCGCGCCGCGACCATTGCTTCTCCACCATGCCAGCACTCCCTCTCATACGGGACGGCCTGCATTCTCATCCTATTGTGCGTTACGCGCGGCTAGAATGCAAGCTTACCCAATATTGTGACGAATCGTAAGACAATAAAAAAGCAACCCTCCGGACGTCCTCTGAGGACGAACGAAAGGTTGCTTACCTTCGCTTGCGAACCGGCGCCATATCGAACGATCGGTTCAAGCCAAACGCTATGCTGTTCGTTTACTTGCGCGTGATGCACTTGTCGAGCAGGCCCTGCTCTTCAAGCACGCTGACCAGCGTCGAGCCCATCTCAGAAGGCGTAGGCGCGACTTTGATGCCGCATGCCTCAAGCGTGGAGATCTTCTCGGCAGCCGTTCCTTTGCCGCCGGAGATGATCGCGCCGGCATGACCCATGCGCTTGCCTGGAGGCGCCGTAGCGCCGCCGATGAAGCCGACGACCGGCTTCTTCATGTTCGCCTTGATCCACTCGGCCGCTTCTTCCTCTGCGGTGCCGCCGATCTCGCCGATCATGATGACCGCGTACGTATCCGGATCGTTATTGAACAGTTCCAGAATATCGATGAATTCCGAGCCCTTGACCGGGTCGCCGCCGATTCCGACAGCGGACGATTGTCCGATGCCGCGCGTCGTCAGCTGATGTACGGCTTCGTACGTAAGCGTGCCGCTGCGGGATACGACGCCTACATGGCCCTTCGTATGGATATAGCCCGGCATAATGCCGATCTTGCATGCATCCGGCGTAATGACGCCCGGGCAGTTCGGCCCGATCAGGCGCGTCTTCTTGCCTTCCAGATACCGGCTCACCTTGATCATGTCGAGTACCGGAATGCCCTCCGTGATGCAGATGACGAGCTCAAGCTCGGCATCGACCGCTTCCAGAATGGCGTCAGCCGCGAATGCAGGCGGCACGTAGATGACCGATGCCGTCGCGCCCGTCGCTTGCACCGCTTCGGATACGGTATTGAATACCGGCAATTTTGCCGTTTCGCCGTTCTCCAGCGCAATCTCTACCGTCGTGCCGCCTTTGCCCGGCGACGTGCCGCCGACCATCTGCGTACCGTAGTCCAATGCGCCTTTGGCGTGGAACAGGGCCGTCTTGCCCGTAATGCCTTGCGTAATGACTTTCGTATTCTTGTCCACCAAAATACTCATCGAAGGCTCACATCCTCTACTGATAATCGTATGTCATACCGCGCGCTAACCGTCGAACGCAGCCCGATTTACTTCACGAGCGCCACGATTTTTTGGGCACCGTCGGCCATCGAGTCGGCTGCGACGATATTGAGTCCCGATTCGTTCAGCATCTTCTTGCCCAGCTCGACATTCGTGCCTTCCAGGCGAACGACGAGCGGACGGTTCAGTCCGAGCTCCTTCGCCGCGGCGATGACGCCGTCGGCGATAACGTCGCAGCGCATGATGCCGCCGAAAATATTGACGAAGATGCCTTTCACTTTCTCGTCGGACAGAATGATCTTGAACGCTTCCGTAACTTTCTCCTTGGTAGCGCCGCCCCCTACGTCGAGGAAGTTGGCCGGGTCGCCGCCGTAATATTTGATAATGTCCATCGTCGCCATTGCGAGACCGGCGCCGTTAACCATGCAGCCGATATTGCCGTCGAGCGCGATATAGCTCAGATCGAACTTGGACGCTTGAATCTCCTTCTCGTCTTCCTCGTCCAGATCGCGAAGCGCGATAATGTCCTTGTGACGGAACAACGCGTTGGAATCGAAGTTCAGCTTCGCGTCCAGCGCCATGACGTTGCCGTCGCCCGTTACGACGAGCGGGTTAATCTCCGCGATGGAGCAATCCTTCTCGACGAACGCCGTGTAGAGCGCCGTCATGAAATGCACGGCCTTGTTCACGAGCTCGGAAGGGATGTTGATCGCGAACGCGAGACGGCGAGCTTGGAACGGCTGCAGTCCGACGACCGGATCGACCACTTCTTTGAAAATCTTCTCAGGCGTATGAGCGGCGACCTCTTCGATCTCCGTTCCGCCCTCTTCCGATGCCATCATGACTACGCGTCCCGTGCCGCGGTCGACGACTACGCCGACATAGTATTCCTTCTTGATGTCGCAGCCTTGCTCGATCAATAGGCGCTTTACTTCTTTGCCCTCCGGGCCGGTCTGGTGGGTGACGAGCACTTTGCCCAGAATTTCGCTCGCATACTTGCGAACCTCGTCCAAGTTTTTGGCGACCTTAACGCCGCCTGCCTTGCCGCGTCCGCCAGCATGGATCTGCGCCTTTACGACAACGACTTGCGTTCCCAGCGTTTGCGCAGCTTCTACAGCCTCGTCAACCGTGAACGCAACCTTGCCTTCCGGTACAGCAACCCCGTATTGCTTTAGGACCTCTTTGCCTTGATACTCATGGATATTCATAACGAAAATCCTCCTATCCGCAGCTTCAGTCTCGTTATGTACACAAACATTACCTATTGTAGCACGTTTCGCGCAACCTTTCCTTCCTTTTCGGCAGAAATTCCGACAACAATTTGATATGGGTTTCATCTCAAATTGCGAACGAAGAGGAACCGTTACAGACAATAGCCCTCCCCTAATATGCCCGATTTTTCCAATATCTATCGGACTCGCATATTGCCGTAACCAGCGCAACGTGTTATTTTGTGGTCAGTAAGGCTTATTCGCAGCAATCGCATTATTATAGAAAGCAGAGGAGAAACGTCAACATGAAGCGTACATGGGGAAAAGGGTTCGTGCTGGGACTGGCCTTGGCCATCTTCATTCAGATCGGACTGCCGCTTCGTCAGGCCGATGCGGCGATCCCGCGAGCATACTGGGAGAAGCAGTTATTCGTGCTGCCGCAAAAGCCCTTCGACGAGCAGACGGCGAAGCTAATGATCGACCGCATACTGCGGATCGAACCGGACGTGCTGGAATCGCTAGTCTACGAAGGCGTGCGCATCAAGCTCGTGGACGGTCCGATTACGGACGAGCCCGAGATGGCTGCGCTGAAAGGCGTCGTGCCGCGCGGGTGGGAATCGACCGGCAAGACCTGGTCGGATATCCCCGGCGTAGGGGGCAATCCGGTCATCGTCCGGATCGGCTACAGCGATGAAGGGATGGGCCACGGCTCTTACAATCTCGAGCTGCACGAGACGTTCCACGCCATTGACGATTATGTCTTCTACGGCGCATCCGCCAGCCCGGAGTTCATGGCCGCGTTCAACGAAGAAGCGAACAACCTGTTCAGCGGCAATCAATACGAAGAGCTGTATCCGGAGGAATATTTTGCGGAGACGGGCGCCATGCTCTATTATTCCGAGGCGACGCGCGAGCTGGTTCGAACTTCTCTTCCGAAGACCTATGCTTGGATGACAGGCATTCTAGCCGGGCACGAAGCCGTCCCTCCCGCATATGATGCGCTTGAGGGACATTGGGCCGGCGATGCCCTTAACCGGCTAGCGGCGCTTCGCATCGTGCAAGGCTTCCCGGACGGCACGATGCGTCCGAGCCAGCCCGTCACGCGCGAGCAATACGCGAAGCTGCTAGCCGAGACGCTCGGCCTGCCGGTCGCCGCCGGCAGCCGCCCGGCCGGATACAAGGACATTCGCGCAGGCAGCTGGTCGGCCCCTTACATCGAAGCGCTCGTACGCGCAGCGATCATCGACGATCCGAGCGCGTCCGGCGGCAGCTTCCGCCCTCTCGAGCCGCTAGCAAGGGCCGACATGGCGATATGGACGGCACGCGCGCTGGCGCTTCAGCCCGATGCAACCGCCTTGACCTTCGCCGACGTCGATGCGATAGCGGTCGAGAAGCGCGGCCAGATCGGAGCCGTAGTCTCGCTTGGCCTGATGAACGGCGTGCCGGGGAACCGATTCGCGCCTGAAGCACGCGTCACCCGCGCGGAGTCGGCGTTACTGTTGCACCGCGTGCTCAATCTGCCGCCCGATTTCGCCGCCATGATTGACAGCTCGCAGGAAATTCGGCTACACTAACCACATTCAGGTTGTGAGGAAGCACCTTCATCCGCTATTTGCGATGGAGGTGTTTTTTGCGTGTATACGAGAATGTTCTGCGCTTCCGTACAAGGAGTCGAGGCCCATTGGATCGACGTGGAGACGGATATTTCGTCGGGCTTGCCCCAAGTGAACATCGTCGGACTTCCCGATCCGGCTGTGCGCGAATCCGTCGAGCGCGTACGCGCTGCCATGAAGAACTGCGGCTTCCAATTTCCGCTGCAGCGCATTACCGTCAACCTGGCTCCTGCCGACCTGCGCAAGGAAGGCACGGCGTTCGATCTTGCGATCGCGGCCGGCATCCTGGTAGGCAGCGCGCAGCTTCCGGAACAGCCGTTCCGAGACACGCTGGTCATCGGTGAGCTCGCGCTTAGCGGCGAAGTAAGGCCGGTTCCCGGCGTGCTGCCGATGGTCGAGCAGGCGAAGCGCCGCGGTTACTCGCGCGTCCTGCTGCCGCTCGGTAACGCGGCCGAAGCCGATCTGATCGCAGGCATGGAGCTGTTCGCGCTTCAGCACGTCGACCAGCTGGCCGGCGAGCATGGCGGAGGCGCGGATTGGGATACGCTGCGATATCGCGGCAGCTCGAACGCGGCTCGCGGCAGAGAAGGCGCGTTAGGAAGCATCGCAGACGGCAGCGGCAAGGAGCCCGACTTCGGCGACGTGATCGGACAGGAGACAGCCAAGCGGGCCGTGCTGACCGCGGCGGCTGGGCGGCATAACCTGCTGCTGTCAGGCCCGCCGGGCACCGGCAAAACAATGCTGGCCAAACGGCTGCCCGGCATTCTCCCGGAGCTGGAGGAACAAGCCGCACTGCACGTGACGAAGATCTATAGCGCGGCAGGCAAGCTCGGGACGGGCAGCGTATCCTTGATGCGCAGCCGGCCGTTTCGTTCGCCGCATCATACGATATCGGCGGGCGGCTTGATCGGCGGCGGTTCCATTCCAAAGCCGGGAGAGGTGACGCTTGCGCACGAAGGCATCCTCTTCCTGGACGAGCTGCCGGAGTTCCCGCGTCAAGTGCTCGAAGTGCTGCGACAGCCGCTCGAGGACCGGGAAGTGACGATCGCCAGGTCACGCGCCGTATTCCGCTTTCCTGCCCATTTCATGCTGGCGGCATCGATGAATCCTTGTCCGTGCGGCTACTACGGCCATGAGACCAAGGAACGCCGATGCACGTGCACCGCCGGACGGATCGCAGCCTATCGGGCCAAAATATCCGGTCCCCTGCTGGACAGAATCGACCTGCAGGTCGATGTCCCGCGTCCTGCATCGCTGCAGGCCGAATCGCGAGGCATGAACACGTCCGAGATGCGCGAGCGGGTATACGCCGCCCAGCAGCGTCAGTTCGCCCGCTTGCCTGCGACAGGCGCGCTGTGGAACAGCGATCTGTCCGGCAAGTCACTTCGGATCGCTTGCCCGATGCAGACGGAGGCTGCCGGCCTGCTGGATGCCGCATACCAATCGCTTGGCCTCAGCATGCGCTCGCATGAACGGGTATTGAAGCTCGCGCGCACGGTCGCCGATCTGGACGACAGCGATGAGATTCGCGCCGAGCATGTTGCCGAAGCGATCCTGTATCGCTGCTTCGACCGCAAGCTGGAGCCGGTCTGAGGGCAGATGTCAGCCCTCCCTGGAATCGAATGCCTGAGGCGCCGCCGCAGTTCGGATCTGCCGAGCTTCAAGCCTCGTCAGGCTCCTGCTCGGCACTTTCCCCTCTCTAAGTCGAAGTCGACAATTCCGAACTTCATCTCGCTTTGCCGCTGTAGAAGCCCTGTAAGTCGACTAATCTTAACTAATCAGAGTTAGGGAATAATCGACAGCCCTGTCCTTCCGTCGAGCCGATCGCGGAAGGGCAGGGCTATCCTGTACTGCTATACATATAATGCATTCATTAGAATGCGCCGATTATATGCTCCAGCTCGATACGTTCCCGCGATTCGTTCAACGTACAAGCGATCACGTCGAAGCGCAGCGCATGGTCATTCAGTCCGTTCGCAGCCAGATACACCTGAGCGACGCCGTGCAATTGCCGCTGCTTGCGGGCATCCACCGATTCCGCCGCCGTGCCGAATCGGCTGGCAGCCCGCCTCGCCCGGACTTCCACGAAGACGCATAAGCCATCCTTCTCGGCCACGATATCGAGCTCGCCGCTGCGGCAGCGCCAGTTGCGATGGCGGATCGCATAGCCTTGCTCGGCAAGATACTTCGCCGCCGCCTCTTCGCCGCGTCTGCCGGTTTCTGCGCGGCCGCTAAGCGCGGCAGCCTTCCTGCCGCGAGCAGGCTGACCTGCGTTACCGTGCCTGCCGCTCATCGTCCCACTCCTTCGCCCGCCGATCCGACCGATATACGAAGCTAAGCACTTCCGCTACAAGCGCGTATAGCTCGGCCGGGATTTCCTGATCGATATCCAGCTTCGACAGTACTTCGACGAGCGAAGCATCTTCTTGAACAGGGACGCCATGCTCGCGTGCCTTCTCCAGAATCGACTCGGCTACTTGGCCGCGTCCCTTCGCCACCACGACCGGCGCGCTCCGTTTCTCCGGTTCGTACTTGAGCGCGACGGCCTTCTTAATCGGAGAGCGCTGCTCCGCCTGTTCTGCGTTGTCTGCTTCACTCATGCGCGATAATCCACCCCTCTGTAGGGCTTCGATGCATATGCAGAAGCATCCGGCAGCTCTCCCGTCTTCACGCCGGCCTGGTCCTGCGTCGTCTTTGCGGCCGATTCGCGATCAGGAAAAGGCTTCGTCTTCAACGCGAGCAACTGATAGCCCGCAGATGCCAGCGCACCCGTAATTTCGTCCCGAGATTGATCGATCAGCTCGCCGATGGCAGGATGATCATTCCAGAGATTCAGGCTTACGATGCGGTCCACGACATGCACATCCACGATCGTGTCGCCGAGCTGCTTCATCCGTAGATCGAATAGCAGCCGGCAGTTGCTTGCATCCAGCTCGCCCTTGCGTCCGCGTCGAGACTGGATGTGCACCGAAGCCGTCTGGCTGCCGTCCGCGCCTTGAAACGGGATGAACATCGTCATATGGGAGAGCAGCGCGCCGTTGCGTTCTTGCGACATCAGAAGCTGTTGCCCGGTAATTTGCTGCACTAGCTGCTGAGCCGTCTCTCGGAGTGCTGCCGGCACTTCTTCAGACGAAGCCAGCGACATCAGAGCCTGCTTCATCGACTCCTGCGCCGCCAGTCTTCCCGGTTCGCCTGAACCCGGCTCTTGCTGCCCGGCAATGATGCCCTGCTGCGGCAACTGTACAGCCGCACGTTCCGGCAATCCCGCCGCACGATCGCTCATGAGCGCTGCCCCTTGACGAACGGCTGCAGCGGCCGCTTGCTCATCCGAACCCGCTCCGGCCGGAGCGGCGGCTGCCTGACCGCTTTTCGAGCCGGCATCTGCGGCCTGTTGCGGCGGCCCGCCGGTAATCGTCTGAAGCAAATGCTTCTCATGCTCAACGCCCAGCCATTTCAACAGTCCGCTAACCCATTGGCCGCTCGGATTCACTTGCCCGGCAGCTGCTGGGGTCGCCGGTGCCGCCTGCGATTGTGCGCCTGCATGACCGTCCTGCGCCGCCTCCTGACCAGCCCGCTGGACTGCTGCCAGCTGTCCCGCCGCCTGCGCTGCCTGCTGCCCTGGCGCCTGCGCAGGCTGCTGCGGCGAACTCGCCGCCGCAGCCTGCCCGCCCGCAGCGGCTCCCGCGCCGCCGACGCC